>JBCDAZ010000008.1:0-122402 GCA_039184655.1 Pseudomonadota bacterium | reverse complement strand
TGTCATCGAAAGATTGTTCGGAAAGCTTAAGAACTGGAGGCGGATCGCTACTCGATACGATCGCTTTGCCAGAAACTACCTCGCCGCCTTGGCCCTCGTCTCAATCGTCATCGCTTGGACATGAATGAGCCCCCAACCTAGGGCGTCGGGCGCGTGAAGCGCCCGAGCCGCGCCTGTGCTTTGCTCCGACTGTAAAAAAGGGGAAAGCGCCATTGAGGGTCTCGAACGCGCATCTGAGCGTCTGTCGGTCGAGCGCGGGTTTCGCATGAGCGTTCAGATGCCGCAAACGCATCCGTCCAAAGTCGCTCAGGCCGCCGTCGCAGCGGCTGGCTTGCCTTGCGGTGCGCATGACGGCGACCTTCTTGCAGGCTCGGTGGGACAGCATCAGTCCAGATCGCTGGGAACAGGCCGCAACCCGGCCAGCACCGGCGTGATTTCCATCGCCTGCGCGGTGCTGTCTTTTCTGCTGCCTGACGATGTGTCGCATCTGGACCGCATGCTAGCGCGGATCTAGGATGCGTACCCTTACGAAGAGCCAGCCCTTGCGGTGCAGGCATGTGTGCGCAGGCTGCGTTCGGTTAGGCTTTGAAATGCAAGGCGGCCTGCGCAAGATGGCGGATCTGGGCGCTTACCTCCTGCGGAGGCGGATCGGTCAACGCCGCGATCTGAAAGTTCTTGCGCATGAGCGCCATGCCGAACAGGGCCGCCAACAGCATGGCCGCACGTTCTTCGACATATGGGCCGTCGAGTTTCCTGGCAAGCGGTGCGGCCAGACCCTCCTGAACCAGCGTACGGATCTTGTCGCCCATTTCGGGGTCGATGATGTTGGACAAAAGCATCGTAAACGGGTTGGCCTGCACGCAATCAGGATCGAAGGGATGCGCAAAGCTTGCAACCGCAGCCGCAAGCAGCGCTTCGCCCTCGGCGTCCAAGGCTTCCCAGCGCGGAATCCCCGCCAGCGTCGCCTCAAATAGCCCCTGCTTGCCGCCAAAGTAGCGCGAGACCAGCGCCGCATCGACCCCCGCCGCATTCGTGATGTCGCGGACGGACACATTCGAATAGCCGCGGGTCCAGAACAGATCGCGGGCGGCGGCGAGAAGTCTCTCCCGGGTTGATGCCGTCTTGGTCACGGGGCCTGTCTACGCGCTTCGACTTTTTTGTCAACGGTTGTTGACATGCCCCTTCGCCACCTCTAAGTGGGATGTCAACAAGTGTTGACGAAGCGGAGAAACCCATGGCCAAGACCGCCCTGATCACCGGCGCCTCGTCCGGCATCGGCACCGAATTCGCCCGATACCATGCCAGGAAGGGTGGCGATCTCGTCATCGTTGCCCGGCGCGAGGCGCCGCTTGACGCGCTGAAAGCCGAGCTTGAGGCGGCGCATTCCATTTCCGTAACCGTTGTTGCGATGGATGTCGGAACGCCGGCGCAGGCGACCAAACTCTATGAAACGGTCAAGGCGAACGGAATCGAGATCGACATTCTGATCAACAATGCGGGGTTTGGCGGGCATGGTGGCTTCCTGGACCGTGATCTTGCCAAGGATCAGGCGATGATCGATCTCAACGTTTCGGCCCTGGTGACGCTCAGCTATCTCTTCGGCAAGGATATGCGCGCAAGGGGCGGGGGCAAGATGCTGCAGGTCTCGTCGACGGCCAGCTTTGTGCCCGGCCCCTATCAAGCGGTCTATTTTGCGACCAAGGCCTTTGTGACCTCGTTTAGCCAGGCGATCGATCAGGAGATGCGCAGGCATGGCATCACTTCGACCGCCTTGTGCCCGGGTCTGGTCAACACCGAGTTTGTGGCGGCTGCCGATCTGGAGGGGACAGGGTTGGCCAATCAAAAAGGCGCCACGCCGGCATCCGTTGCCAAATGCGGCTATGACGCGATGCTCAAAGGAGAGCTGATTGCCTTTAACGAAGGCCGGCTGGCCTTCATGCTGAACTGGGTCTCGCCTTTGCTGCCCCGACGCAGGGTTCTCAAGATGATGGAGGGGATGCAGACGAAGTAGCCGCTAAAAAAAGGGTGCCCAGACCGGCCGGTGTTCGCCAGGACGTACGGCGCATCCACCGTCAGGGTCCGGGCTCTTTGGCCGAGCGCGCAAGGGGGCGTGGTGCTGGGCGCCAGCGCGCTTTGGATTGTTGAGATCAGCCGCCTTTCTCGGCGCGCAACGCCGCCGCAAAACCGGATACGGTGCAGAGGGCGCCTGGATCGCTCGGGCCGGGCGGAAGATGGGGCAGAGGAACCGATGCTCAAGCCGGGCTCTGTCGTTCGGCAAAGTCTCGGTAGCGGATCGTTAAAATGTCTGCCCAGCCCCTGTCGTAGTTGTCGCGGGTGTTTTGCGCCTCTTGCGCCAAAACCTCCCAACCGCTGTGCCGTAAGGCAACGACCGTGGCGCCGTTGTCGGTCGTCTGAAACGTAACGTTCACCGTTGTCGCCCGATCGACTTTCTGGCCCGGATGCCAGGTGAACTCGATCTCTTCATCTTCGGTCCATTTTGTGATGGTGCCCCAAACACGCTCAATACCCGTCGGTGACATCTCGTAGATCCGACCGCCCTCATAGGGCTCTAAAACCACCGTCTGGGGCATCGGCTCGCCTAGGTAAGGGCCGACAGAATGGGTTTCCAGAGGCCACCAGCCGGAGATTTTCTGTGTAAACGCAATAAAGGCTTCGCGCTTGGTTTTGCGAAGGACGACGGTGACTTCGACGGGTTCTACGCTCATAGCCTGAGACCTCCTCAATCATCCATCGCGTTTAAAAGAGAGCGCCAGTGCTGTTCGAGAAAAACCTTCAGTTCTTGAAGACCTTCGGATCGCGCGAAGTAGATGTTCTTTGCGCCCTGGGCCTTCACCTCGACGAGCCCTGCGTCGCGCAGCACCTTTAAATGTTGCGAAACGGCCGGCTGGGTGGCGTCGAAATCATCGGTCAGCTCGCGCACGGATTTGGGCGACGCGCTGAGAGACGTAAGAATGCTCTGCCGAAGAGGATGTGCGAGAGCTGAGAGCTGCTTTTCATAAGCCATATCTTATCATAAGCGTTATCTTATGTTCGTTTCAAGACGTCGCACCGCGATGAGTGCTTGCGGTACAGTCGCTTTTGTGGCGCCCGATTACGGCGCTCGGTGCGGCCGAAAAGGCGTTTGCCGGCCTGCAGAAGCCAAAGGGGTGGGCGCAGCTTACAATGCGCCATGATCCCAGGACAGCAAAGGCGGGTCAGGCGCTAGACGGGCAATTTCGCAGTACTGGCGACCCCTGAAGGACTCGAACCCTCAACCTGCGGATTAGAAGTCCGCTGCTCTATCCTGTTGAGCTAAGGGGCCGGCCGTCATCGTCCTACCCCGCCCGGCCCCGATTTGCAAAGCCTTGCCGCCGGGCCGAAGTTTGGCCCAACCCGGCGGCGGCTCGGGTCGTGTCAAAGGATCAGGTCGGTCTCCGCCACGGTCTGTCCGCGCACATCAACCGTAAAGTCCACCCGGCGGTCGCCGTCGGCATCGACCTGTACAAGGCTGCGGTTCGCGGCCACTTCGATGATCCGGATTTCGCCGGCCGCGCCGCTGAACGCGTTCATAAAGCTTAGCGGTTGATTGCCGCCCAAAGCGGGGTTCGCATCGATATCCGACAGGTCCAGCGCATCGGTGCCGCTTCCGAAACCGACGATCACATCAGCATCGCGCGCCAACGCCCCGCTATGCGCCAGCAGGTCGAAATCGTAGACATCCATGCCGGCCCCGCCCGCAAGGATGTCTTTCCCGGCGCCACCCACCAGCACGTCGTCGCCGCCGGTTCCGATCAGGCGGTCATTGCCGGCATATCCGACAATGCTGTCGTCGCCTGCAGTTCCGGTAAGCACATCGGCATTGACCGTACCCCAGATCTTGTTGACCGGCGCCTCGGGCGGGGCGGATTCCTGCGGCACCCGATGCAACACGCGGGGATTGCCACCGCCATCGGCGATCAGCAGCGCCTCGACGCCTTCGATCGGCCGCGCGAGCATATAGACATCCTCGATCGTGCCGTCGAAGAAGTTCTTGAGGTTCAAATTGGCGCCGGATCGCGAGGCGGTCGACGCGCCCAGAACCGCATGTTCGGAATTGCCGGTCATGCCGCCCGCGAACCCGTCTTCTTCATCGACCAGCACACCGTTGACGAAAAGCTGCAGTTTCTCGGCATCGAAGCTGAAGGCGATATGGTATTGTTTGCCCCTTTCGATGGCATCGTCGAACCGCAGCTCGACGCTTTCATCGGTGCTTTGAAACCGGGCGAACAGCTCGGCATCTCCATCAATGCCGATGGTCAGATGCCCGCCATTGAGAAAGCCGGTATGGTCCTTGGAAAACAACGCCTGGGTGCCGTCGCCGGGATCGTCGGCGGTAAAGCTGAGCATCCAGGTGCCTTCGTCCCGGGCCTGCGCGCTGCGATGCGGTAGAACCGCGTATTGCCCGTTGCCGGCAAAGCTGCGCCCGCCATGTTCGGCCAGGATCTGCGGCATGCCGCCCAGGCCTGCCGTCGGATTGGCAAACTCAACCAAAGACGAAGACAGGTATTTGTTGGACGAGAAGGCTTCGGGGTTCGATCCGATCGGATCGCCGGCAAGATCGCGGCTGTCATAGCCGAAGATAACGGTGCCGTTCTTATCGACCGTGCGCTTGGTCGGGCCCGAGGGAGCGACCGCCTCTTGCAATTCGTCGATCGTGTCTACAATCCCGTAGAAGGCCATGCGGTTGGTCAGCACGTCCTCCTCGCGGACCATATCGCCATGCACGACGATATAGCCGATCTGGTCCTCGTCATGGGCGCCGCCATTGTTGCCCTGTTGCGAGTAGACCGAGATCACCGAAACGGCGCTGTCGTTAAAGCCGTCATTGTCGGTGTCCACAAGTTTGTACTCGATGTCGATATTGGCCGTGTGTCCGGCGACCACGATCGTATCCTCATCGGCGGCATAGTCGGCGATAATCTCAACCCCGATGCCGTCCACCCAATGGTCGTGGATCCGGTCGTTCTCGCCCGCAACGCCCTGCCAGTCGATCGTCCGGTCGTCCTCGACATGCTCCATGATGATGTCGAGTTTTGCATTCAGCGTGGGCTGAAAGTAAAAAAGATCGCGCCCGCGGCCGCCGACAAGCACATCGTCGGCGACCAGCGGCTGATCGACCCAATCGACCAGCTTGAGAAAGCGGTTGGAGATGGAGGGGTCGGGAAAATCGCGCGACGGTTCGCCCAGAACCAGCTGCCCGGCGCGCTGTTCGCCGGCATCCGAGCGGCTCATCAGAACGTCATCGCCGTCGCCGCCCAACAAAAGGTCCGATCCCCGCCCGCCGTCGAGCACATCGCGCCCGTCGCCGCCCATCAGGATATCGTCGCCATACCCGCCGATCAGGCTGTCATCGTGACCGCCGCCGTAAAGACGGTCGTCGCCACCCTCCCCGTCCAGCGTGTCATTGCCGCTGCCGCCAGCCATAACGTCCATCGCGTTGAAGATCGGGTCGACGCCGGAGCGGCCGTCGAGAAACGCAGCCGGGCCGCGTTCGTGCAAGAACGAGACTTGTGCCCCGGTTAGGGCGTCTTCCTTGGTAAACCCGCCCCAAAGGCCGAAATCGGCCATCGCGCCCAAAAACGGATCGTCGAGGTCTTCGTCATCCGTGGCAAAGGCGCCGGCGCTGGAGGTGTCCTCGACCCCCGAAGCGTTGGCGCCGAGGACCCAACCCTCGCTGTTCATCGTCAGGTAGGCTTCGGTGTATTCGCCTGGCGTATCGACATTCCCCTCGGCCGGGATCCAGTAGAAGTCGTTGAGCGTCTGGCCGTCTTTGTAGACCTGCACGCCCTCTTCGGTGAACGAGATTGCCAGATGGGTCCACGCGCCTTCCTCGACGATCCCCTTGGCGGTGATCCAGGACTTGTTTCCACCGTCATCGCCTTCGGCAAAACGCATGAACAGACCGCCATCCTCGGTCACGTCGAGACGGAAATGGCCGCCCTCGCCATTGCCCTTGCGGTCCTTGGAGATCACCGTCATGTCGTCGGAAAGATCGTCCGGGCGGATCCAGATCGCGATCGTGCCCTGGCTGACCTGATGCGCGGTGGTGCTGGAGATGTAGGCGAACTCATCCTCGCCATTGAAGGACAGTGCCGAGCCGGAGGTTCCGTAAGGCCCGGTGGTTCCGCCATCGGTGCGGATCAACGCCTGGCTTTCATACAGCGTATAGGCCCGTGCATCGGGGCCGCCGCGCAGATCCTTCGCGCTGCCCTGACCGTTGTCGGAAAGCCGCCAGAATGCCAACGCAGCCGGTGTCGGATCGACATAGCCCGCACCGGGCGCCGAGGACATCACATCATCCGCCCCATTTCCGATCATCGTCTTGCCGTCGATCGAGACCTGGCGCAGCGGGTCGAAATGGCCGCGGGTGTATTCTACATTTCGAACCGTTGGCGCGCCCGTCGTCACCTGGGCCGCAAAGGGGTTGGTCATGAAGTCTTCGGGCGACCCCGAGATCGCGCCGTAATCACTCCCATCGCGCGTGTCGTAGCCGACATAGACCTGATTGCCGATCTTGGTGACCTTGGTCGCGCCGTCGGGATAGCGGGCTTCGGCGACATCGTCGATGCTGTCCACAATGCCGTAGGTGACGCCGGCATCGATTACGATATCATCCTCGGTGACCCGGTCGCCATGGATGATCAGCTGGCCGATCAGGTCGCCGTCATGCGCACCGCCGCCGCCCGTGGCGATATTGTCGATGCAGTTGCAGACCGTCTCGCCGGTGCGCACGCAGTTGCCCGACTGGTTGGACGCGATATTGACGATGGTCTCGATATCGCCATCGCCATCGGTATCGCGATACCAGATATCGCAGATATCGACCGTGTGGCCGATAATGGCGATTTTGTCCTCGCCCTTCACGAAATCAGCGATCATGTCGATGCCGAAGCTGTCGACCCAGTGATCGTGAAGCTCGTCGTTTTCGCCTGCCACACCGGCCCAGTTGATGGTGCCGTCCGAGCGCACATGCTTGCGGATGATGTCGAGCTTGGCGTTGATCTGCGGCGAGATCAGGAAGGTGTCGTTTCCTGCCCCGCCCACCAGAATGTCGTCAGCAACCTTGGGGTGGTTCTCCCAGCCCTTTAGGTAATCGCGACCGTAATTAACCTCGTTGTCAGGATCCGGACGGGTCGGACGGCCGACCGCCAGCTGACCGATCCGGGTGATCCCGGCATCGGACCGGGCGATCAGGATGTCGTCGCCATCGCCGCCGATCAGCAGGTCCGAGCCGCGGCCGCCATCCATGATGTCGTTGCCCGTGCCGCCGTAAAGCCGGTCGTGACCGTAACCGCCCTCGATGGAATCGTCGCCCCCCAGGCCGACCAGCAGGTCGTTGCCACCCTTGCCGTCGATCACGTCGCGGGTATAGGTGCCGTTGATCCGACCGCTCGCATCGAGGCTGTCCTCGCCCAGAAAATGCGCGGGGTGATAGACCGAAGTGCTCACGAGTTTTTCGCTGTTCATCGCCTGCACGAACTGCGCCGGCGTGGCGTAAAAGGCGCTCTGATCGACGACGATGCCATCCATCTCTAGGCTCAGCGACTGCCCGCCGCCGCCATCGAAGTAAAGCAAATCGACCTGGTAGAGGCCGCCATCGAACTCCGCCACGCGATCCGTCGGCGAGGTGCCCCGTCCGCCCTCGTGATGCGAGAAGGTAACGCCGCCGATTTTCAGCGAGAACCCGTCATCCGAGCGCACGGTGATCTCATGCACGCCCTGGGGGATGTACATGAAGCCGGTAAAGGACATGCCGGCCGGCTCGACGACCAGTGCCTCCGGGTCGCCTCCGCGGGCCGAGGCCGCATCCTCGCCGAGAAACTCGGCAACGCTGATGTCGGACTCCTTGCCGCGATAGCTCAGCTGGCTCGCGGTGAAGGTCAGATCGGGGGCGTTGTTCAGAATGATCTCGCGCAGGCGCGTGATCGACCAAATGGAGTCTCCGGGCGCATAGACCCTGCCAACAAGCCCTGTCCCGTTGACCGGCACCCCGTTGATTTGGTTGAGCCCCATGACCGGGCGTAAGCCAAGCGGCGTGTCAATTTCTGCCGGATCGAACTGCATTTCCTACCTCGTCACGACACAAATGCGCGAGTCTTGACGGCGTGCAGACGCCTTCGCCCTGCACGGCTATGAGCTACTGGCTACTGTATCCCCAGCGGTTGGCAGGCCGCCATTTGCTCGCGCATCGACCGCATAGCGGCCGTCCCCAGATTGCGCCCCCAACCTGCGTAAGAAAGTATCAGGATTTGCTGACGGGTCGAACCAAAAAGAGCAGCAAATACCGCGTTTTTTCCGACGGCATTGCCCAAGTCCCGCCCAACTTCGGCGGAACATTGCGATTCGGCTGCGACTCCGGCGGATTATTGCCCGAGCAACCTTTCCAGCCTCTTTACGCGCCGGCGTCGCCCTGGGCCTAGGAGGCCTTCTTGCGCTTTGGGGGAATCAGATCTGTGATTGTTCCTTCAAACATTTCCGCGGCGAAGTTCACCGTTTCCGAAAGGGTCGGGTGGGGGTGGATCGTGTGTCCGATATCGGTGGCGTCGGCCCCCATTTCGATGGCCAGCGCGACCTCCGCAATCAGATCGCCCGCATTGGTTCCCACGATACCTGCCCCGATGATGCGATCGGTCTCGGCGTCGAAAAGGACCTTGGTCACGCCCTCGCTGCGGGCATTGGAAAGCGACCGGCCCGAGGCGGCCCAGGGAAAGCTGCCCTTGCCGTATTTGATGCCCTGCGCCTTGGCTTCGGTCTCGGTCAGCCCAGCCCAGGCCACCTCCGGATCGGTATAGGCAACCGAAGGGATCACCCGCGCATCGAAGGCCCGCTTGTGGCCGGCGGCGACCTCGGCGGCGACCTTGCCCTCATGCACCGCCTTATGGGCGAGCATCGGCTGGCCCACCAGATCGCCGATGGCAAAGATATGCGGCTGGTTGGTGCGCTGCTGGTTGTCGACCGCGATGAAACCGCGCTCGCTCACCGCCACCCCGGATTTTTCGGCGTCGACCAGCCCGCCATTGGGCTTGCGCCCGACCGCCACCAGGATCTTGTCGAAGCGGTCCTCGAAGCTGCCGTCCGGCCCCTCGAAGGTGACCTTCAGGCCGGATTTCTGCGCCTCGACCGCCGTGACCTTGGTCTTGAGATGGATCGCCTCATAGCGCTTTTTTACCCGGTCGGCGAGCGGCTTGACGATATCCTTATCCGCGCCGGGCATCAGCTGGTCCATCAGCTCGACCACCGTGATCCTGGATCCCAGCGCGTCGTAGACGCAAGCCATCTCCAGCCCGATGATGCCGCCGCCCAGCACCAGCATCCGCTTGGGAATGTCGGAAAGCTCCAGCGCGCCGGTGCTGTCGACCACACGCGGGTCGTCATGGGGGATGAAGGGCAGGGTGACGGGCTCGGAGCCCGCGGCGATGCAGGCCTGATCGAAGGAGATATGCGTGGTCTTGCCCCCCGCATCGGTGACCGCCACCATATTGGCCGCAACGAAGCGCCCGACGCCGCTGACCACGGTGACCTTGCGCTGCTTGGCAAGGCCCCCCAGCCCGCCGACAAGCTTGCCCACCACGCTGTCCTTCCAGCCGCGCAGGGCGTCGAGCTCGATCTTGGGCTTGCCCAGCGAAATACCGTGATCGGCCATCTCCTCGGCCTCGGTGATCACCTTGGCGGCATGCAACAGCGCTTTGGAAGGGATGCAACCGACATTGAGGCAGACCCCGCCCAAAGTGGGGTTGCGCTCGACCAGCACGGTTTGCAGACCCAGATCGGCGGCGCGAAAGGCGGCCGTATAGCCGCCCGGGCCCGATCCCAGCACCAGGAACTGGGCATGCATGTCGGCCTGCACTTCGCTGCTGGCCGCAACCGGTGCCGGGGCGGCGGGTTTCGGTGCCTCAGCGGGCGGCGGGGCCTCAGCGGGCGGCGGGGCCGGGGCAGCGGCGGCCCCTTCGGCTTCCAGCGTCAGGATCAGCGTACCTTCCGAAACGCTGTCGCCCTCCTTGACCTTGATCTCCCTGACCGTGCCGGCCGCAGGCGAGGGAATCTCCATCGTCGCCTTGTCGCTTTCCAGCTCGATTAGCGGGTCCTCCGCCGCAACCGTATCGCCGGGGGCCACCAGAACCCCGATCACCGTCACATCCGTGAAATCGCCGATATCGGGAACCTTGACGTCGATCACTGCCATCTTCGCGCCCTCACAGCATCAGATTGCGCTCGTCGGAGAGAAGCTCCTTGAGCGTGGCGCAAAAGCGCGCGGCCAGGGCGCCGTCGATGGCGCGGTGATCATAGGAGAGCGACAGGGGCTGCATCAGTCGCGGCAAGAAGCTCTCGCTTTCCTTGTCCCAGACGGGCTGCATCTTGGAGCGGGTGAGCCCCAGGATCGCCACCTCGGGCGCGTTCACGATAGGGGTAAAGGCGGTGCCACCAATGCCGCCCAGGCTGGAGATGGTAAAGCTCGCCCCCGACATGTCGGCCGCCGAGAGCTTGCCGTCGCGCGCCTTGGCCGACAGCGCGCCAAGCTCGCGCGAGATCGCCACCAGCCCCTTGGCATCGGCATTGCGGATCACCGGCACCACCAGCCCCTGCGGCGTGTCGGCGGCAAAGCCGATATGGTAGTAGCTCTTGCGGATCAGCTTGTCGCCATCGGGATGGATCGAGGAATTCACCTCCCAATGGGTCTTCAACGCGCTCACACAGGCCTTGATCACGAAGCTCAGCAGCGTCACGCGATAGGGGTCGCGGTCGGCCTTGGCCTTGCCGTCGAGCAGCCGGCGAAAGGCATCGAGCCCAGTGATGTCGGCCTCCTCATGATGGGTGACATGCGGGATGTTGAGCCAGGAGCGGTGCAGCGCGGGGCCGGAGAGCTTCTTGATCCGGCTCATCGCGACATCTTCGACGGGCCCGAACTTCGAGAAATCGACCGCCGGGATCGCCGGGATGCCCATGCCGCCCGAAGCGGCGGGCGCGGCGGGGGCGGCCTTTTCGGTCACCGTCTTGAAGGCGCCGGCCACATCCTCGCGCAGGATCCGGCCCTTGCGGCCCGACCCGGCGATGGCGGCCAGATCCACGCCGAGCTGGCGCGCAAAGGCCCGGACCGAGGGTGAGGCATGCGCGGCCTTATGCGCCCCTTCATCGACAGGCGAGAGCTGGCCCGACGGTGCGGCTTGCGAGGCTGGAGCGGGCGGGGCCGGGGTGTTCGCGGGTGGGCTCGGCGTCGTTGCGGCCGAGGCTGCGGTATCCGGCCCGGGCGAGGGGGGCGGTGCCTCCGCCGGCGCGTCGGCCGCTCCTGTCTCCAGCATCAGGATCAGCGTGCCTTCCGAGACCGTGTCGCCCTCTTTGATCTTGATTTCGGCCACTGTGCCGGCCGCCGGCGCGGGGACCTCCATTGTGGCCTTATCGCTTTCCAGCTCGATCAGCGGGTCTTCGGCGGCGACCGTATCCCCAGGGCTCACCAGAATGCCGATCACCGGCACATCCGTGAAATCGCCGATATCCGGCACCGTCACCTCAAGCATGGGTCTTCCTCCTCGTCGTCCCGCTTGCCTCAGACCAGGCGCGGATTGGGCTTGTCGCCATCGATCTCGTATTTGTCGAGCGCCTCGGCCATGGCCTGGCGATCGACCGCGCCGGCCTTAAGAAGCTCGACCATGGCGGCCGCGGCGATATGGTTGGCATCGACCTCGAAGAAGCGGCGCAGATTGGCCCGGCTGTCGGAGCGCCCGAAGCCATCCGTGCCCAGCACCGTGAAAGGCTGGCTGACGAAAGGCCGGATCTGCTCTGAATAGCTCTTGATGTAATCGGTCGCGGCGATGACGGGGCCTTTGACCTTGGAGAGCGTTTGGGTGACGTAAGGAACCCTGGGGTCTTCCAGCGGGTTCATCCGGTTCCAACGCGTGCAATCCTGGCCGTCGCGCGCCAGCTCGTTCATCGAAGTTGCCGACCAGATATCGGCGGTGACCCCGAAATCCTCCTTGAGCTTTTCGGCCGCCATCATGGCCTGCATCAGGATCGTGCCCGAGCCCATCAGATTGACATGTTTCTTGCCGGGCTTGGCGGTTTTGGTGAGGCGGTAGAGCCCCTTCAGGATCCCTTCCTCGGCCCCCGCAGGCATATCGGGATGGCTGTAATTCTCGTTCATCAGGGTGAGGTAGAAATAGACATCCTCCCGATCGGCGAACATACGCTGCAGCCCGTGCTGGACGATCACTGCCACCTCGTATTGGAAGGTGGGATCGTAGCTGACGCAATTGGGGATGGTGCCGGCCAGAATATGGCTGTGCCCGTCCTGATGCTGCAGCCCCTCGCCATTGAGCGTGGTGCGCCCGGCTGTGCCGCCCAGCATGAACCCGCGCGCCCGGCTGTCGCCGGCCGCCCAGGCGAGATCGCCGATGCGCTGGAACCCAAACATCGAGTAGTAGATGTAGAAGGGGATCATCGGCACGCCATGCACCGAATAGCTGGTGGCCGCGGCAACCCAGTCGGCCATCGCGCCGGCCTCGTTGATGCCCTCCTGCAAGACCTGGCCGCTTTCGCTCTCCTTATAATACATCAGCTGGCCTTCATCCTCGGGCGTGTATTGCTGGCCTTTGGGATTGTAGATGCCCAGCTGGCGGAACATCCCCTCCATTCCGAAGGTGCGGCTTTCATCGGGCACGATGGGCACCACGTATTTGCCGATATTCTTGTCGCGGCAGAGCGTGTTGAGCACCCGCACAAAGGCCATGGTGGTGGAGATCTCGCGCTCGCCGGTGCTTTTGAGCTGGCCTGAGAAGACATCCAGCGCCGGGATTTTGAGTTTGGGCGCATCGCGCCAAACCCGCTGGGGAAAGGCCCCACCCAAAGCCTCGCGCCGCGCCATCATATAATCGCGCTGATCCTTGGTGAGCTCCAGCAAGGGCGCGTCGCCGACATGCTCGTCATCGACCGGGATCTCGAAGCGGTCGCGAAACGCTTTGAGCTGCTCCAGCGCCATCTTCTTTTGCTGATGGGTGGTGTTCTGGCCTTCGCCAGCATCGCCCATCCCGTAACCCTTCACGGTCTTGACCAGAATGACCGTGGGCGCGCCGCGATTGGCCACCGCCGCGGCATAGGCGGCATAGACCTTTTCGGGGTCATGCCCGCCACGGCGCAGCGCCCAGATATCGGCATCGGTCCAATCGGTCACCAGCGCGGCGGTTTCGGGGTATTTGCCGAAGAAATTGTCGCGGATGTACTTGCCCGAGCGGCTCTTGAAGGTCTGGTAGTCGCCATCGACCGTTTCCATCATCAACGCGCGCAGCCTGCCGCTGACATCCGCGGCCAGCAGCGGATCCCAGCTTTTGCCCCAAACGAGCTTGATGACGTTCCAGCCGGCGCCGCGAAACTCGCCCTCCAGCTCCTGTATGATCTTGCCATTGCCGCGCACCGGCCCGTCGAGCCGTTGCAGGTTGCAGTTGATCACGAAGATGAGGTTGTCGAGGGATTCCCGTGCCGCAAGCCCGATGGCGCCGAGGCTTTCGGGCTCGTCCATCTCGCCATCGCCCAGAAAGGCCCAGACCTTACGGCCCGCAGGGCCTTCGCCCATTTCGGTGAGGCCCCGATTGTGCATGTATTTCATGAAGCGAGCCTGGTAGATCGCCATCAGCGGGCCCAGCCCCATCGAGACGGTGGGAAACTGCCAGTAATCGGGCATCAACCAGGGGTGGGGATAGCTCGACAGCCCGCCGCCCGACACTTCGGCCCGAAAATTCTCCATCTGCTCGCGGCTGAGGCGGCCCTCCATGAAACTGCGCGCATAAATCCCCGGCACCGCATGGCCCTGAAAAAAGACCAGATCGCCGCCATGGTGCGCAGAGCGCGGCCGCCAGAAATGGTTCAGCCCGATATCGTAAAGCACCGCCGCCGAGGCAAAGCTGGCGATATGACCGCCATACTCGCTGGTGACCTTGTTGCGCTTGACCACGGTCGCCATGGCGTTCCAGCGATTGATGGTGCGGATGCGCCACTCCATCGCCAGATCGCCCGGATAGTCCGGCTGCTGGTCATGCGGGATGGTGTTGACATAGTCGGTGTTGTCGGAAAACGGCAGGTTCGCCCCATGCTGGCGGACGATCCGAACCGCATTGTCGAGCAGGTAATGCGCGCGATCAGGTCCGTCCCGGTCGATCACATCCTCGATGCTGTCGCGCCACTCGCGCGTCTCGATCGGATCGATGTCCGGGGTCTCATCCTTCATAAGGCGTCCTCCTGACCAGTTTTTCTTGCCGCTTCCACAAAGAAAGCCGGGGGCGGTGTTGTCAACGCCCGGTATGCAATCGCATAGCGGCGTTGCAATTGACCGACGTCAAGGCTTGCGGCTTGGGTTCGTTGTCGGCGCGCGCGAGGTTCTCGGCAAGGGCGCGCCCGGCGGCGGCCGGTTCTCACCCCGCTCGCCATGATGTCGCCCGCCTTGCCCGCTGCGGTCGCGTTGGCCTTCGCCGCTTCGACGCGGGCTGTGTCTCAGGCATTGTCTTGGGCTGTCTTGGGCTGTCTTGGGCCGTCCCGGGGCGTCTTGGGCCGTGTAGGGCCGTCCCGGGGCGACAGCCGGATCCTGGCTTGTTGGCATCAATGAAATATGCCGTAGGCCTAGGACGGGGCGCGCTTGCACCAAGCGCATCGGCAAATCCGGCCCAGCAGATGCCTATCTCCGACCGATGGGCGTTCGTCTGGCGCGCATGGGGCGCTCTTCGGGCTTGCGACGGGCTCTCGGCGCGCCTGTGGCGGGCTCTCAGCGGGCACTCGATGGGGCTTTTGACACCGCTAGCGCCTCCCCATGTCGGTGCGTAGCCTTGCTCCGCCCAGCACGCGACGCCTATTGCGGGCTGGCTAAAATACCCTCGCTTGGTCCTCGGGCGGTTTCGCACGCAAGGTCTTGCGCTGCCCGAGGGCATCGCCGCGGGGCTACGAAACCCAAGGAAGGGCAGGCGTCCCGCGCCTAATTGCAGCCGGTCTCCGCCCAGCGCGCAAGGGCACGCAAGAACGCCTCGCCCAACGGGTGGCGCTTGCCCGCAATCCGCTCGTCGGGTGCCGAGACATAGAATTCGCCCTGGGTGCAAAGCGCCTCTTGCGTCCACTGATGACATGCCGCGCAGGGCTGATCCTGCCAAAGCGCGGGGTCGAGCCCCTCGATGGGCGGAAAAAGCGGCGTGCCGGAGACGATCTCGCGCAAGGTTCGTCCGCGGATTGCGCGGGTTCCGATCGGCAAGGGTGCGTCGAAGGCGATCACGATGTCTGCAAGATCGGAGTCGGCGGCTGGCGTCTTCGCATCCCCATGGCCAGGTGTCGGAACCGTATGCGGGCTTGGCGTGCCACGCAGCGCGGCCAGTTGCGCTTGCGCCTCGGCTGCATGCCGGCCCTGCGGAAACCGCTCAAGAAAACTCTCAAAGGCTTCGGGAATGCCGGCCTGCAGCGCAGCCTCGAACATCGCATCTTCGACCGGATCGGCCATTGCGGTTCTTTGCGGGTCGCTTCGCGCCGGGGGGGGCTGGCCAGGGGTCGTTTGCGCGGGGGTCGTTTGCGCGGGGGTCGTTTGCGCGGGGGTCGTTTGCGCGGGGGGCGTTTGCGCGGGGCCGGGTTGGGCGGGCGCAATCGGTGTCAGGGTCGCCTGCGGTTGCTGCGCAGGGGGTGTTTGGGCCGTCTGAGGCGTGCCCGGCTCGACCCCATCTTGCCCGGGCGCTGGGATCGCGCTGCGCTCGACCAGCATTCGCCGGGCTGTGTCGGCATAGATGCTGTCGGGGTAAGCGCGCAAGAACAGCGCCAGCTCCACCAGATCCCCGCTCTCCCGCACAGTCGACCACAGCCGTTCCTCCGCCATCGAGATCGTTGGCGGCCGCTCCTCCTCCTGCTTGAAGTAAAAGGCATCGATCAGCGAGGAGCTGTCCCAGGGCGTCTGGGCGCCGTTGGTCTGGTCGACGACATGGGCCCGTACCGCGCGAAACACCGCTTCGATCGGTCGACCGGCAACGGTCATTTCGCGCGCCAGGGCCGCGGTGAAGGGGCTGTTGCGGCCGGCGCCGTCCAAGGCGACCGCCCCGGGCGCGGTCGAATAGGCCACGAAACTGCCGGTCGGAGCGTTCATTCGGGCAAGCCCCTGAGCGCCCAAACCCTGCTCGGCGAAAGGGTTGTCGCGACAGGCATCGAGGATGACGATGCTGGTGCGCAGCCTCGCCGAGGCCATCTGCCGCAACACCCAATCGGCCTCGACCCCCACAAGGTAAAGATCCGCCTCGTCAAGCACATCGGCATCGGTCGGCACGAGGTAATTGGCCCCCTGGGCCTGTACGCCATGGCCAGCATAGTAAAAAAGGCTGACCGCATCCGGCCCGGCGCTGCGCAGCCGTCGGCCGAACGCGGCAATCGCGCGCTTCATCTCACGCTGGTTACTGTCGGTCTGCAGCGTAACTTCGAAGCCTAGCGTTGCCAATGTCTTCGCCATCAGCCGTGCGTCTGCGACCGGATTGTCAAGCTGTGGCACATGGGCATAGCGCTCATTGCCGATGACAAGGGCGATCCGCTCCTGCGCCGCGGCCATCGCGGCCATCGCGGGCAGGAGCATCAATACGAGCGTCAAACGCAGCAGCCCCGACATCGCTTGACCACGCCCTTTCTGCGACTGGGTGCCCGTCATGGCGACCCGGAGACAGCGTTGATAGCGGCGCCGACGAAACAGTCGGTTAATCCGCGCGCGCGATCATGGCGGTGGAAAACCGGTTTTGCGGCAAGAGGTGCGGCTATGCGCGCAGTGTGTTCCTGGCTTGGGCGAGCGTTCTCTGGGCTGGCGCTTCTATGGGCGTTCTTTGCCGCGCAGCCTGCTGCAGCGAACCCGCTCGAACCGGGTTGGGCGCTGGTGCCGGAGGCCTCGACCCTGCGGTTTCAGTCGGTCAAGAACGTCTCGATTATCGAATCGAGCAGCATCGCGCAGCTATCCGGGCAGATCGCGGCCGACGGCCGTGCGACGGTCGAAATCGCACTCGATTCCGTCGATACCGGCATCGATCTGCGCAATGTGCGCATGCGGTTTTTGTTTTTTGAGACCTATGAGCATCCTGTTGCCACGGTCTCGCTGCGCATCGATCCCGATGCGCTGTCAGATCTTGCCGTGGTGCGGCGGCTACCGGTGCGGGTCGACTACACGCTCGATCTGCATGGTGTGACCCGCGATCTGAGCGCCGATGTGGTGGTGACCCTCATTGCGGATGGGCTCGTCTCGGTCTCGTCTACCACCCCGATCCCGATCACAGCGGCGGATTTCGATTTGAGCGAGGGCGTTCGCAAGCTTGAAGACGCCGCGAAGGTCACGATCACGCCGGCCGGTTCGGTCTCTTTCGACTTTATTTTCAAGCGCAGCGGGCCGTCCCCGGCGGACCTCGCCGTTGCAGAGGTTGCGCCGCAGGATCCGTCTCGGCCCCGCCAAACAACAGCCGCTGCCCCTGAAATCGCGGCGCTGGACGCGCCCCGGGCGCAGGAGCCGCGATCGAGCCTTGCATCCCAGCCGCGCGCCGCGCTGGAGCCTGACGCGTTGGACATGACCGCCTGCGAGACACGTTTCGAGGCGCTGTCGCAAACCGGCGCGGTCTATTTCGCGCCAGGCAGCGCGCGTCTCGACCCGGCAAGCGCCCCGCTGCTGACCACCGTTGCCGATATCGTGGCGCGTTGCCCCGGGTTGCGGATCGTCGTTGCCGGACATACCGATTCGATCGGATCGTCGCGCTTGAACTTGCAACTCTCAGAACGCCGCGCCCGCGCCGTTGCGAATTGGCTGGTCGCTGCCGGCATCGCCGAAAGGCGGATCTCTGCGCTCGGCTATGGCGAGGAGCGGCCGGTTGCACCCAACGATACAAGGCGCAACCGCGCCCTCAACCGGCGGATCGAGTTCTCGGTCTTTGTCGAGGGCTAAGATCCGGGCGTCTCGCTACGGTGTCCTTGCACGGCGCCGGCTCAGGGTTGCCGGTCGAACGTCGCGCCATCCGCGTTGCTGCGCCCTCCTGCCAGCTGGACCGTCCTGCCAGCTGCGCCGTCGTACCTGCGGTGACGCCCTTCTCTCCCTGGCCGGGGGGGCGCTTTAGCCCTTGCATCGCGGGCGAAAGCGTGGCGGATTGACCCAAGACGATTGGATCGCGGTCGAAGGGCTTGCGGGGCACCTTACGGCTGGCTCTTAGGCGCCGTTCCCAGGCGGAGCGTCTCGGAAGGCCACGGCGATATGCACGGCGATATGCACGGCGATATGACGGTGACGTCCAGGAGATGTCGCGCGGGTTTGTCGGGGCGTTGTTTTTCGGCGCTCGGCGGCCCGGAGCCCGTTATCGCAGCGAACCGGCCAGCGCTTGCCGCAGCGCGAAGGCCCGTTATCCCGTTCAATCGATGTGGAAATCCGCCAGGACAGCGCAGCCGCGCCGGCCGTGATATTGCGGTGCGGTGTAAACGCTTTACAGATTGTCGGATTTCAATGTCACGGAATTCACAGAAAACCAGCACAAAAACATAAGCTTATTGCCGATTTTACAGAACCTCCCCTATTCTTCAATCGGATCGACTCGGTGTGCCATCTGGCATGTCGGTCCAAACATCATGATGTCGGGAGGACACGAATGACAAAACTGGCGATCAGCCGCCGTGGTTTGCTTCGCAGCAGCGCGGTGATCGGGGCGGGCCTTGCCGCGCCGACTATTTTTACCGGACGGGCCCATGCCTATATGAACGAGCCGACGGGCTCGACGGTCACGCTGGGTTTTAACGTGCCCCAGACCGGGGCCTATGCCGATGAGGGCGCGGATGAGCTTCGGGCCTATGAGTTAGCGGTCGAGCATCTGAACGGCGAAGGCGATGCCGGGATGCTCAACACTTTTTCCTCCAAGGAGCTTCAGGGCAACGGGATCAACGGCAAGAAGGTAACCTACGTTACCGGCGACACCCAAACCAAGTCGGACGCGGCCCGCTCCTCGGCCAAACGCATGGTCGAGGCGGATGGCGCGATCATGATCACCGGCGGCTCGTCCTCGGGCGTGGCGGTGGCCGTCCAGGCTTACTGCCAGGAAGCCGGCATCATCTTTATGGCCGGGTTGACCCACTCCAACGACACCACAGGCAAGGACAAGAAAGCCAACGGCTTCCGTCACTTCTTCAATACGGAGATGTCGGGCGCTGCCCTTGGCCCGATCTTGGAGGCCAATTACGGCACCGATCGAAACGCCTATCACCTCACAGCCGACTATAACTGGGGGTGGTCGCAAGAGCGCTCGATGCAGACCTATACCGAGTCGATCGGCTGGAACACCGTGCAGGCGGTGCGTACACCGTTGGGTTCGGGCGACTTTTCGCAGTACATCACACCGGTTCTGAACTCGGGCGCAGATACGCTGATCCTCAACCACTATGGCCGCGACATGGTCAACTCGCTCAGCCAGGCGGTGCAGTTCGGCCTGCGCGACAAGGTCGTGGACGGCAAGGATTTCGTGGTCGTCGTGCCGCTTTACTCGCGTCTGATGGCGCAGGGCGCGGGCGAGAACGTAAAGGGCATCTTTGGGTCGACCAACTGGCACTGGTCGTTGCAGGACGAGGGCTCCAAGGCCTTCGTGAAGTCCTTCGGCCAGAAATACGGCTTCCCGCCCAGCCAGGCCGCGCACACCACCTACTGCCAGGCGATCCTTTATGCCGATGCGGCGCAGCGGGCGGGTACGTTCGAGCCCTGCGCGATCGTCGAAGCGCTGGAGGATTTCGAGTTCGACGGCCTCGGCAACGGCCCGACGCTCTATCGCGGCGCGGACCACCAATGCTTCAAGCCGGTTCTGGTCGTGAAGGGCAAGGACAACCCGTCCTCGCAATTCGACCTTCTGGAGGTTGTGGATGTCACGCCGACCGAGAAGGTGATGTACGCGCCGGATCATCCGGACTTCGCCGGCGGCGAATTGGGCACCTGCAACAACGGCGCCTGACCCTCTCCCTGTCGGACTCCGGTCGCCCCGCGCGGGCGGCCGGCCTTTTCGCACAATGGAGCCGATCCCATGGACGCGATCCTGCAACAGATACTGAACGGGCTCGACAAGGGCAGCGCCTATGCGCTGATCGCCCTCGGTCTGACCCTCATCTTTGGCACGCTCGGTGTGGTGAATTTCGCTCATGGCGCGCTCTTCATGCTCGGCGCGTTCTGCGCCGTGTTCATCAACCGGCTGCTCAGCCTGGAGCGTGTGGTTCTGAGCGAGACGGAAACCACCGCCTGGGGTACGCCGCTGGAGCTTCGCACCCCCTACGTCGAAGCTTGGCTGGGCGATTTCGGGACCGTGCTGGTCGACTACTCCGTGCCGGCCTCGATCCTGCTTGCGATCCCGGTAATGCTGTTGGTCGGCGTGTTGATGGAACGCGGGCTGATCAAACATTTCTACAAGCGTCCCCATGCCGAGCAGATCCTCGTCACCTTCGGGCTGGCCATCGTTTTGCAAGAGATCATCAAGGCCTGGTTCGGTGCGAACCCGATCCCGCAATCGGCGCCGGATGCGGTGACGGGTATGGTCGATTTCGGCACCGTCATCGGGTTCGAGGCGGGCGCCGTCGTCTACCCGGCCTGGCGGGTGGTCTATTTCTGCTTCACTCTGCTTGTCGTCGGAGCGGTCTTTTCGTTCTTGCAATTCACCACATTCGGGATGGTCGTGCGGGCGGGGATGGCCGATCGCGAGACGGTGGGCCTTCTGGGCATCGATATCGACCGGCGCTTTACGCTGATGTTCGGGCTGGCGGCCATGGTCGCGGGTCTGGCCGGGGTCATGTACACCCCCATCCAGCCGCCCGATTACCACTGGGGCATGGACTTTTTGGTGCTCAGTTTCGTGGTCGTCGTTGTCGGCGGGATGGGCAGCCTGCCCGGTGCCGTCGCGGCGGGCTTTCTGCTGGGTATTCTGCAGAGCTTTGCCTCGATGAACGAGGTCAAGCAGATCATCCCGGGTATCGACCAGATCATCATCTACCTCGTCGCCGTCGTCATCTTGCTTGCGCGGCCGCGTGGGCTGATGGGACGCAAAGGCGTAATGGAGGGCTGAGCCATGAACGGGACGGCAAACACCCGCAACGACCGCCTTTTGATGCTGGGCTTCATCCTGGCGGTCATCTTCGGGCCGATCATCCTGGCGCCGTTCGGCGCCGGCTATCCCGATCTCTTGCAGAAATTCGCGATCTTCGGGATCTTTGCGATCGGCTTTAACATCCTTTTTGGGCTCACCGGATATCTGAGCTTCGGCCATGCCGCCTTTCTCGGCGCCGGCTCTTATGCCGCGGTCTGGTCCTTCAAGCTCTTGAGCATGAACGTGATCCCCGCCATCATCTTCGCGGTGATCATCTCGGGTATCTTCGCCCTGCTCATCGGCTTTATCACGCTGCGCCGATCGGGAATTTACTTCTCGATCCTCACCTTGGCCTTCGCGCAAATGTCCTACAACCTGGCCTATTCGGTGCTGGGCGACCCGAACTCCAGCTACAACCTCACCAATGGCGAGACCGGGCTGCAGATCCTTCTGAGCGATCCGCGCGTGCTCGATGGCGCCGTCACCGACGGTGCGCTGCCCCTCACCAATCTCTTCGGGCTGCGGATGAACGAGGTGTTCCTCAAGCTCAGCGTGTTGGGCTCGGAGGCGCAGTTCAACTATGGCTACATGTTCTGCGCAATCGTCCTGATCCTGTGCTTTTACATTTCCATGCGGATCTTCCGCTCGCCTTTCGGGATGATGCTGCGGGCGGTCAAGTCGAACCAGAACCGGCTGCGCTATACGGGGCTGAACACGCGTCCCTATACACTGGCGGCTTTTGTCATCTCGGGCATGTTTGCCGGGTTGGCCGGGGGGCTTATGGCGTCGATGGACCCGCTGGCGGGCGCCGAGCGCATGCAGTGGACAGCCTCGGGCGAGGTTGTGCTAATGACCATACTGGGCGGCGCCGGCACGCTGATCGGACCGATCCTGGGGGCCGGTATCATCAAGTATTTCGAGCAGATCTTTTCGAGCTTTAACGAGCAGATCCTGGGCGGGTTTTGGTCCTTCCTGCCCGAGCCGCTGTCGGGCGCCATGGTCTGGATCACCCAGCCCTTCGTGGGCGAAGGCTGGCATCTGACGCTGGGCGTGGTTTTCATGCTTGTGGTCATCTTCCTGCCCGGCGGGGTGATGGAAGGGGTCAACCGGGTCATGCGGCTGTTTCGCCGGCGCGGGGGGACGAAATCCCCCGATGCGGCGACCGTACCGGCCGAGTGAGGGAGGGATCCGATGTCACTGCTGACCGTTCGCAATGTCTCAAAGCGCTTTGGCGGGCTGAAGGCCCTCAACGATGTCAACCTCAATATCGAGCAGGGCTCGGTGCATGCCATCATCGGACCCAACGGGGCCGGTAAGTCGACGCTGCTCAACTGCTTTATCGGGCGGCTGGAGCCCGATACGGGTATCGTCGATTTCGACGGGATCTCGCTTTTGGGCCTCAGCCCGCATGAGATCAACCAGGCCGGCGTCAGCCGTGTGTTTCAAACGCCCGAGATCTTTAGCGATCTCTCGCTTTTGGAGAATGTGATGATCCCGGCCTTTGCCTCGCGCGACGGGGCGTTCCGGCTCTCGGCCTGGACCGGCGTGCGGTCCGAGCGGTCGATCCAGACCCGCGCGCTTGAGCAGCTCGCTGATCTTGGCCTGGCCGACAAGGCCCACAGCGCGGCCGAGACGCTTTCGCGCGGCGACAAGCGTCGGTTGGAGTTGGCGATGTGTCTGGTCCAGCAACCCAAGCTGTTGCTGCTCGACGAGCCCACCGCAGGGATGTCGCGCGCCGACACCAACCGCACGATCGAGCTTCTGAGCGAGATCGCCAAGCGGGGCATAACCATGGTCGTCATCGAGCATGACATGCATGTGGTCTTCAGCCTGGCCGAAAAGATCTCGGTTCTCGCACAAGGCGCTGTGATCGCCGAGGATCTGCCGGAGCATATCAAGGGCAATCCCAAGGTTCAGGAAGCCTATCTGGGAGGGGCGCATCTATGACCGGGCAAACCGAGACGGCGTCAGAAGCCGCAGCCGAAAAGACGGCCGAGAAGGCGTCGCTTTTTGGCAACGACCCCTTTCAGGGCGAGCGGCACCCGGTGCCGCCCAGCCCCTCTAAGGGCGGTCAACGCGCTTACTTTTCCTGTTGGGATGTGCATGCTTATTACGGTGAGAGCTACATCGTCCAAGGCATCAGCTTCGATGTCCGCGAAGGCGAGATCGTTGCGCTGCTGGGCCGCAATGGCGCGGGCAAGACCTCGACCCTGCGCACCTTAGCCCGCGTGGACAGCCCCCGCCTGACGCATGGCGAGATCTGGCTCGATCATCAACCGTTGCATGAGATGAAGGCCCATCAGGCCGCGCAGGCGGGGATCGGGCTGGTGCCGGAGGATCGGCGGATCATCCAGGGCTTGACGGTGGAGGAGAATCTGCAGCTTGCCCAAATCGCGCCACCGCATGGCTGGTCGATCGAGCGGCTCTATGAGCTGTTTCCACGCTTGGGCGAGCGGCGCCGGCAGGAGGGTGTGACCCTGTCGGGGGGCGAGCAACAGATGCTGGCCGTGGCGCGCGCCCTGGCGCGGGATGTAAAGCTGCTTTTGCTCGACGAGCCCTATGAGGGGCTTGCCCCGGTGATCGTTCAGGAAATCGAACGTACACTGGAACAGATTAAGGGTCTGGGCATGACCACGATCCTTGTTGAGCAGAATGCGGTGGCCGCCCTGCATCTGGCCGATCGCGCAATCATCCTCGATATGGGCGAAGTGGCCTTCGACGGCACCGCGCAGGAGGTGCTCGACAGCGCAGAGCTGCGCCAAGAGTATCTCGCGCTTTAAGCGCGTATTCTAGACAGCTGCGTCTTGACCCGCCGCGCCAACCGGCTCAGAACGTGCCCGAGCGGAGGGTGTGTCGTGCAAGGAGCCGTGCATGGCCCCAATCAGGCTGTCTGCCCGCTACCCGGATCCGAGCCTTCCACAAGTGCTCATCCCGCCCCTTGCCTGCGACTGCCATGCGCAGGTTCTGGGGCCAAGCGATCGTTTTGCCTATGTGGCCCGGGCCGCCTATATCCCCGCCGACGCACCCAAGGAAGTGCTGTTTTTGCGTCATGCCCTGCTGGGGTTCGATCGCGGCGTTCTTGTGCAGTCAAGCTACCACGGTGCGGATAACGGTGCGCTTTTAGAGGCGATTGCGGCCGGCGGCGGGGCTTACCGCGGTGTGGCGATCCTCGACCCGCGGGGCGATGCGCAGTGCTTGGACCGCCTGGAAGCGGCCGGTGTTGTGGGCATTCGGCTCGACTTTTCGGGGCGTCTGCATGGCCGATTGAACGACGAGGACCGCGATGCGATGTTCAATGCCGCGACGCTGCGCGGCTGGCATCTGGAAATCGACGCGACCCCGCAGGATTTCGGTGCGCTGGACGCGTTGCTGGGCGGTTTTCAGGGGCGCGTCCTTCTCAACCGGATCGGCGGTGTGCTGCCAGAGGACGAGGCGGGGCGCCGGGCGCTGTGCAACCTCTTGGCTCGCACGCCCAGGCTGTGGGTGAAGCTCAACGGGGCCGCCGGGCCGGCTGCCCGCGGACCCGACGACGCGCAGATCGTGCCGCTCTTGCGCGCGGTGCTGGAGGTTGCGGGCGAGCGCTGCGTCTGGGGAACGGGCTGGCCGCATGCTGGGTTGGAGGGGCCCGGGCCGGACGAGGGCAGGCTGATTGATCATCTGAGCACGGCCTGCCCTAACCCGACGGTCCTACGCCAGGTGCTGGTGGACAATCCGGGGCGTCTTTATTGGCCCGAGCAGAGCTAAGCGGACGCGGCAGGCCGGGCCGGATGCCGGGCGTCCCACCCGCCAACCCCCGCCCGCCATCCGGCCCGACCTTTGCGTTTGGCGTTCATGTCTGGCGTTCACGTTTGGCCGCGCGTCGGGCCGCGCGCCGGGCTTCGCATTGGGCGCTGGCTCGGGCTGCGGGTCGCGCAACCCGGCCCGCAACCCGGCCCGCAGCCGCCCGCCCCGCAGGGCGGTTGCGTCAAAAGAAAGGCCGGACCGCTCAGACCGTGCGGCCGCCATCGACCTCCAAGATCGTGCCGGTAATGAAATCGGCCTCGTCAGAGGCGAGGTAAAGGGCGGCATTGGCAATGTCGCGCGGCGCGGAAAGCCGCCCGATCGGAATGGTGGCGAGAAACCGCGCCCGGTTCTCGGGCGTGTCGGGCACGCCCATAAACGTCTCCAGAAGCGCCGTTTCGCCCATCACCGGGGCAAGACCGTTCACGCGGATCCCGTCGCCGGCCAGTTCGACCGCGAGCGAGCGGGTCATCAGATGCACCGCCCCTTTGGTGGAGTTGTACCAGGTCAGGCCGGGGCGCGGGCGGATGCCTGCGGTAGAGCCGACATTGATCATCACGCCGGTCTTGGCTGCCCGCCAGATCGGTACGACGGCATGGGTCATGTGGAAGATCGAATCGACATTGATCGCATAGAGTTTGCGGAAGCTGGCATAGTCGACGTCGAGAAGCGGGCCGTTGGGGTGGCTCCAACCGGCATTGTTGACCAAGATATCGAGCGTTCCGAAGGCGCGGTGCGTTTGCGCCACGGCTGCGCCAACCGCCGCACCATCGGTGACGTCACAGGCGATGGCAAGATGGTCCGGGCCAAGGGTCTGTGCGACCTCGGATGCGCCGGGCGCGTTGATGTCGAGAACCGCCACCCGGGCGCCCTCTTGCGCGAAGCGTTCGGCAATGCCGCGCCCGAAACCCGACGCGGCGCCCGTTACCAGCGCGGTTTTTCCTGCAAGTCGCATATCCCCTCCCTTCTCAGCCGTGTTTGAGCACGATCGTCTTGAGTTGCG
Source organism: Pseudomonadota bacterium (assembly GCA_039184655.1). Classification (GTDB taxonomy): domain Bacteria; phylum Pseudomonadota; class Alphaproteobacteria; order Rhodobacterales; family Rhodobacteraceae; genus J013. The sequence continues at coordinate 96,515 of JBCDAZ010000008.1, read as the reverse complement.
CAAACTCCTCCAGCGCAACGAAGCCCTTTTCGCGGCCATGGCCCGAGCGACCGGTTCCGCCGAAGGGCAATTCGATACCGCCGCCGGCGCCATAGCCGTTCACAAAGACCTGGCCGGCCCGCACCGCACGGGCCATCCGCAACTGCCGAGCGCCATCGGAGGTCCAAATACCGGCAACAAGCCCATAGGGCGTGCCGTTTGCCAGGCGCACCGCCTCGGCCTCATCCGCAAAGGGCAGGCAGGAGAGAACCGGACCGAACACCTCCTCCTGGGCCAGCGGGTCGGTTTGCGGCACCGGCGCGTAAAGCGCGGGGGCGACGTAGAACCCGCCCTCCGGCGCATCGGCGGCCACCCGTCCGCGGGCGACCAGCGGCGCTCTCGCCCCGTCCAGATAGCGCTCGACCCGCGCTTTTTGGCGCGCCGAGATCAACGCGCCCAGATCTGCATCCGTATCATGGGGTGCCGCAACCAGCGTTTCGAAGCGCTCAGCAAGCGCGCCAACCAGCCTGTCAAAGATCGGGCGGTGGATAAGGGCGCGGGCACCGGCCGAGCAGGTCTGGCCGCCATTTTGCACGATCGCGGCCGTCAGTACCGGCAGGACCGCATCGAGATCGGCATCGTCAAACACGATTTGGGGCGATTTCCCGCCAAGCTCGAGCGTGCAGCCAATATGGTTGCGCGCTGCGGCCGCCTGGACCAGCGCACCGGTTTCGGGCGAGCCGGTAAAGGACAGAAAGCCGATGCCGGGATGGGCGGCCAGCGCCGCTCCCGCCTCTGCGCCCAACCCCGTCACCAGGTTGATCGCACCTTCGGGAAACCCCGCCTCCTGGGCGAGCGCGGCCATCGCCAGAGGTGTCAGGCACGCATCCTCGGCCGGTTTGACCACCACCGCATTGCCCATCGCCAATGCCGGTGCCAGCGTGCGGCCGATCATCTGCGCGGGATAGTTCCAGGGGATAATGTGGCCCGTCACGCCGAACGGCTCATGCAGCGTCAACACCGAAAAGCCGGGTAAAAAAGGAATGGTCTGGCCGTGGACCTTGTCGGCTGCGCCGCCGTAAAACTCAAAATAGCGCGCCGCGGCGGCGATGTCGGCCTGGGCTTGCGACAGCGGCTTGCCGGTGTCGCGCGCCTCGGTTTGGGCGAGGGATTCATGCGCATCGGCGATCAGGCGGCCCAGCCGGGTCAGAAGTCGCCCGCGTTCGGTCGCCGAAAGCCGCCCCCAGGCGCCATCGCGGGCAGCATGCGCTGCGGCGACCGCGGCCTCGATCTCGGCTGCGCCGCCCGCGGCGATGGTTGCAAAGGCCTTGCCGTCCGAAGGGCAAAGAACGTCGATGGTCTTGCCGGTTTGCGCCGGCCGCCAAGTTCCGCCGATCAGGCAGCGATGCGCCGTCATGCCGTCTCCCTCCCGCTTTTCGGTGGATCTTAACGCCGTGGCCGGGCGACGGCCAGCGGCGGATTGAACCTAGCGGCTGGCATATCGGTGCGGTGGGTTGCCCGAGATCTCCAAGATGAGCTTGCGTCGCACCGCATCGGCGAAGGTATCGGCGCTGTCGGCGGTGATCACGAAGGCGCCGGGCCCGCCGATGATCCGCTCGGCAAACGCGGCTTCCAAATCGTATGAGACGGGCCGCCCCGAACAGCTGCGACAAAGCACGGCTAGCCCGTTGATGGTGATCCCGGCCTCCAACACTTCGGCGCGGGCCGTCTCGATCGGCGGGCCGAACCAATTGTTGGCGCTGTCGGCGGAGAAGTCGATCACCCGACGCAGACCGTCATAGGCGTTTGCCTCGATCATGCCCTTGGCAAAGAGCAGCGCCGCGCCGATCGCATTGCGCCCATAGGCGCGACGGGGCGGGATGAGCAAAGCCTCGGCAAAGGCTGCGGCGTCGTCGGCGTTGGTGACCACGCGCCAGTCGACCACGATGTCTTGGGACCGATCGTCACCCCATTCGACATAAGCCAGCGCCACGCGACCCAGAAGCCCGCTTTCGATGGCGCGGATCACCGCCGGATCGGTGATCGCCTTGACGTAGCCTTCGCGCTGAAAGCGGATTTCGGCCGCGTCGATCGAGCCGGTTGCGTCGGCCAAAAGCACAAGCTCCAGATCCACCTCCTCATTGGGCTCGGCGTCTGCTATCGCCGGAAGGAAACCGAAGCCGAGAAAGAGAAGCGTCACGAGATGTCGCATATGGCCATGTCCTTGCGCCTGCATACTGACACAAAGCCTAGGCCGGGCAGGCAAGCAGACAAGCGCCCAAAAACGGTGGACCTGCCGGTAATGAAGGTGGAGACGCATGCTTAAGATGCAGGGCCAAAGACCGCTGCTTGCCGTCATCTTCGTGCTGGTCGGGGTCATCTGCATCAGCGTCAACGATATGCTCATCAAGCTGATGTCGTCGGACCTGCCGCTGCATCAGATCATCTTCGTGCGCTCGGCCATCGGGATCGCCTTCAACCTGATGATCCTGCAAGCCGAAGGGGGGCTGCGCGCGCTGCGCACCGGCCGGCCGGGGCTTCACGTGCTGCGCGGCTCGCTGATCGTGACCGCCAACATGACCTATTTTGCGGCGCTGGCAGCCCTGCCGCTTGCGGATGCGACGGCCCTGTTCTTCGCCGCGCCGCTTTTCATCACGCTTCTGGCCGTCCCTTTTTTGGGTGAGCGGCTCGGCCCCAGGCGCCTCTTTGCCGTGCTGATCGGGCTGGCCGGCGTCATCGTGATGCAACGTCCCGGCCAGGGCGATACGATGCAGACCGACCGGCTGATCCTGCTTTTGCCGGTCCTCTCGGCGCTGGCCTATGCGGGCATGCAGATCCTGACCCGGCGATTGGGGACGGCCTCGCCGGCGTCGGTGCTGGCAATCTACATCCAGCTGAGCTTTCTGACCGTGGGGGCGGTGTTTTGGGCCGTTGCGGGCGATGGGCGGTTCGCAAACGCCTCCGACAGTGCAAGCATGGAATTTCTGTTGCGCGCCTGGCGCTGGCCCGATGCGCAGGAGACCAGCCTGCTGGCGCTTATGGGCGCCCTTTCGGCCGTGGTGAGCTATGCGCTGTCTCAAGCCTACCGGATGGGCGATGCCGGGCTGGTCGCCCCATTCGAGTATGTCGCACTGCCGATGGCAATCCTGTGGGGCTGGCTGATCTTTGGCGCTTTTCCAGACAGCTGGGTATGGGTGGGAACGGCGTTGATCGCGGGGGCGGGGATCTTCGTCTTCTGGCGCGAGGCGCAGCTTGCGCGCGCATCCCGTGCGCCCGGCGGTCCCGAACGCGACGTTCCCAATCGGCTTCCCCGGCGCTAGGGTGACAGCGGGACCAGGGGACGGGCAGCGGTGCGGCCATCGCGACGGGCCGTTGGGCGCACAGCGGGGCGGGAGAGCGACATGGCACAACATCTCACAGCACGCGCGATGCTCGAAAAGCTGGTGGCCTTTCCGACCGTATCGCGCGACAGCAATCTGGCCTTAATCGACTTTGTCGCGGCCTATCTCAACGCGCTCGGCGTGGAATGCCATCGGGTACCCAGTGCCGATGGGCGCAAAGCCAACCTTTATGCCATGATCGGGCCCGCGGTTGCCGGCGGCGTGGTACTTTCGGGCCATACCGATGTTGTGCCGGTCGACGGTCAGGCCTGGACGCGCGACCCTTGGACGTTGGTCGAGGAGGAGGGCAAGCTCTACGGTCGCGGTGCGGTCGATATGAAGGGCTTCGTCGCGCTGGCCCTCTCGGCGATCCCGCAAATGCAAACCGCCGGGCTGACCCGACCGATCCAGATCGCCCTGTCCTACGACGAGGAGGTGGGCCATCTGGGCGTGGGCGACATGATCGCCGAGATGCAGGCGCATCTGCCGCCCGCCTCGGCGGTGTTTGTCGGCGAGCCCACGATGATGCAGGTCGTTACCCAGCATAAGGGCGGGCTTGGCCTGCGCACCCATGTACGCGGCTATGAGGTGCATTCCAGCCGGGTGCATGTTGGCGTCTCAGCCATCACCTATGCGGCGCGGTTGATCAGCTGGCATGCCGAGCGGCTGGCCGAAAACCTGGCAGCCGCAGCGGCCTTGGGTGCGGATGCGCCCGGCGCGCTCTTCGATCCGCCTTGCACCACGCTGCATAACGGCATGGTCAACGGCGGCACCGCTGGAAACATCACGGCCAAGGATTGCAAGTTCGTCTCCGACATTCGGGTGTTGCCGACCGAGGATCCCGAAACCTGGCTGGCACGGTACCGCACCCATTGCGCATCCCTAGCGCAGGAAATGCAGGCGATCCATCCCGATACCGGGATTGACATTCACGCCCCTTTCAACGCGCCGGGCTTGCGGCAGGAAGCGAGCGGCACGGCCGAAGCGCTCGCCCGCCAGCTTACCGGCGACAATGCACCGCATGCGGTTTCTTATGGGACCGAGGCGGGGAATTTTCAGCGCGCTGGCTACTCGGTCTGCGTGATCGGCCCCGGTTCGATCCATCAGGCGCACCAGCCCGACGAATACATCACCAATGCGCAGCTTGCGGCGGGCGAGGCCTTCCTGGGCCGCCTCATCGCCCGGCTTTCGGATTGACGGTTCCGGCTGCCCTCAGTCGCGCAGCCTGTCCATGACCGTGACGAGTTCGGCCGAGATACCCGGTTCGGACAGCGCGTGACCGGCCCCCATCACGATGGAGATCTCCGAACGCGGCCAAGCCTGATGCAGCGCCCAGGCCGATTTCGGCGGGCAGATCAAATCGTAGCGGCCCTGAACGATATGGCCGGGGATCTGCGCGATCCGGTCCATCCGCGCCAGGATCTGATCGTCCTGCTCCAAAAAGCCGCGATTGACGAAATAATGCGACTCAAGCCGTGCAAAAGCACGCGCATATTCCGCACTGCCCGAGCGCGATGCGCCCGGCCCGGGATCCATGGCCGCAAGGCCGCTTTCCCACGCCACCCAGGCGCGGGCAAACCGGATCTGATCGTCATAGGACGGGCCGAACAGCCGGCGATGATAGGCCGCGATCAGGTCGTCGCGTTCGGCGCTGGGGATGAGACGCACGAAGCGCTCCCATCGTTCTGGCCAGAACGCCCCGGCCGGCCCGCCGTAAAACCAGTCAAGCTCGGCATGGCTCATCAGGAAAACGCCGCGCAACACCAGCGCCTCCACATGCGCGGGATGCGCCTGGGCATAGAGCAGCCCCAAAGCCGCGCCCCAAGAGCCGCCGAAGACGATCCAACGATCGAGCCCCAGCTTTTCGCGGATCGCCTCGATATCGGCCACCAGATCCCAGGTGGTGTTGTTCTTGACCGAAGCGTGCGGGCGCGAGCGGCCGCAACCGCGCTGGTCAAAAAGGATGATGCGGTAGTGGTTGGGGTCGAAGAACCGCCGCATGCCGGGCGAGCAGCCCCCGCCCGGGCCGCCATGCAACACGATCACCGGCGCACCGCGGGGATCACCGCATTCCTCCACGTAAAGCGTATGCCCGCCCGACACCTCGAGCAGATGCATCCGATAGGGCTCGGTCGGCGGGTACAGCCCGCGCCTCGGCCCTGCGCCATTTTGTGTCACATGTTCCCGCATCTGAGCACTATGTCATATCCCGCGGAGCACGAAAATCCAGTCCCGGCGAAAGGCAGGATGATATGAGCGTTACCGTCGATGCGGCCGAGATCGCAAAGTTCGAGGCGATGGCAGCCGAATGGTGGGACCCCGACGGCAAGTTCCGCCCTCTGCATATGCTCAACCCATGCCGGCTCGACTATGTCACCGCCCATATCGCCGGCCAGTTCGATCGCGATCTGGATGCCCAGGCGCCTTTCGCGGGGTTGGAAATCCTCGATATCGGCTGCGGGGGCGGGCTTTTGAGCGAGCCGATGGCGCGGCTTGGCGCGACGGTAACCGGCGTGGACGCTGCGGCGCGCAATATCCCCGTGGCACAGATCCATGCCGAGCAATCGGGCCTTGAGATCCGCTACCGGCATGCGACCGCCGAGGACCTTGTCGCCGAAGGCGCGGTCTTCGATGTGATCTTGAATATGGAGGTGGTCGAGCATGTCGCCGACCCGCAGGCCTTTACCGCGGCCTGTGCGGCCCTTCTAAAGCCAGGCGGGATGATGCTTTGCTCGACCATCAACCGCAATCCAAAGAGCTTTGTGATGGCCATTGTCGGGGCAGAGTACGTGATGCGCTGGCTGCCAAAGGGCACGCATGAATGGCGTAAATTCATAACGCCCGACGAGCTCTTTGCAATGATCGCGCGCGCCGGCCTGACCCCGGTCGACCGCAAGGGGTATGTCTTTAATCCGTTGAGTTGGTCCTGGCGGATCTCGGCGCGCGATCTTTCGGTCAATTACGTAACCGCCAGCCTGAAGCCGGTTTGACCCGGGCGCTGCGCCACGACGCGCCGCTGCCGCGACGCCCGTCAGCTGGCAAGAAGCGCGTCGAGCCGCCCTTCACGCTCCAGCGCATAAAGATCGTCGCAGCCGCCCAGATGCGCGGGGCCCACGAAGATCTGCGGAACGGTGCGTTTGCCGCCGGCCCGCTCGGTCATCGCGCCGCGGATATCGGGACGTCCGTCGACGCTGATCTCGGTGAAAGCGATGCCCTTCTGGTTCAGCAGACGTTTTGCGGCGTGGCAGAAGCCGCAAAGGGTAGAGGTATAGATTTCAACTGGTTTCATGGCCACCGCTCCGCTTTATGCTCCGGCGATGTAATCATCGCCGGCACCGGGCGCAATTGCATCCTTGGGCTCGCAAAAAGCGCTGCGATCGACCCGGGCTGCAACCAAAACCTCGATCCAGCCGGCCCCTGCGCCGCGCAGGGCATGCGCACAGGCCCCAAGCGTGGCACCGGTCGTCATCACATCGTCGACAAGAATGATGCGTGCGCCTTGGGGCACCGCGCGGGCCTTAAACGCCTGCGCCATCACGGCCAGCCGCGCCGCGCGGTCGCGTCCCTCCTGCGATCCGGTTGGACGGATCCGTCGCAGGATCTCCGGCCGGTAGGCCAGATCGGGTCCGACGGCCAGCCGCTTGGCAAGCTCGCTCGACTGGTTGAAGCGCCGGCGGGCCATGCGTGTCCAGTGCAGCGGCACCGGAACCAGCAGCGCCGGACGGTCCAGCATCGCCGCGCCGGCCCGGGCCATCCAGCCCGCCAGCGGTGCTGCCAAGTCCAGCCGGTCGCCATGTTTAAGCGCCATGATCAGCCGCTTCGTAGGGCCAGCATACAACATGGCCGCAGCGCCACCATCCCACTCCGGCCGATGGCGATGGCAGCCCTCGCAAGTCAGGCCGACGGCCGCGGCGCCCGAAGCGGCAAGCGGAACCCCGCAAAAACGGCAGCTGGGACCGGCGATGAACGGCATCGCACGCCAGCAAGCGGCGCACAGGGCCTGCGCCCCGATTACGGGCTCGGCGCAGGCCAGACAGCGCGGCGGGTAAACCGCATCCAGCACCCGCTCGGCCAATTCGGCAAATACCAACCCTTCCTCCCAGACCCAAGCGGGTCTATCTTACGGCGCGCAAGGAGATGCCACGATGGCCACCCCGCCCGAAACAGTGCCGGTCGCGCCTGCCGCCGCCCCGCCGCCGCTTTTCGACGAAACGCTTTACGCACAACGCCAGGCCCGCGCGACCGAACCGCTCTTTCACCGCCTGTCGGCGGAGATGCTCTGCGATAGGCTCGATGAGGTTAACCGACGCTTTACCGATGCGGCGCTAATCAGCCACCAGCCCGGGATCTGGGTCGACCGGCTGGCCGCGCATCCGCGTGTCGCGACCCTGTCGCACCATCTTCCGGCACCGCTTCTGCCGCTGCGCCCTGGATCGTGCGACCTGGTCGTTCTGGGCCTGTGGCTGCATGCAAGCAACGATCCGCTGGGCGCGCTGATCCAGGCGCGGCGCGCTCTGCGGCCCGACGGCCTGCTGCTCGCGCCCGTCTTCGGCGGGCAGACTTTGCGCGAATTGCGCAGCGCGCTGGCCGGCGCCGAGGCGGAGACCCTTGGCGGCCTCTCGCCGCGGGTAGCGCCGATGGCCGAAATCCGCGATCTGGGGGCTTTGCTGCAGCGGGCCGGCTTCGCAATGCCCGTTGCCGATGCCGATCGAACCGAGTTGCGCTATGCGGGCATGCTGGCGTTGATGCGGGATTTGCGGCGCATGGGCGAGACCAACGTGCTTGCCGGTCGCCTGCGACGGCCCACGCGCCGCGCCGTCATCGCCCGGGCGGCGGGCCTTTACGATGCCGCGCATCGCGGCCCGGACGGTCGGGTTGCCGCGCGGTTTGAGATCGTCTGGCTGACCGGCTGGGCGCCAGGGCCGGATCAGCCGCAGCCCAAAAGACGGGGCTCGGCATCGGCGCGGCTGGCCGATGCGTTGGGCGTGGCCGAGTTGTCGGCCGGCGAAAAGGCGGGTTGAGTTGCCTCCGACGGCACCGCAAACCCGCCCCCGCCTGTCGATGCGCACGCGCGCCGCGCAGCGGGGCACAGGGTCGCGCTGCGTTGACCGTTTGCAAGAAGGGCCTATGTCGCGGCCTTGGTCCAAGCGGAGATGGGAATGCTAGATAGGACGCGCGACAAGGATCTGGCGGGCGAAGGGCGGCTGGCGCATGCGCCGGGCGATCACCCCCCTGTATCCGCGGCGCGCATTGGGGTGCTTTTGGTCAATCTGGGCACGCCGGATGCGACCGACTATTGGTCCATGCGGCGCTATCTCAACGAGTTTCTCTCCGACCGCCGGGTCATCGATTATTCGCCCTGGTTCTGGCAGCCGCTTTTGCAGCTGGTGATCCTGACCAAGCGCCCGTTCAGCTCGGGCAAGAACTACGATCTGATCTGGAATAAAGAGCGCGACGAAAGCCCGCTTCTGACCACCACCCGCAGCCAGTCCGAGAAAATTGCCGAGCGGATGATGACGCGGTTCGGCGACCGGGTCCGGGTGGATTTCTGCATGCGCTACGGAAACCCCTCGACCGATAGCGTCATCCGGCGCATGCAGGCCGAAGGCTGCAGCCGCATCGTTTTGTTCCCGCTCTACCCGCAATATTCCGGGGCGACGACGGGCACGGCCTGCGATCAGGCCTTTCGCACGCTGATGAAAATGAACTGGCAACCCTCGATCCGCACCGTGCCGCCCTATTACGACGATCCCGCTTATATCGAGGCCCTGGCCCGGTCGGTCGAAACCGCTTATGCGGGGCTCGATCATCGGCCCGATGTTCTGGTAACCTCCTATCACGGCGTGCCGAAGCGGTATTTGATGGAGGGCGATCCCTATCACTGCCAATGCCAAAAGACGACGCGGCTGCTGCGCGAACGCCTCGGCTGGCCGGTCGAGGAGGTGATCACCACCTTTCAGTCGCGCTTTGGGCCGGAGGAATGGCTGCAACCCTACACGGTCGAGGAGGTGGCGCGCCTTGCCGAGGCAGGCAAGAAGCGCATCGCGGTGATCGCACCGGCCTTCTCGTCGGATTGCGTCGAGACCTTGGAGGAGATCCAGGGTGAGATCGCCGAGAGCTTCGAGGAGGCTGGGGGCGACGTTTTCACCTATATCCCCTGTCTCAATGACAGCCCCGACCATATTGGCATGATGGAGAACATCCTCGAGCGCGAACTCACCGGCTGGCTCTAGGGCCAGGGGCCGCGCCTTCAGCGCCGCCCCCCTTCCCACCGATGCCCCCACCGCGGCCCGACGCGTCGGTTCAGAGGTCGAGCTGGTAGCTCGCTGCGACAAAGCGGAACCCGTCGCCCATGGGCTCGACATAGCCCACCGAGGGCATGTGATAGCCGATGAAAGGGATTTTGTCGGCGGCAATCATGCCAAAGACGCTTTTGCGCATCGCCGCGGCCTTGGCCTTGTCCATGTCAAACAGCACCTCCCAATCGGGGCGCTGCAGCGACAAAACGTAGTGATTGGCCGTGTCGGCGGTGATCGCCAGCCGCTTTCCCTCGCTTTCCAGATGTACAACGAAATGGCCCGGGGTGTGGCCGGACGCGTCGATGGTCTCGATGCCCGAGACGATGCTGTCGCCCGGCGCGACAAAGCTCATCTTTTCGGCCAGCGGCAGGACGTTGGCGGCGGTGAGATTGGCGACCCGCTCGGTTGCGCCCGTGCGGCGCTCTTCGGGGGACCAGAAATCGAACTCGGCCGCCGAGGCGACGTACCGGGCGTTGGGGAAGGCCGGCGCACCGTCCTCCATGAGACCGCCGATATGGTCGGGATGAAAATGCGTCAGCACCAGAATGTCGACCGCCTCGGGTGCGATGCCGGTCTCGGCCAGAAGCGCGCGCGTGCGGCCCAGGCCCCCGCCGCGGGCCCCGGCGCCGAGCCCAGTGTCAAAGAGCACCACCTCATTGCCGGTGTTCACGACCGTCGGGGTGAAATAGAACATCGCCTTGTCGGAGGGCAGCAGATTGGCCTCCAAAAGCGCCCCGACATCGGCCGGATCCTGATCGGTGCCGAAGATTGTCTCCGGCGCATCGCGCGGCGTGATGCCATCGACCAGGGCCGTGACCTCGAAGGCCCCGAGGGTGAAGCGGCGATAGGTCGCCTGAAACGGGCCCTGCATCGGCGCGGCGGCCGTGGCGGGCAGTGGCGAAAGCGCTGCCGCCGCGCTGGCAGCGCCAGCGGTTGCAAACAGACCGCGCCGGGTCATTCCTGTCGATTCCATGCTGCGTCCTTTCGGTTGTGTCCGACCTCAAGCACGCTTCTAGGTAGGAGACGTGGCGGTTTTTCAAGCAAAGCGCTGCGACGCCGCGCAACGCCGAGCCGCTATCGCCGTTGAATTTTCCGCTAAGATTCGTTACCTAAAGGTTGTGTGTGCGGTGCACCCGCTTGCTGCGCAGGGTTCCGGGCTTATGCGCTGCTGTGTTTGTTGCGTATGTGTCATTGTAGCTGTGAGTGGCGATAGTGGTGAGATCTTTCCGGGGCGACCCTGGGTTGGCCTGTCGCGGACAGGCACGCGGCCCTTTCGCGCTTCCTATGGGCGGTGCGGCTCGCGCGCCATCGTTTTTTCGGTTGCGACGCAAGGCCTTTTTTCGGGCGGCGCTTACCGGCGCGTCGACGCGGTATGTGCCGCCGGACCCAGCCGCTTTGGGATGCTCCGCGCGCAATCCTTTTGCTCTTCGCTCCAGCTCTTGCGCTGCCCCTCATTCTGGCCCTCATTCTGGCCGACTACCTGGCCGACCCTCTGGTCGCCCCGTGGGAAAATCGGCCACGTTCCTCTTAGAAGCCGGTCGCGCCGGTTTCAGCGCGGCGCCGCGCAAGCGGACAGGAGTCGGGCGCTCCCAATTTTGGCACTCCCCTGTTTGGCCTTCCCCTGCTTGGCGGGCCAGGCTTGGGCGCCTAGGGCTGCCGCGCAAAACGCTTTTTCGCGACGCTTTGCGCACCAGCACGTTCGGCACTTTCGCAGATTGCGCGATCCTAGCAGGCGTGTTGGCCCTTGCCATTGCTCTGGTGGGGTATCTGTGCTGACCGGGCCCGGCCTCGGGCCCGGCGCTGCATCCGCGCCGAGCGCCTGCGGGCGATAGCAAAGGACCAATTCTTTGGAAACAGTTGGATCATTCTGGGCTTACACCTTGCGTTGCCTATGTCTTCAGTGTCGTCAGCGCCGCGAAATCGACTTCGCCCGCTGGGTCCCGCAAATCCCGCCCCGCACCACGATCGCCGATCTGGTCACGTCGCTCGAATGCCCGCGCTGCGGCTCTATCGGACGGTTTGACGTAGAGACAAGGCTGACGCCGGCTGTGTCAGGCCGAGAGCTCGACGCCCAAGGTGGCATGCCGGAAAACAGGCGGCGCCGCAAAGCGCGATGATCCGGAGGGTCTTGCCCGCAGCATCGGGAAAAGCGGTCGCTTTCGCCCGCTACCAATTCGCCGCGCTTTTTGTCTTGGGCGCGTCGGAAGACGCTTGATGCCCGAGAGAGCGCGTCTTGTTGCGCGTTGGCTTGCCCCGATCGGCCCGCCGACGCTAAAGTTGCCTGCCGAATGATGGGTGAATGATGGGCAAACGGGGGCGGTTTTTGGTTTGGATTGCATTGCTTTTGCTCGGGGTGACCCTGGCCGCGCCCCAGGCGGGTGCCGAGCCCCTTCGATTGAGCCCCGCGCAACCGCAGCCGGACGAGGCCGCGCTTCGGTCGGGTTTGCGCGTGGCCTATGCCTATCCGCCGGACGTCAAGCAATTGGCGGATGCAGAGACGTGGAACCACCATTACCGAAAGCCCGGCCCGCCGCTGGTCGGGTTCGACTATCCCGACACCGACCCTGGCGATCGCACGCTGACCTCGAACGTGGCCACACATGTCATTGCCTATATCGACGGGTTCGTGCGGTTCGACCGTGCCGGGCTCTGGCGAATTGCGTTCTTTTCCAATGACGGGTTGGCGGTCAGCATCGGCGGCGTGTTGGTCTATGAGCATGATGGGCGGCATGCCTGCCAGACCCTAGGTTGGCAGGAATTCGCGGTCCCCGAACCGGGGTGGTACGCCGTGGAGGCGACGTTTTTTCAACGCTTAAACACCGCCTGCCTGATGATGCGCTGGGCCCCGCCGGGCGACAAGATGGGTTGGACGCCGGTCGACGTCTATGGGTTTTTGCCTTGAAGGCGCAGCATCCGCCCTTTCCGGACGCCCCACCCGCCCACCCATGCGCCCGGAAAGGGCGGTAGGCTCGATCCCCAAGCGCCGCGCCCCGGCCGCGTTGGGGAGGGTGGGTGGGCGACGCCGGCCGGGGCGCTGTTCTGGCTTAAGCGACCGGCTGGGGGCGCATATCCGCCGGGTCGATCCCGGCCACCGCGACCGGCGCCTTCATCGCATCGCGGCGGAACGGCTCGCCGAGTTCCTGGTTCAGCACCGCCTCGATGAACGTCGTCCGTCCCGCGCGCATCTGAGCCCGGATCGCCCCGTTCAGCGCCTCGGTCAACGCCGCCATCGTGCTGACCTGCACGCCTTCGACGCCGCAGGCACGGGCAATCTCGGCATAACGCACATCGAGATCGAGCTCGGTTCCCACGAAATTGTCCTGATACCAAAGGGTGGTGTTGCGCTTTTCCGCCCCCCATTGGTAGTTGCGAAAGATCACCATGGTGATTGCGGGCCAATCCGCACGCCCCATCGCCGTCATCTCGTTCATCGAGATGCCGAAGGCGCCATCGCCCGCAAAGCCGACCACCGGAGTGTCGGGATTGCCGATTTTGGCACCCAGAATCGCCGGAAACCCGTAGCCGCAGGGCCCGAAGAGACCCGGTGCGAGGTATTTCCGCCCCGCCTCGAAGGTCGGGTAGGCATTCCCGATCGCACAATTGTTGCCAATGTCCGAAGAAATGATCGCCTCTTTCGGCAAGGCCGCGGTGATCGCCCGCCAGGCCTGGCGCGGCGACATCCGCTCGGGCTCGCGGCTCCGGGCCCGTTCGTTCCAGCTGGTGCCCGGATCGTCCTCCTCATGATCCATCGAAGTGAGCGTCTGCGCCCAGGCCGACTTTGTCTGGGCGATTGTCGCCTGCCGTTCTGCGCGCCCGGCATCGCCCGCGCTCTCCGACAGCGCGTCCAAGATATCGGCCGCCACGCGTTTGGCGTCGCCCACAATCCCCACCGCGACCGGCTTGGTCAGCCCGATGCGGTCGGGATTGATATCGACCTGAATGAGCTTGGCCGCCTTGGGCCAGTAATCGATCCCATAGCCCGGCAGGGTCGAAAAGGGGTTCAGTCGCGTGCCCAGCGCCAGCACCACATCGGCCTGGGCAATCAGCTCCATCCCCGCCTTTGAGCCATTATATCCCAAAGGGCCGGCAAAAAGCGGGTGTGAGCCGGGAAAGGCGTCATTGTGTTGATAGTTACAGCAAACCGGCGCATCGAGCCGCTCGGCCAGCGCGGCCGTCTCGGGGATCGCCCCGGCCAGCACCACGCCCGCCCCGCTCAGGATCACCGGAAAGCGCGCCGCGCTCAGCAGGGCTGCCGCCGCGGCTTTGGCGTCGGCCCCGCCCCCTGGGCGTTCGAAATCGACGATCGGGGGCAGGGGGATATCCACCACCTGGGTCCAGACATCGCGGGGGATGTTGATCTGGGCAGGTGCTGAAAGCCGCTTTGCTTTGGCAATCACCCGGGTCAGCACCTCGGCGATGCGGGCGGGATCGCGCACCTCTTCCTGATAGCCCACACAATCCTGAAACAGCGCCATCTGCGCCATTTCCTGAAACCCGCCCTGGCCGATGGTCTTGTTGGCGGCCTGGGGCGTGACCAACAGCATCGGCGAGTGGTTCCAATAGGCGGTTTTCACAGCGGTGACGAAATTGGTAATGCCGGGCCCGTTTTGGGCGATGATCATCGCCATCTTGCCGGTCGAGCGGGTGTAGCCGTCGGCCATATAGCCGCCATTGCACTCATGCGCGACATCCCAAAAGGTGATGCCCGCGCGCGGAAACAGATCCGAGATCGGCATGAAGGCCGAGCCGATGATCCCGAAAGCGGTGTCGATGCCATGGCGCTGCAGCACCTTCACGAAGGCTTCTTCGGTTGTCATCCGCATGATGCTGTCTCCTCCCGCAGCCAGTGGCGTCGCGCGCCAGCATAGGGCAGAATTGCGCCGGTTCGGCAAGGGGGTGCGCATGCGCAGCAAGGTCATGGGGCGAATGGGTTGGGTCCTCTGGCTGGTGCTTGCGATCTGGGCCGTGCAGGGCGTCAACCTGATCACGGGCTATGCGCTGAATCCGGTCCTGGGGCTGGCCCCGCGCGAGCTTGCAGGACTGCCCGGCGTGGCTTTCATGCCGGTGCTGCACGGCTCGATCGAGCATGCGGCCACAAACACGCCGCCAGTGCTGGTTCTGGGCGGGCTCGTCGCGGTCACAGCGGCGCGTCTGGCCGGGGTCGTGAACGCCGCTGTGGTCCTTGGCGGCGGCGCCCTGGTCTGGGTGATCGGACGCGATGCGCTGCATGTCGGGGCTTCGGGTCTGATCTTCGGCTGGCTTGGCTTTTTACTGGCCCGCGGTTTGTTCGACCGCCGGCCAATCCCGTTGGCCGTGGCGGCTGGGGTTGCGCTCGTCTATGGCGCGATGATCTGGGGCGTGCTGCCCAACCGTCCGGGCGTAAGCTGGGAATCCCACCTCGCCGGGCTTTTCGTCGGCATCTCAACGGCATTTCTGACCAGACCGCGCTAGGCCTTGGCGCGCAACCACGCCCGGATGGCGTGTATTTTAGCCAGAGCGACGCTCGCTAGACCAAACGCATCCGGCGCTCCTGCCGCGCGCAGCTGCCGTAGCGGCGCAACAGCCTTTTGCCATTGGCCTTAGCGCCGGGACGCTAGATTGGCGCTGCGTTCTCCTGAGGGGCCAGCATGCGGGCGAGGCCGGCGGCAATGCCGGCTTTGCGGGGGTGCGCGCTGCTGTTTGCCAGCAGATAAGGCGTTTGCTTTCCGCCATACATGATCGCCTCTGCCATTCGCGAAGCACCCGCGACGATCAGGGCCCGGGCGAGTTCGACGGCATTGAGTGGCACGCGCTGACGGTGGGTTTCCACACCATTCGCGCCGAGGTAATGCAGCAGCGTCGCGCGGTGGCCCAGAACAGAGCGCTCGCTAACCAGCACCGGATCCTCCGCGATCAGCGATGTCAGGGTCGAAAGCGAACCGGCGAGCATGGCATCGAGCGCGGCCTCGAACGGCGCATCGAGCGTCAGCGCGCCGCACGCCGCGACCGCCGCCCAATCGGCAAATCCATGCTCCCGCGACACGGTCAAAAGTGCATCAGCTTCGCTGAAAGGGGCGGCCATGACCGCACCGAGGGCGACCCCACGCGCCCTAGGCCACCAACTCATGATCTGGATGCCGATGCGCGGATCGCCCGCGCGATGGGCATGCCACAAGGTCGCGGCCTGTTCTGCGACCTGTTCGCGGACCGGCAGGGCGCGAAATGTGCGATCGGCAAGATAGGGGTGAAGGGCGAGGACATCGGCAACCTCTGTTGCGATATAGACCGAAGCCATGCCGATCGGACCCCACATTGCTGCGGCACATACCTGCGCGATCGCAAAGATACCGCACAACGGGATGCAAAGCGATCTGTAACCGCGCGGAAACCCGCCGCGCAGGCCGGCGCGCGCCGACGCCGCAGCGCGGCCCTGCGCGAAGGGCTTGAGGTGCCGGCCGTTTGCCCCCAATCTGCAGAGCGGACGGCGTGACGGGACGTCGCGGAGCTTGAGGGAAAGGCGGTGCCATGGCGCTCGATGTCAAGACGAACTCGCTGGAGGAATTTTGGATCCCTTTTACCGATAATCGGGGGTTCAAGGCCGAACCGCGGCTGATCACCAAAGCCGAGGGCGTCTATATGACCGACCATAAGGGCGGCCAGGTCATCGACGGCTCGTCAGGGCTCTTTTGCTCGCCAGCGGGGCATTGCCATCCGAAAATCATCGAGGCGGTGCATGAGACCCTCAAAGAGATGACCTATGTCTCGCCCTTCGGCACCGGGCATCCGCTAAGCTTTGCGCTGGCCGAGCAGGTCTGCCGGCTGCTGCCGGATGCGTTCGACCATGTGTTCTTCGTGAATTCGGGCTCCGAGGCGATCGACACGGCGCTGAAGATCGTTATGGCCTATCATCAGGCGCGCGGGCAGAACCGGTTCCGCTTTGTAAGCCGCGAGCGCGCTTATCACGGGGTCAATATCGGCGGCGTGTCGCTGTCGGGCATGGTCAATAACCGACGCGCCTTTCCGGTGGTGATGCCCAATGTCGTGCATATGCGCCACACCTTCACCGATGAAGAGCTCTTTGTGCCCGGGCGGCGGGCCACCGGCGCGGACCGGGCGGAAGATCTGCAGCGCATCGTTGAGAATTTCGGCGGCGAGACGATTGCCGCGGTGTTTGTGGAGCCGGTCGCGGGCTCGACCGGGACGCTGCCGCCGCCGCATGGCTATCTGGAGCGGATCCGCGAGATCTGTGATGCAAATGGCATCTTGCTGGTCTTTGACGATGTGATCTGCGGCTTTGGTCGGGTGGGCGGGGCGTTTTCGGCCGATGCCTTCGGGGTAGAGCCCGATATCATCACCATGGCCAAGGCGCTCACCAATGGCTCGATCCCGATGGGCGGCGTGGCCGTCAAGGGCGAGATCTATGAGACGGTGACCGATCAGGCGCCGGGCGGGGCGATCGAGCTCTTTCATGGCTACACCTATTCGGGGCATCCCGCGGCCTGCGCGGCGGGTCTGGCGACGCTGTCGATCTATGCCGAGGAGGGGCTTTTTGAGCGCGCCAAGGCGATGGCGCCTTACTTTGAAACGGCGGTGATGAGCCTGAAGGATCATCCGCTGGTGCGCGATATCCGCACCATTGGGATGATGGCCGGGATCGAGCTGCATGCCGATGGCAAGCCGGGGGCCCGTGGCGGACGGACCCAGAAAGAAATGTTCTGGAAAGGGCTGCACGTAAAATTCACCGGCGATGTCGGGATATTGGCGCCGATGTTCATCGCCCAAGAGCGCCATATCGACGAGATCGTGGAGAAATTCCGCGCAACTCTGGATGCGCTACCGCACTGAGCACTCGCACCGAGCGCCCGCACCGAGCGCCCGCACCGAGCGCCCGCACCGAGCGCCCGCACCGAGCGCGGGCAGGCGCAGTCTTGGTGCATGCCGGCATGGGGCGGTAAAAACGCGGCGGTCCGGCCGGGGCATCGAACCCCGCCCGGCCCGCGACGGCCGCGATGCGCGGCCGCGACAGAGCGGTGCTGGCACGACCCAGCGATTGGCCAGGCCCGCAGCGGCGCTTGGGGGTCAGGAAATATCGCCCGCCAGCCCTTTCAGCCAGTCGGCGGCATCGCGGTCACCGATGCGGGCCGACCGGACCAGCCAGTCGAAATGATCGCTGAGCGAGCGGATCCGGTCGCGTTCGCGGAAGGCCAGGTAGAAGCGGCCTACATAGAGCGCGCCCACCAGCGGCCCAAAAAGGGTGACCGGGGCGCTGTAGACCTGCCGTTCATCGAAGAAATAGAGTCGCAGCCGCGGGTAATGCGCCTCAGCCGCTCGGGCCAAAATCTCAAGCTGCGTGCGGCGCGCCGGCTGGTCGAGACCCCGATAATAGCCTGATCCTTCGGTAAAGGCGGTCAGCTCCTGCACGGGCAAGGCGATCTCGAAATCAGAGGCGCTTTGGGCAAAGAAATCTGCGCCCAACCCGTCGTTCCAGCCGGCCTCTGGCGGGGCATCGGCGCCAAACTCCCAAAGCCGCACCCTGTGGGTCTTGAGCATTTCGGGCAGGGTAGCCGGGACATGTCGGATCTTGTAGCCGGCCGCTTCACGGTGCCAGTCGCGGATCTGCTGGGTGGCAGCACTCCGCTCGGCCGCGCTCATATGGATCGCCGCGGCAAGCAGATCACCCGGGCGTTCGGGCCGATCGGTCAAGCCAAGCAACCAATCCGCGCTGACCCCCAACGCCTGGGCGGCATCGGCGGCAAGCTGGGCATTGGGCATGCGCACGGCATCGTCGGCTAGAAGCTGCGCAATCGTGGAGCGGTCGACCCCGGTTGCACGGGCGAGAGCGCTGCGCGACAGGCCCTGCCGGGACATTGCCTGCAAAAGGCGATCCCGCAGAAGGGCGGATCGGCCGCGCTTGTCGTATCGAATCGTCATTGCTGATTTTTATCACATAAACATGGATACTGTGCACGAAATAGAGAATTCCCGCGAGAGCAGTCGAGCTGCTATCCACCCCACGGATGTGAAACGCAGGAGGGATTATGGAAAGCACCGCACGCACCGTCGCCAAGGCGCTCACTTGGCAGGTCTCCGGGCTGCTCGCGATGACGGCGATCAGCTTTGCTTTTACCGGCGCGCTCGGCACCAGCGGCAAGATCGCCCTGATCTCCATGCTGTGCGGCTTCGTGGCCTACTGCCTGCATGAAAGGGCTTGGGCGCGGATCGCCTGGGGTCGGCCAATACGGTCTTCCGACGGGTCCTAAGCGACGCTGCCTAGGCGCTCGGCTGAAGTCCGGTTGCGCGAAAGGGTGTTGGAGCCGGCGCTGTCGTGATCGGGCCGAGCCCGGCCGTTAGCCGCGTGACCATGTTGACATACCTGGTCACGGCAACCGTGAAAACAACGGCTCGATAGTCCCAGCCGACGGCCAAAACGCCATCGGCCAGGGGTGCGATGTCGATCCCTGGCTCTTTGGTGAGGGATTTGGCCAGCGCCAGGATCGGGCGCAGCCGTGGCGCTAGGTTGACGCTGTGCGGCTCCGCTGCCAATTCGTCGAGATCGTCCGAAGAAAGCCCGAAGGATCGCAGGATGCCGCTATAGTGCGCAGAGCAGGTCGCACAGGCGTTCAGCCGGGCCACATAGACCGACACCAGCGCTCGCTCGGCTTCGCTCAGCGGGCTTTCCGGGCTGCGCATCACCCGTTGTCCCAGAGTGCTAACCCGCAGGAAAGGGTCGGGGAAGGCCGCGAAAATCTCAGACAAGCGCGAAATCTGCGGGTGCCGGCTTGTTTTGCGCATGGGCGGTCCTCCGTTCGCCGTCTATCTCGAATCTGGGTCGATTGCCGCAGCGGTCAAAGCTTTGCCGGCCGCCGCCCCAGCGACGACCCGTCGGGCGGTAAATTTGCGATCTCCCTTGCTTTACTGGCCGAGACAGGTCGATCTTGCTGGGCTAGGCTTGCGGAAGGGCGCAGAAGAACAGTGCGGACGGGGGAGTTGGGAATGGCGGCAGAGGTCGATCCGATCACATTGAGCGTCGTACGCGGCGTTTTGGAGACCACACAGCGCGAGATGACGGTGAGCCTGGAGAAAACCGCGCGCTCCTCGGTCTTCAACCTCGCGCACGATTACTCCACGGCACTCTTCAACCATGTTCCGGAGATGATCCTGCAGGGCCAGGACATCCCCATTCATCTGGGCTCGCTGATCCCGGCGATGAAGGCGGTCTGGACATTCTTTGAGGGCGATGTGCAGGAGGGCGATCTGATCCTGCACAACGACCCCGATTATGCCGGCTCGCACATCATCGACACCTGCATGTACTACCCGGTCTTCTACAAGGGCGAGCTGGTATTCTGGACGGTCTGCAAGGGGCATCTGACCGATATCGGCGGGCCGGTGCCGGCAGGCTACAACCCCGATGCCAAGGAGATCTTTGCCGAAGGCCTGCGGATCCCGCCCATCAAGATCTGGGATAAGGGCGTGCCGCGGCACGACATCCTGAACATGATCCTAACCAATATGCGCGCGCGTCGCGATCAGGAGGGGGATTTCAACGCCCTGATCGGCGCCTGTCAGGTCGGCGCGCGGAACCTCACGGCCCTGCTAGACAAGTACGGGGTCGAGGAGGTGCGGGCCTGCATCGACCGGCTGATGGAGATGGCTGACACCCATATGCGCGGTCTGATCGCCGAGGTGCCGGACGGGCAGTATTCCGGCACCGCGATCCTGGAGGATGCCGGCCACGGTTTTGGCGATTTCGAGATCACCGCCAATGTCACAATCACCGGCGAGACCTGCCACATCGCGATCGAAAGCCCGCCGCAGATCCCCTATTTCATCAATTCATACGAGGGGAACAGCTATTCGGGCGTCTATCTTGGGCTGATGATGTTTGCCCAGCTGCCGCCCCCCTATAATGAGGGGCTCTATCGCTGTGTGAGCGTCGATATGGGGCCCAAGGGCACGCTGTGCAACGCCGCCCCGCCCGCGCCGCATGCGAACTGCACCACCACACCGATGGAGACGCTGACCGATGCGGTGCGGCTGGCCTTTGAGAAGGCCGCCCCCGAAAAGGTGGCGGCGAGCTGGGGCCATGCGAATGGCTGCACGATCTCGGGCTGGGATGCGCGGCACAATGAGGAATACGTCACCATGGTGCTGGCCACCATCATCTCGGGTGCGGGCGCCACACCCTCCCAGGATGGCTGGCATGCTGTGGGGCCGGAATGCTGCTTCGGCGCGCTGACCTCGGGCGATATCGAGCTTTTGGAGCATGCCTATCCGATCATCATCCATGGCTATTCGCTGATGACCGACAGCGGCGGCGCCGGAAAGTTCCGCGGCGGCTCGGGCACGCGCTGGGAGGTCGAGCCGCTCAATGGCGAGATGACCTATGTGACCTTCGGCGAGGGGCGGCGCATCCCGGCCATGGGCGCCTCGGGCGCGGTCTCGCAGATGGTCGAGCCCAAGGTCGGCAAGCTTGAGATCACCCGCAACGGCGCGACCGAGGTGATCAAGGACAATGTCATCGAAACCATCCATCCCGGCCAGCGCGCGGCCAACATGAACCCCGGCGGGGGCGGCTTCGGCGATCCGCTGGAGCGGCCGGTCGACAAGGTCGTGTGGGATGTCAAGAACGGGCTGGTCAGCATCGAGGGCGCGCGCGCCGATTACGGCGTGGTCTTTGCCGATGCCGCGTCGCTGACCGTCGATGAGGCCGCCACTGAAGCGGAAAGGGCCCGTGCATGAGCACCTATCGTCTGGGCATTGATGCCGGCGGCACCTTCACCGATTTCGTGCTGGCCGAGCAGGGGCGCGATGTGCGCCTCTTCAAGGCGCTCTCCACCCCGGGCGACCCGACCCAGGCCATCAAGGCGGGTCTGGCGCTGATCGCCGAGGCAACCGGCGAGACGCCGGAGGCCATCGTTTCGGGCGCCGATCTCTGCATCAACGGCACCACCGTGGCGCTCAACGCGCTCATCCAGCACAAAGGTGCCAAGACCGGGCTGATCTGCACCAGGGGCCATGAGGACAGTCTGGAGATCCGGCTGGGCCATAAGGAAGACGGCTACCGTTATGATGCCGACTACCCGCCGGCGGTCATGCTGGTGCCGCGCTATCTGCGCCGGGGCGTGGCCGAGCGGGTGATCTCGGATGGCTCGGTGCACACGCCTCTGGCCGAGGAGGATGTCAGCGCCGCCTGCCAGGCCTTCATCGATGAGGGTGTGACCTCGGTCGTCGTCTCCTTCGTGTGGTCGGTGCTGAACCCCGCCCATGAGCGCCGCGCCGCCGAGATCGTGCGCGAGATGATGCCCGATGCGCTGCTCACCGTGGGTTCGGAGCTTTACCCGCAGGTGCGCGAATACACCCGCACCTCCACGGCCGTGGTCAACGCCTATCTCGGCCCGACCCTGCGAAGCTATGTCGATGCGGTGGACGGGTATTTCCGCGCCCTCGGGGCCACCCAGCCGGTGCGGTTCTTTCAGTCGAATGGCGGGCTTGCCATCGGCGATGTGCTCTCGGACCGCTCGGTCTATGCAATCAATTCCGGCCCTGCCTCGGCACCCCAGGCCGGGCTGCATGTGGCCGAGCCCTTCGGCTGGACCAACATCATCACCGTCGATATGGGCGGCACCTCCTTTGACATCACGCTGACCAAGAATGGCGTGACGAATGTCGCCAAGAATATCGACTTTCTGCGCTACCGGCTGGGTGTGCCGATGATCCAGGTCGAGACGCTGGGCGCGGGCGGCGGCTCCATCGGTTGGATCGACGCGATGGGGCTGATGCAGATGGGCCCGCAAAGCGCGGGCGCCGATCCGGGCCCGGCCTGCTACGGGCAGGGCGGCAGCCAGCCCACCGTTTCGGATGCCAATCTAGTGCTGGGCTATCTCAACCCCGAGGGGCTGGTGGGCGGGCGCCTACCGCTCTCGGTCGAGAAGGCCCGCGCGGCGATCGACACCCATCTGGCCGAACCCTTGGGGATTTCGGTGGAACGCGCCGCCCATGGCATGTTCACCATCGTCAACAACAATATGGTCAACGGCATCCGCCGGGTCTCGGTCGAGCGCGGCGACGACCCACGCGACTTCGTGCTGGTGGGCGCAGGCGGGGCCACGGCAGCGCATATCTGCGCGCTGGCCGAGGAGATGGGGATCGAGACCATCCTCATTCCCAAGCTTGCCTCGGGGCTCTGCGCCTTCGGCCAGATCATCTCGGATGTGAAGTACAACTACATGGCGCCCTTTCCGGCCCGCATCGAGGGCGAGGAGGTGGCCGCACGGCTGGCCGACAGCTTTGCTGAGATCGAGGCGCGCGGCATCGCCGATCTGGAGGCCGACGGGTTTGCCCGCGACCGGATCGCGATCAAGCGCACGCTCGACATGCGCTATGTCGGCCAGGTGCATGAATGCACGGTGGAAATCCCCGACGGCCCGATCACGCCCGACAGCCTGCCCGCGATCTGCGAGGCGTTCCACACCCGCCACAAGGAACTCTACACCTATAACGAGCCGCACAATCCGGTCGAGGCGGTGAACATCGAAAGCGCGCTTTACGGGCTGATCGAGAAACCGGCGCGGGCCGCGCTCGCCCCGGGTGAGGGCGCGGAGAGGGCAACCAAGGGCTTTCGCTACATCGTGCTCAGCGCCGATGGCGTTGAGACCGCCGCTTCGATCTATGATGGCGCGCGGCTCGGCGCGGGCGACCGCATCAAGGGTCCTGCGATCATCGAGGAGGAGACCACGACCATCCTGGTGCAGCGCGGCTGGGTGGCCGATCTGCATGAAACCGGGGTCTATGTGATCACCCGAAAGGGGGCGTGATGAACGACGATCCAGGGCAGGCGATTGCGACCCTGCAAACCGAAAATGAGCGGGTGCGCGTCACCGAATGGCGCTTTCCGCCCGGCACTGCCACGGGGCACCACGTCCATGCTTATGACTATGTCGTGGTCCCCATGATCGGCGGCGATCTCACCATTGCCGAGGATGACGGCACGCGGCATGTCAAGACCATCGTGACCGGGCAATCCTATGCCGGGCCGAAGGGTGTCTCGCATGATGTGATCAACGAAACCGGGGCCGAAATCGTCTTTGTCGAGGTCGAGCTGAAGTGACGCGGTTTTCGTTGGCAGGACGGCTGGCGCTGGTCACCGGTGCCAGCCGCGGCATCGGACGCGCGATTGCCGAGGGTCTGGCCGAGGCGGGGGCGGATCTCCTCCTCACCGCGCGTTCGGCCGAGGCGCTTGAGGATGTGGCCGGGGCGATCCGCGCGGCTGGTGGCCGGGCCGAGAGCCTGCCCGGCGACATCACCGACCGCGCCTTTTTGGCCGACGCGCTCTCCGGCCGCAGCCCCGATATCCTGATCAACAATGCGGGGATGGAGGAGATCCGCCCTTCGCTGGATGTGGACGAGGCGCTTTGGGACCGGATCCTCGATACAAATCTGAAGGCCGCCTTCTTCACCGCGCAAAGCGTGGCCCGCGGGCTGGCCGAGGCCGGCAGGCCAGGGGCGATCCTGAACATCTGCTCGCTCACCTCGGTCTTCGGGGTGCCGACGGCGGTGCCCTACACAGCTTCGAAAACCGGGCTTCTCGGGGTGACGCGGGCGCTTTCGGCGGAATGGGCGCCCTTGGGCATCCGGGTCAACGCCCTCGGCCCGGGCTATTTTCGCACCGAACTGACGGAGGTCTTCTATCAGGACACCGCCTGGTCCGAGGCGATGCTGAAAAAGATCCCGCAGGGGCGCTTTGGCGCGCTCGATGATCTGGTGGGGGCGTCGATCTTTCTTTCTTCGGACGCGTCCAACTACATCACCGGACAGATGCTGATGATCGATGGGGGCACCACCGCCGCGCTTTGATGCCCAAGGCCTGCGCACCACCTGCCGCGATGCCGCGCGCATGGGCAGCGAAGCTTGACATATGCCGCAACTCAGCCTCGCCTGGCGACAGCTGCCGTGTTAACGAATGCAAAAGCTGCGATGGCGGCAGAACGGCGGTAGAGCGGAGGGGCAGGTGAACCAGCCGACCATGATGGTCGAACTGCGTGATCTCACGCGTCGATTTGACGGGACGTCGGGTGGGACGTCGGGCGCGAAGTCGGGCGGGGCGCCGCATGGGACGCTGGCGGTGGATCGTGCCTCGCTGCGCCTGCCGCGGGGCGATTTTCTGACCATTCTGGGCCCGTCGGGCTGCGGCAAGACCACCCTCTTGCGGATGATCGCGGGGTTTCTGGCACCCAGCTCGGGCGCGGTGGCCATCGACGGCAAACCTATGGCCGCGGTGCCCCCGCATCGCCGCGCCATCGGCATGGTGTTTCAGCGGCTCGCGCTCTTTCCCCATATGACGGCCGCGCAGAACATCGCCTATCCGCTGCGGATGCGCGGCTTTGCCAAGGCCAAGATCCCCGAGCGTGTAAGGCAGATGCTGCGTCTGGTCCGGCTGGAAGGCTTGGATGACCGGCGGCCTGATGCGCTTTCGGGCGGGCAGCAGCAGCGCGTGGCCATTGCCCGGGCGCTGTCCTTCGATCCCGATCTTTTGCTTTTGGACGAACCGCTCTCAGCACTCGACCGCAAGCTGCGCGAGGAGATGCAGCTGGAGTTCCGCCGCATCCAGCGTGAGCTGGGCGTGACCACGATTAACGTGACCCATGATCAGCGCGAGGCGCTGGTGATGTCGGATCGCATCCTGGTCATGGAGAGCGGGCGCATCCAGCAGGACGCCACGCCCGAGGCGGTTTACCAGGCACCCGCCAACCGGTTTGTCGCCGGATTTTTGGGCATGACCTCGATCTTGCCGGGCACATTTACCGGCGCGTCGCTGCGGATCGGTACGACGGAGCTTCCGGGCCGTCCGGGTCCGGGTCTGAGCGCCGGCGCCCCGGCCGAGGCTGCCATCCGGGCCGAGCGGATCCGCATTCTGGCGCCGGGCGAGACCGCCGAGATCAGCCTGGAGGCGGTCGTCGATCAACGTGTTTTCGAAGGCGACAGGGTGCTTTACGAATTGCGCGTGCCATCGCTGAACGCAAGGCTGGCCGCGTTCGATCCGGCAGGCCGGCCGCCACACGGCCCAGGCGAAACCCTGCGCATCGGCCTGGCCGCGCAGGATATCATGATATTCCCCGGACCAACCACAAACGCTTCGACAGAGGAGAAACCGACATGACCAAACTCATCACCAGCCGCCGGCGCTTTCTGGCCGGCACTGCGGCGGGAGCAGGGGTACTCGCCGCACCGGGCATCCTGCGCGCCCAAGACAAGCCCTCCGAGATCATCGTGCGCGCCTGGGGCGGGGCCTGGGGCGAATCCCTGCAATCGGGCGTGGCGGATGACTTCACCGCCGAAACCGGCATTCCGGTGCGGCTGGACTTTACCGAGGATAATGAGATCAAGCCCAAGATCTGGGCCGCGGTCGATCAGGGCCGGGTGCCGCCGATCCATGTAAATTGGGACACCACGACCAACGCCACCATCTCGGCGCGGCGCGGCGCTTGTGTGGACCTTTCCGACCTGCCCAATCTCGAGGGGCTTCTGCCGGCATCGAAACCGGTGGGGCTGGAGGGCTATCCGCTCGTCAACACCTACTCCTATGTCTATGTCTGCGCCTATCGCCCCGAAGCCTTTCCCGACGGCCCGCCGGAAAGCTGGCGGGTGATGCTCGACCCCAAATTCAAGGGCCGGGTTGCGCTCTACGATGACGGTATCGGCTTCAACCCCATCGCAGTGATCGCCGGCGGCGGGACCTTCGACGATATCCCCGACAATATGGAGCCGGGCTATCAGTTCTACCGCGAGCTGAAAGCGAACGACCCGCTGCTGGGCGAGGATCCCGACTTCACCACCTGGTTCCAAAACGGCGAGATCGATCTGGCCTGCACCATCTCGGTGAATGCCCGCGCCGCGCGGCAATCGGGCATCGAGGTGGAATGGACCGTGCCGGTCGAGGGCTGCAAGGTCGACACCGACGGGCTCTGGATCCCCAAAGGTCTGCCAGAGAATGAGGAATACTGGGCCAAGCAGTTCATCAACCACGCCCTTTCGGGCGAGGCGCAGCAGAAATGGTGCTCGGCGCTCGGCCTGCCGCCGGTCTATCCGGGGCTGGAGCCGCCGGCCGATCTGGTGGGCGATCCGGCCTATCCGACGACGCCCGAGGACTTCGCCAAGCTCGTCTCGGTGCCCTCGCCGATCCTGGTCGACAACCAGCCGATCTGGTTCGCAAAATTCTCCGAGATCTTCCAGAGCTGAGGCTTGGACGCACGAAAAACATGGCTGGGCTGGGCGTATCTGGCGCCCAGCCTGCTTCTGGTCGGGATCCTGGCCATCGGCCTGGGCTATGTGATCGAGTATTCGCTGCATGAGCTCGACATCGCCACCTATCGGCTGCGCGATGCGTATTCGCTGGGCAACTATGCCGATATCGCCACCCGTCCGGTCTATCGCGTGGTGCTGTGGCGTTCGGTGCTGGGGGCGATCCTGGTCACGCTGATCACGCTGGCGCTGGCCTTTCCCTACGCCTATGCGCTGACGCGCTCGGACAGCCCCGCCCTGCGCAAGGCGCTGCTGGTGGCGCTGTTTCTGCCCTTTTTCATCGGCCAGGTGGTGCGCGCCTATGGCTGGCTGATCGTGCTGGGTCAGCAGGGCATTGTGAACCAGGCGCTGGGCGGTCTGGGCCTGCCGCCCCTCGACCTCATCTACAATTTCGGCGCGGTTGTCTTTGGCCTCACGCAATACATGCTGCCCTTTGCGGTGCTCTTGATCCTGCCCGCGATGGCCGCGATCCCGCGGGATATGGAGCGGGCCTCCGAAGGGCTGGGCGCAAGCTGGCCCGCGACCTTTCGCCATGTGGTGATCCCCATGGCGCGGCCCGGGTTGGTCGGCGCCGGTATCGTCGTCTTCACCCTCACGCTCACCGATTTCGCCATGCCCGAGATCCTGGGCGGGGGCAGCAACGATTTTATCGCCTCGGCGATCTATGACAGCTTCTTTCAGATCTCCAATGCCGGGCTGGGCGCGGCCCTGTCGGTGGCGCTGGTTTTTGTCGGCTCGGTCTTCGTGGCCGGGTTCTTCTGGCTCTCGCCCGCGACCACCTTGAATGCGGGGGGCGGGCGATGAGGGGCAGCCAGGCCTGGGTCATCTGGGGCATCACCGGGGCCTGTGTGGTGCTGCTGAGCCTGCCGACGCTGATCATCCTGGGCGCCTCCTTCACCTCGGGCGAGATCATCCGGTTTCCGCCGGAGGGTTTTTCGCTGCGCTGGTATGAAGCGCTTTTCGAGGCGCGTGCCTTCTGGGCGGCCTTCTGGCGCACGCTTTATGTTGCGCTGATCTGTACCGCCGTTTCCATTCCCGCGGGGCTGCTGGCCGCGCTCGCCACCGTGCGTTGGCGGCTGCGCTTTTCGGGGGCCATCCAGGTCTATCTTCTCTTGCCCTTCACCATTCCGCTGGTGGTCTCGGGCATCGGCATGATGGTCTTTTTCGGCGAGATGCGCATTCTGGGCCAGCTCTGGCCCGTGGGCATCGCGCTGTGCATTATCAACCTGCCCTTCATGATCTGGGCGGTGGCGGCCTCGGCCTCAGCACTCGATCCCGAGCTGGAGAATGCTGCGGCCAATTGCGGCGCGCCGCCCTGGCGGGTGTTTTTCACCGTCACCCTGCCGGCGGTCATGCCCGGGGTGATCACCGGGGCGCTCTTGATGTTCATCCTCGCCTTCAACGAGTTTCTGGTCAGCCTCTTTCTGACCGACAGCCGCACCGTCACCCTGCCGGTGCAGATCTACAATTCGATCCGCAGCCTGATCACCCCCGATCTTGCCGCCGTCTCGGTCGTCTATATCCTGGTCGCGCTGGTCACGGTCTGGATCATCGACCGGCTGGTGGGGCTGGAGATCTTTCTCAAATCGAGGTGAGGGCCATGCCCGAGGTGAGCTTTTTCGAACTGAGCCAGATGGAACCGGCGGCCCGCGCGGCGCTGCTCCAGCGGGCCGAGACGGATATTGCGGGCTTTATCGACAAGGTGCGCCCCATCCTGGCGGCAGTGCGCGAAGAGGGCGATGCCGCCCTGGCCCGTTTTGGCCGCGAATTCGACCGCGCCGATGTGACCGCCGATGCGATTGCCGCGACGAAGGCTGATTTCGAGGCCGCACAAGACGCGCTGGGCGCCGAGATGGTCGGCGTGCTGGAGTTCTCCGCCGACCGGGTGCGCCGCTTTCACGAGGCGCAGATGCCCGAGGAGATGTGGCTGAAGGAGATGTCGCCCGGCGTCTTTGCGGGCGACAGGATCCGGCCCATCGCCTCGGTTGCCTGCTATGTGCCGCGCGGCAAGGGGGCCTTTCCTTCGGTGGTGATGATGACGGCGATCCCCGCGGCGGTGGCCGGCGTGCCCCGGCGCATCATCATCACGCCGCCCGGGCCCGATGGGAAGATCGACGCGGCCACGCTGGTCATGGCCCGGCTGGCCGGGGTTGAGGAGGTCTATAAGGCCGGCGGCGCGCAAGGGGTGGCGGCCGTCGCCTATGGCACAAAGACCGTGCCGCGTTGCCTCAAGATCGTGGGGCCGGGCAGCCCCTGGGTGGTGGCCGCCAAGCAGCTTCTGTCCGACCGGATCGATCCCGGCCCGCCGGCCGGCCCTTCCGAGGCGATCATCTTTGCCGATGAGACCGCCGATGGCCGGATCTGCGCGCTCGATCTTCTGATCGAGGCCGAGCATGGGCCGGACAGCTCGGCCTTCCTGGTCACCCACAGCCGTGCTGTGGCCGAAACCGCCCGCGCCGCCCTGCCGGAGTTCTGGGCACAGATGGGGCCGCAGCGGGTGGCGTTCTCGCAGGCCGTGCTCTGCGGGCCGCGCGGGGGCATCGTGCTGAGCGATAGCCTCCAGGCCTCCATCGATTTCGTCAATGCCTATGCGCCCGAGCATCTGGAAATCCAGAGCGATGAGCCGCATGCCCATCTGGGCAGCCTCACCGAAGCGGGCGAGATCCTGATGGGTCGGCACACGCCGGTCTGCATCGGAAACTTCGTGCTCGGCCCCAATGCGGTGCTGCCCACCAATATGGCCGCGCGCACGCATTCGCCGCTCTCGGTCTTTGATTATCTCAAGCGCACCTCGGTCGGCTATGTCACCGCCAAGGGCTATGCCGAGCTGGCGCCAGTGGCCAAGAAGTTCGCCGAGTATGAGGGCTTTGATGCCCATGCCAATGCGGTGTCGGCACTGCGCGATGGCAAGCCGGGTTGATTTCCGGCGGTCTTGGGCCGAGAGATGGGGCAGGGAGGCCCCATGCAGACGGATGTTACAGCCTTAACGGAGGAGGAGGCGCGGGCCGAGCTGGCGCGCCTTGCCGCCGCGCTGGGCCGGGCCAACACGGCCTATCACACCGAGGATGCGCCCGAGATCTCCGATGCCGCCTTTGATGCGCTGAAGGCCCGCAACACCGCCATCGAGGCGCGGTTTCCCGCGCTGACCCGCGCCGACAGCCCGTCGGGCCAGGTGGGTGCCGCCCCGGCCGAAGGGTTTGGCAAGATCCAGCACGCCCAGCGGATGATGTCGCTGGCCAATGCGTTTTCCGACGATGATGTGCGCGAATTCGATGCCGGCATCCGGCGTTTTCTGGGGCTGACGGATGAGCCGCTCGCCTATACCGCCGAGCCCAAGATCGACGGGCTGTCGCTCAGCCTGCGCTATGAGGCGGGGGTGCTGGTCCATGCCGCCACCCGCGGCGATGGCGAGACGGGCGAGAATGTCACCGCTAATGCCCGGCATGTCGCCGATATCCCCCAGCGGCTGGTGGGTGCGCCTTCGGTGCTGGAGGTGCGCGGCGAGGTTTATATGCGCCATGGCGATTTCGCCGATCTCAATGCCCGCCAGGCCGAGGACGGCCAAAAGACCTTTGCCAACCCGCGCAATGCCGCGGCCGGCTCGCTGCGCCAGCTCGACGCCACGATCACCGCCAGCCGGCCTTTGCGGTTTTTCGCCTATGCCTGGGGGGAGCTTTCGGCGCCGCTGGCCGAGACGCAGATGGGCGCGTTGGCGCGGCTGGCCGAGCTGGGCTTTTCGACCAACCCGCGGACAGCGCATTGCACGGATGTTGCGGCCTTGCTGGCCTTTTATGCCGCACTCTCGGCCGACCGTGCGGCGCTCGATCATGACATCGACGGGATCGTCTATAAGCTCGACCGGCTCGACTATCAGGCCCGGCTGGGGGCGCGCACTAGCACACCGCGCTGGGCCATCGCGCACAAGTTTCCGGCCGAAGAGGCACAGACGGTGCTGGAGGCCATCGAGATCCAGGTTGGGCGCACCGGGGCGCTCTCGCCCGTTGCCCGCCTTCGCCCGGTCACGGTGGGTGGCGTGGTTGTCTCCAACGCGACGCTGCACAATGAGGACTACATCGCGGGGCGCGACAGCAATGGCGCACCGATCCGCGACGGGGTGGATATCCGGGTCGGCGACTGGGTGACCGTTTATCGGGCCGGAGATGTGATCCCAAAGATCAAGGCCGTGGATCTCGCCCGACGGCCCGCGGACGCCGTTCCTTACGTTTTTCCCGAGACCTGCCCGGAATGCGGCAGCCCGGCGGTCCGCGAACCGGGCGAGGCGGTGCGTCGCTGTACCGGCACCTTCATATGCCCGGCCCAGGCCGTGGAGCGGCTGCGCCACTTCGTCTCGCGCGCGGCCTTTGACATAGAGGGGCTGGGCGCAAAACAGATCGAGGCGTTCTACAAGATGAGTTGGATTGCCCAGCCGGCCGACATCTTCACGCTGGCCAGTCGGCATGCTGCGGCCAGCGACAACCCGCTTTCGGCAGTGGAAGGGTGGGGGGAGAAATCGGCCGCCAACCTCTTCGAGGCCATCGACACAAAGCGTGTCATTCCGCTCAACCGTCTCATTTTCGCCCTCGGCATTCGTCATGTCGGCGAAAGTTCGGCAACCTTGCTGGCCCGCCATTACGGCAGCTGGGAAGCGTTCAGCGCCGGGATGGAAGCGGCGGCAGTGCCAGGCGAGGCGCTGGACGATCTTCTGTCGATCGATGGGGTCGGGCAGGTCATGGCGACCGCCCTTGCCGGGACGTTTCAGTCCGACCAGTCGCGTGCTGTGATGGATCGTCTTGTCGCGCAGCTCTCGGTCGAGGCGATGGCGCCGCGGGATCCGGGGTCGGGCGCTGTGGCCGGCAAGACGATTGTCTTTACCGGCAGCCTGGAAAAGCTCACCCGCGCCGAGGCCAAGGCCCGGGCCGAGAGCCTGGGCGCCAAGGTCTCGGGCTCGGTGAGCAAAAAGACCGATCTGGTAGTGGCCGGTCCGGGCGCCGGATCGAAACTGGCGCAGGCCGAAAAGCTGGGCGTCGACGTCATCTCTGAGGATGACTGGCTGGCCCTGATCGACGGATGAGCACAGGCCGCCCCGAGGCGCTTTTCCCGCTTTTTGCGCCGCTGGAGACGCTGGAGGGCGTCGGCCCGAAAACCGCCAAGGCGCTGGAAAAGCTGGGATTCGCGCGGCCGCGGGATCTGATCCTGACGCCGCCCAACGGTTTTACCGACCGACGGCTGCGCCCCAGCATTCACGGCGCGGCTCTGCCCGCGACCCTGACTGTGGAGATCGGCGTCGAACAGCATCACCCGCCGCGGAGCCGCGGTCGGCCGCACCGGGTGGCGGTGCGCGATGCCCAGGCGCATTTCCAGCTGGTCTTCTTTCATGCCCGCGAGGACTGGCTGCTGCGCCAGCTGCCGCCGGGTGCGCGCCGGGTCGTTTCCGGCAAGGTGGAGCTTTTCGACAATCACGCCCAGATGGTGCATCCCGATCACATTCTGCGCCCCGAAGAGGCCGAGGCCCTGCCGCCTTTCGAGCCGGTCTACAGCATCGGCGCGGGCGTGAGCCAAAAGGCGATGGCCCGGGCCGTGCACGCCGCGCTCGGGCTGGCATCGGCGCTGCCGGAATGGATCGATGCCGGGGTGATCGCGCGCGAAGGCTGGCCGGGCTGGCGGGCGGCCCTTGCCGCGTTGCACGACCCCGCGGCGGGGGGGGAGGTGGCCGCGACCCAGGCGCGCGCGCGGCTGGGGTATGATGAGCTTTTATCCCATCAGTTGGCGCTTGCCTTGGCCCGGGCCCGGATGCGCCGCAGCAAGGGGCGGGAAAGCGCAGGACGCGGGCATCTGCGCGCGGCGGTGCTTGCCGCGCTGCCCTACCGGCCGACCGGTGCTCAGACCCGCGCCATCGCCGAGATCGCCGCCGATATGGCCGCGCCCCATCGGATGAACCGCCTGCTGCAGGGCGATGTGGGGGCGGGCAAGACGCTGGTGGCGCTGATGGCCATGCTGGTCGCGGTCGAGGCCGGCGGGCAGGCGGCGCTGATGGCCCCGACCGAGGTGCTGGCGCGTCAGCATGCCATGGCGCTGGCGCCCATGGCTACGGCCGCCGGGATCGGCTTGGAGGTGCTTACCGGTCGCGACAAGGGCGCCGAGCGGGCCGGCAAGCTCGCGCGCATCCAAGAGGGCCGGGCGGGGATCGTCCTGGGCACCCATGCGCTTTTTCAACGCGATATCGCCTTTGCCGATCTGCGGCTCGCGGTGATCGACGAGCAGCACCGCTTCGGGGTGCGCCAGCGCATGGCGTTGGGCCGCAAAGGGGTGGCCGACATCCTGGTGATGACCGCAACGCCCATTCCGCGCAGCCTGGCTTTGGCAAGCCATGGCGATATGGACCTCTCGGTGCTTGACGAAAAACCGCCCGGGCGCCAGCCCATCGAGACGGTGCTGATCCCCAATGATCGGCTGGAACAGATCGTGGCTCGGCTGCGCGCGGCGCTGGAGGCGGGGCGCCAGGCCTATTGGGTGTGTCCGCTGGTCGAGGAGAGCGAGGCCATCGACATGACCGCGGCCGAGGATCGCGCCGCGGCGCTGCGCACAGCCCTGGGCGCGGCGCAGGTCGGGCTCGTCCACGGACAGATGCCGCATGCCGAGCGCGACGCCGCGATGGCCGATTTTGCCGCCGGTCGCAGCCGGCTTCTGGTTGCCACGACCGTCATCGAGGTGGGGGTGGATGTGCCCAACGCTTCGATTATGGTCATCGAGGGCGCCGAGCGCTTCGGCCTGGCCCAGCTCCACCAGCTGCGCGGGCGGGTGGGGCGCGGCGAGACCGCCTCGACCTGCCTTTTGGTCTATACCCCGCCCTTGGGCGACACGGCCCGGGCTCGGCTGCAGGTGCTGCGCGAGACCGAGGATGGCTTTCGCATCGCCGAGGAGGATCTGCGGCTGCGCGGGGCGGGCGATCTTATCGGCCACGCCCAGTCCGGCCTGCCGCGGTTCCGCATCGCCGATCTGGAGCGGGATGTCGCGCGCATGCGTATGGCCCGGGACGAGGCACGACTCGTCGTCGAGCAGTATGATCAGCTCAACGATGCGCGCCGCACGGCGCTGCGGCTGCTGCTCTGGCTGATGGAGCGCGACGAATCGGTCCGGCTGCTATCGGTGGGCTGAGGAGCGCCAATTCGCGCTAAGATCGTTGCGCTGTTCCAAAGAAATCTCAATGTTTTCTTAATGTTCGTAAAAAGTTCTTGACCTGATCCCAGAGTGGTAGAACATTAAGCGAACAAAGTGAGAGAGGCAGCGCCATGCAGCAGATCCGCGTCAAGACCAAGCCGCAGCACCAAGCCTGCGCAGCGGCACGGAGCTGGACGGCAAGGCGGCCGCAGACGCCACAAGCGTCACAAGAGCCACTGCCGGTGACACTGCCGGAGACAGTGGCCGACACGCTGGCTGCGGCGGCGCTCAGCGTGTTCGTCGCCTGTCTTTTCGGCATTGGCGCGCTTTTCTGATTTCAGCTCTTTCGCGTTTGGCGGGCCGCACGTCCTCGCCCTTCGCCTCGGCGAAGACATCCGGGCCGGAGCGTCCCTCTCCGGCCTCCGCCCATCCCGGGCATCCCTTTGGCCCGCTTGACTGCCGCCGCGCCGGCGCACCCGGTTGCGGCGGTTTTTTTGGCGCAGGACCCGTCGGATGGCCGGTTGGCGGTTGCGTGCCAACCCGTTTCGCGGCTTCAGGGCGGGGTGCCGGCTGCCAGCGTGTCGAAGGCCGCGACCGTCGCATCGAGCACCAGTAGGATCGAGGCGTGGCGGTTTTTGTACTCTTTTGCAGGCGCCAGAACGGCATAATCTTCGAATGGAGCCGCTGGCGGCTCGGCGCCAAAGCGGAGCATGTTGCGCAGCGCAAGCCGGACGGCTTCGACCTCGGCGCGGGTTCGGCCGAGCGCCTGAGCCCCAAAGATGGCGGCCGATGCCTGGCCCAGCGCGCAGGCCTTCACCTCTTGCCCGAAAGCGGTGATGCGTCCTTCGTGCACACAAAGATCGACGGTGACGGTCGAGCCGCAAAGCGGCGAGCGTTTGGTCACCCGCGCATGCGCGTCCTCCAGCAGCCCCAGATGCGGGATCTCCGCAGCCAGGGCAAGGATCCGCTTGGAATACAGCTTGATGAGCTCGCTGTCCTGGCTGGCCATGCCGGCATTCCTTCCTGCTTTGTGAGACGGTAAATAGCCCCAAGACAGCCAGCTGAAAAGAGATGGAGTGCTGCGATGACGCAGTTCGACCCGGAAAGCCTGACCTACACCGATGCGGGTCTGATCCCGGCCATCGCCCAGGACCGGGATGGCGCGGTGCTGATGATGGCTTGGATGAACCGCGAAAGCCTCAAGGAAACACTGGCGACCGGCCGGGTCACCTACTGGTCGCGCTCGCGCCGGGCGCTGTGGCGCAAGGGCGAAAGCTCCGGCCATATCCAGCGGCTGATCGATTTGCGGGTCGATTGCGATCGCGACTGTCTGCTCTTGATCGTGGATCAGACCGGGCCGGCCTGTCACACCAACCGCCGTTCCTGTTTTTACACCGGCATCCGGGAAGGCTGCGAGGTCGAGCTTATGGTGCCGCTCGACCCACCATCTGCCTGAGTGCGGCCGGCGATAGGCCCTCGGCGCGGTAAAGCCGGATTGCCCGGGCGTCGTCGCGCTTGGCCAGCCGGCGCCCCTCTTCGTCGCGCAGCAGCCGGTGGTGATGATAGATCGGGGCCGGCAGATCCAAGAGCGTTTGCAGCAGCCGATGGATCGCGGTTGCCGCAAAAAGATCCTGGCCGCGGACGATATGGGTGATGCCCTGGGCGGCATCGTCGACGACCACCGATAGATGATAGGAGGTGCCCATGCCCTGGCGGGCCAGCACAATGTCGCCGATTTCGGTGCAGAGGCGGGTGGGCGTTATGTCGATCGTCCCGGTTTCTCCCTGCGGCCCCTGGCCGGTTTCGAGATAATGCAGCCGCGACAGCCCGGCCACCGCACGGGCGATATCGAGGCGCAGCACCGCTTCTTGGGGTAGGGGGTCGCCGGGGTGCGGCCGGCCCCGTTCGCGGCAGGTGCCGGGATAGACCGGACCGTCCGGCCCATGGCGCGGGCCCGGCGGCGGGATGGCGCCCTCCTGAGGGGCGCTAAGCGCCGTCTCGATGTCGCGCCGTGAACAGGTGCACACAAAAAGCAGCCCCTGGGACCAGAGCCGCTGAAGGGCCGCGCGATAGGCCGCCAGCCGCTCGGATTGCCGCATGACCGGCCGCGGCCAAAAAAGCCCCAGCCAGCGCAGATCCTCATAGATCTGCGCCTCCCATTCCGGCCGGGACCGGCTTTGGTCGATATCCTCGATGCGCAAAACAAACTCGCCCTGCGCGCACCGTGCCAGATCCCAGGCGGTCAGCGCCGAAAAGGCGTGACCCAGATGCAGCGGCCCGGTCGGGGAGGGGGCAAAGCGCGTGCGCACATCCGCCGCCGCCGTCTAGCGTTTGCGCAGCACATAGACGGTCGATTGCAGGCCGATCCCCGGCAGATGGTCGCCATGGTCGCGAAAGAGCACCTGGGCCGCACCGGTATCGGCGTGCTCGCGCACCCGCCCTTCGTAGCTGGGATCCGCCAGCGCATGGTCGTTGAGCGAGAAGACAAAGCAGCCGCCAGAGGGCAGGGCGGCCATCACGGCGTCGATCAACCCGGCCGGGGCGTGCCCGGGCGAGATCAGGCCCACCGCCGCGGCATGGGTGTAGCGGCCCGTCTCAAAAGGCGCATCGGCGCTGATATCGGCAAGCCAGACGCGCCGGTAAACCCCCCGCGCGCGGGCCTGGTCCAGCATGGCCTCGGTGAGGTCCGAGCCGTCCAGCGCGGTGAAACCCGCCGCCGCAAAGGCCAGACCCGAAAGCCCGGTGCCACAGCCGATATCGAGGAGCGGCGCCGCTTTGCCGACCGCTTCATTGGCCGCTTCATTGGCCGCCCTATCGGCCCCTCCTTGGCCCACCGCATCGGCCAGCGCCTGGGCGCAACGGCGGGGCGTGGCATAGCCGTTTTCGGCCACCTCGGCATCGTAGGTCGCCGCCCAATCCGCATAGAGCGCCTTGGTATCGGCCACCCCATCGAGATCATACACGCTGTCAAGAAACTTCCGCGCCGCCATGGACCACCTCCCGCGCCCTACCTTAAGGGTGCCCGGCCGGCTGTCAAACCGAGGGCTGTCAAACCGAGGGCTGTTAAACAGGAGGTCGCCAAAGCGTCGGATGTCGAGCCGGGGTCCGGCAGTGCGTCGGATGTCGAGCCGGAGGCTGCCAACCCGGCGGGGCGGCTATTGGGCGGCGGTCAGGCCCTCGACCGCGCGCAGATCTGCCAGCCAGCCCTGCCAGGCGGTCTTGGCGCGCGCCGTATAGGCCATGGCGCGGTCGCGCTTGCCGCGTCGACCCCCTTTCGCACCGGCAAGCGGCGGGAAGAGCCCGAAATTGACATTCATCGGCTGAAACGTCGCGGCGTCGGCCCCGCCGGTGATATGGGCCAGCAGCGCCCCTGTCGCGGTCTGAGGCGGCGGCAGGGCAAGATCGCGCCCAACCGCCTCGGCGGCGGCCAAGCGCCCGGCCAGAAGCCCCATAGCCGCACTTTCCACATAGCCTTCGACCCCGGTGATCTGACCGGCAAAACGCAGCCTGGGCTGGGCGCGCAGGCGCATCCGTGCATCGAGAAGGCGGGGCGCATTCATGAAGGTGTTGCGATGGATCCCGCCCAGCCGGGCAAAGCGCGCCTCCTGCAGGCCCGGAATGGTGCGAAACACCGCGGCCTGGGCGCTGTAGCGCATCTTCGTTTGAAACCCCACAATGTTGTAGAGCGTGCCCAGCGCGTTGTCGCGGCGCAGCTGCACCACGGCATAAGGCTTGTCGGGCCGGTGCGGGTTGGTCAGCCCCACGGGTTTGAGCGGGCCGTATCGCAGGGTCTCGCGCCCCCGCGCGGCCATCACCTCGATCGGCAAGCAGCCCTCGAAATAGGGCGCATCTTCGCCGTCATGAAAGGGCACCTTGTCGGCTGCCAGCAGCGCATCAACAAATGCCTCGTACTGGTCGCGATCCATCGGACAGTTGATATAGGCCCGCCGCTCGGCCTCGGTTGCGCCCTTGTCATAGCGCGATTGCGCCCAGGCATGGGTCATGTCGATGCTCTCGGCATAAACGATCGGGGCGATGGCATCGAAGAAAGCCAGCGCATCCTCGCCGGTTAGGGACCGAACCGCCCCGGCAAGCGCGGGCGAGGTCAGCGGCCCTGTGGCCACAATCACCTGGTGCCAATCGGCCGGGGGCAGACCCGCCACCTCGCCCCGCCGGATCTCGATCATCGAATGCGCCGCAAGACGCGCGGTCACCTCGGCCGAGAACGCCGCCCGGTCGACCGCCAGCGCACCGCCAGCGGGCAGAGCGTGGCGATCGGCCGTCGCGATGATCAAACCGCCGGCCTGACGCATCTCCCAATGCAAAAGCCCGACGGCATTCGTCGCGTCATCGTCCGAGCGGAAAGAGTTGGAGCAGACGAGCTCGGCCAAACCGTCCGTCTGATGCGCAAACGTGCCGGTTTGGGGCCGCATCTCATGCAGGATGACGGGCAGGCCGGCCTGGGCGATCTGCCAAGCGGCCTCGCTGCCGGCCATGCCGCCGCCGATGACGTGAATGCGCTGCATCGGCCTGCTCTATCGCAGCGCGGCGCAATTGCAAAGCCATGCCGTCAGGGCGGGCCGACCCGATCGGGATGCGCCGCGGCAATGGCCGGCACCGCCGCAAGCTCGGCCGCGATGTGGGCTGTCCTGGGCAGCGGCGTTAGATCGATCTCCCAGCGCTGCGCGTTGTAGACCTGCGGTACCAGGCAGATATCGGCCAAGCCGATGGTTGAGCCGTGACAGAAAGGCCCGGTGGCGCTGTGGTCGAGCATGGCCTCAAAGGCCCGCAGGCGTTCGGGCATGAAGCTCTGCATCCAGCCCTTCATGTCGATTGCCCCTTCCGCAAGGTCGACCGCTTTGCGCGCAACCGAGAGGTTAAGCACCGGATGGATTTCCATCGCGATGGCATAGGCCAGCGCCCGTACCCGCGCCCGGCCCGGCGGATCATCCGGCAAGAAACCCGCATTCCGCGTTTCGTTCAGATACTCCAAAATCGCAAGCGACTGGGTGAGGGTCAAACCGTCGAACTCAAGGGTCGGAACCAGGCCCTGACGGTTGCGGGCCAGGTTCTCGGCGTTGCGCTGAGCGCCCGCAGCCAGATCGATCTGCACCGCTTCATAGTCGATCCCCAGCAGGTTGAGCGCGATCCGCAGGCGGTAGGCCGCCGAAGAGCGCCAGTAGTCGTAAAGCACCACACTCATACCGCTTCCTCCTCGAGCAATTGCCGGATCGTGCCGCGAAAGCGCTGCGCCGTCTCTGGATCGAGCCGGGAAAGCACCTCTGTCTCATAGCGCTGCGCCATCGGCACGATCCGCGTATAAAGCGCCCAGCCCGCTTTGGTCAGCGATAGGGCGACAAGACGGCGGTCGCCCTTTGACGTCGCTTTGACGACCAGCCCTGCGGCCTCAAGCCGGCCTGCCGCGCGGCTGATCCGCGACTTGTCCATATCGACCCGGGCGTGGATCTCGCGCACGCTGACGGTTCCGGCCTGAGCGATATGCGCGATGACCCGCCATTCGGGAATGGTGATGCCGAACTCCTGCGAATAAAGCCGTGCAAAGTCGCGGCTGACCCGGGCGGCGAGCACCGCAAGCTGGTAGGGAAGGAAGCCTTCCAGGTCGAAGCGGCCGGGTTCGTTGCGCATGAAACGATCTAGCGTGCGGAAGACCGACCGCGCAAGCCTTTCTGGCAAGCCTTTCCGGCAAGCCTTTCCGGCAAGCCTTTCCGATTGACATCGTTGCATCTGCAACGATATCCTTGACCCAAAGAAGTGCCGTTCCGAGATGGGAGGAGACGGGATGAACAAGCAGACATCTCCCCATGCGTTGGAGAGCCATGACAGCCGCTACGGCACCACGCCCGGCTATCTGCCCGGCTTTGGCAATGATTTTGAAACCGAAGCGCTGCCCGGCGCGCTGCCCCAGGGGCGCAACTCGCCCCAGCGGGTGAATTACGGGCTTTATGCCGAACAGCTCTCAGGCTCGCCCTTCACCGCGCCGCGCGGGCAGAATGAGCGCTCCTGGATGTACCGCATCCGCCCCTCGGTCAAACATACCAGCCGGTTTGCCAAGATCGCGATGCCTTACTGGAAAACCGCGCCCAATGTCATGCCGGATGTGATCTCGCTGGGCCAGTATCGCTGGGATCCGGTGCCGTTCCCGGCTGAAGGGTGCAATTTTGTGACCGGCATGCGGACCTTCACCACCGCCGGCGATGTGGGCAGCCAGGTCGGCATGGCCGCCCATGTCTATCTGGCCAATCGCGACATGGTCGATGAGGTGTTTTTCTCGGCCGATAGCGAGCTTTTGGTCGTGCCCCAGCATGGCCGGCTGGAGATCTTTACCGAATTCGGGCTGATGGAGGTCGAGCCGCTGGAGATCTGCGTGCTGCCGCGCGGCATGGCTTTTAAGGTCAGCCTGCCCGATGGCGAGGCGCGCGGTTTTGTGTGCGAGAATTACGGCGCCAAGTTCACCCTGCCGGGCCGCGGGCCGATCGGCGCGAACTGCCTGGCCAATCCGCGCGACTTTAAAACCCCCATCGCTGCCTATGAGGATCGCGAGGATCCGCATCGGGTGATCGTCAAATGGTGCGGCGATTTCCATGCCTGCACGATCGGGCACTCGCCGCTCGACGTGGTCGCCTGGCATGGCAACTATGCGCCCTACAAATATGATTTGCGCTGCTATTCTCCGGTCGGTGCGATCAGCTTCGACCACCCCGACCCGTCGATCTTCACGGTGCTGACCGCGCCCACGGCCGAAGAAGGCACCGCCAATATCGACTTTGTGATCTTCCCGCCCCGCTGGCTGCCCCAGGAAGACACCTTCCGCCCGCCTTGGTATCACAAGAACATCATGTCCGAGCTGATGGGCAATGTGTTCGGCCAGTATGACGCCAAGCCCGAAGGCTTTGTGCCCGGCGGCATTTCCTTGCACAATTGCATGCTGCCGCATGGGCCGGATCGCAACGCCTTTGAGAAGGCCACCACCGATGGCTGGGAGCCCATCAAGCTCGACAACACGATGAGCTTTATGTTCGAGACCCGGTTTCCCCAGCAGCTGACCGCCTTTGCCGCGACCGAGGCGCCGTTGCAGGATGACTATATCGATTGCTGGGAGGGGCTGGAGAAGAAGTTCGACGGCACGCCCGGGCTGAAATAGCCGACGGCACGGACTTGCCGTCCCAGCTTGGCTGCGTTTTCCTGCTTGCATGTGAGCAGTGCGTCGAAGGAACGTGAGATGGATTTTCTGCAAGCGCCGGGCTCGGACCGCTCGACCCTCGAGATCGCGATGGCCTTTGTCATGGACTACCCGCTGATCTCGGCACTGGGCGCGGGGCTGTGCCTGGTGCTCATCTGCAATGCCTTGGGCATCGGCGGCTGGAGCGGCAGGGGCGGCGGCGATGGCGGCGGCGGCTGGGGCGATGGCGGCGATGGTGGGGGCGGCGACTGAACGAGAAGACCGACGACCGACAGGGATAAACGATGCTGAAAACAAGCTGGGTGGCGGGCGCGAATGCGCCGGAGGCATCCTTTCCGCTCAACAACCTGCCCTTCGGGGTGTTCTCGGCCGGCGATGCGCCGCGCTGCGGGGTGGCGATCGGCGACCAGATCCTCGATCTGGCTGGGCTGGAGGCGGCCGGGCTGATCGATGCCGGGGCGCCGGTTTTTGCGGCACCCGCGCTCAACGCCTTCATGGCGCTGGGTCCGGCGGCCTGGGCGTCGGTGCGTGCGGGGTTGACGGCGCTGCTTGCCGAAGGCGCCG
Source organism: Pseudomonadota bacterium (assembly GCA_039184655.1). GTDB lineage: Bacteria > Pseudomonadota > Alphaproteobacteria > Rhodobacterales > Rhodobacteraceae > J013. The sequence continues at coordinate 54,654 of JBCDAZ010000008.1, read as the reverse complement.
AGCGCGTCGCGGGCCCTTATCTTCGCGCCCGCGCCGATGCCACGATGCATCTGCCCTTCGAGGTCAAGGGCTATACCGATTTTTACGCCGGTCGGCATCACGCGACCAATGTCGGCACCATGTTCCGGGGCGCCGAGAACGCGTTGCCGCCGAACTGGCTGTCGATCCCCATCGGCTATAACGGCCGCGCCTCCACGGTGGTGGTTTCGGGCACGCCGATCCCCCGCCCCTTGGGCCAGATGAAGCCCCCCGATGCCGAAGTGCCGGTTTTCGGTCCCTGCAAACGGCTCGATATCGAGCTGGAGATGGGGGCCGTCATCGGCACACCCAATGCGATGGGCCAGCCGGTGACGGTGGCCCAGGCCGATGCGATGATCTTCGGTTATGTGTTGCTGAACGACTGGTCGGCGCGCGATATCCAGGCCTGGGAGTATCAGCCGCTCGGCCCGTTCCAGTCCAAGGTCTTTGCCACCTCGATCAGCCCCTGGGTGGTCACCAAGGCCGCCTTGGAGCCGTTTCGCACCGCCACGCCGGCACGCGGACGCCCGCTTTTGCCCTATCTGCGGGAACCCGGCCCGATGCTTTACGACATCGATCTGGAAATCCAGATGCAGCCCGCGGGCGCGGCGCGGCCCTCGACCATCGCCCGCACGAATTACCGCGAGATGTATTATGCCTCCGCCCAGCAGCTTGCGCATCATGCGGTGGGCGGCTGTTTGATGCAGACCGGCGATCTTTTGGGTTCGGGCACCATTTCCGGCCCCACGCCCGACAGCCGCGGCTGCCTTTTGGAGCTCAGCTGGGGCGGGAAAACGCCGATCACGCTTGAGACGGGCGAAACCCGCAGCTTTTTGGAAAACGGCGATGTGATGACCCTGCGCGGCTGGGCGCAGGGCGATGGCTATCGCATCGGGTTTGGCAGCTGTGTGGGCGAGATCCTGCCCGCCCCGGCCGAGCCGGATTGGGGGGGCGCATGATGCGCGGTCTCCTCCTCGCCCTGGCCCTGCAGGCGGCCCCTGCCGCGGCTCAGGAGGACCCCGATGCGCGTCTGCGCGAAGCGGCCGAGGCCTATGTCGCCCTGCCGGCCAACCGGCAGGCCATGGACGCTATGATGGCGCCCGACATGGTGCTGTCGCCGCTGCGCGCAGGATTGCCGCCCAACCTGGCTCAGGATCAGGAGCGGCTGGCCCAGGCCACCGCCATCATCGTGGACGAGGTCCAAGCGATGCGTCCCCAGATGGAAGCCGCAATGATCGAAGCGGCGGTGGGGACCTTTGCGCTGGCCCAGATCGAGGCGATGCTGGCCTTTCATAGCGCGCCCGAGGGCCGCGCGCGGGACGCTCGGTGGCCCGCAAGATGTCCGGTTTCATGACCGGCTGTTTCCAGACGCTGGGCCCAGAGCTGTGCCGCATGCAATCCAACACCCTGCGCCGCACCCGCGAGGAGATCGTGGAATGACCAAAAGCTTCGCCTCGGCCGGCGATATGGCCGAAAAAACCGTCAGCTTCACCGAAATCGGGCCTGGGCTTTGGGCTTTCACTGCCGAGGGCGACCCGAACACCGGGGTGATCATCGGCGATGACAGCGTGATGATCGTCGAGGCCCAGGCCACGCCGCGCCTGGCCCGCAAGGTCATCGAAAAGGTCCGCTCCGTCACCGACAAGCCGATCACCCATCTTGCCCTCACCCATTACCATGCGGTGCGGGTGTTGGGCGCCTCGGCCTATGGCGTGCGCGAGATCATCATGTCCGAAAAGGCCCGCGCCATGGTCGCCGAGCGCGGGCAGGAAGATTGGGATAGCGAGTTCGATCGCTTCCCGCGGCTCTTTCAGGGGCATGAGGAAATCCCCGGCCTGACCTGGCCCACCACCACTTTCACCGACCGGCTGAGCCTTTATCTGGGTCGGCGCCGGGTCGATCTGATGGGCCTGGGCCGGGCGCATACTGCGGGCGACATCGTGATTTATGTGCCCGATGCGAATGTGATGTTTACCGGCGATATCGTGGAATACCGCTCCGCCTGCTATTGCGGCGATGGGCATTTCCATGACTGGCCCGCCACGTTGGAGCGGATCCGCCGCTTCGATCTCGATGCCATCGCGCCGGGGCGCGGCGATGCGCTGGTCGGGACCCAAATGGTCGATGCCGCCCTCGACAGCACGGCCGACTTCGTGCGCTCCACTTACCGGCCCGTGGCACAGGTCGCGCTGCGCGGCGGCTCGCTGAAGGAGGCCTGGGATGCCGCCCGCGCCGCCTGTGACCCAAAGTTTGCCGATTATGCGATCTATGAGCACTGCCTGCCCTTCAATGTCGCGCGGGCCTATGATGAGGCGCTGGACATCGACACGCCGCGGATCTGGACAGCCGCGCGCGACAAGGCGATGTGGCAGGCGCTGCAGGGCTGAGTGGGATGTGCCGGTTCCCGGCCGATGCACGGCATTGGACGATTTGGGCAATCTGGGAAATCGGGGCGATGGCGCGGTGATGTCGGGCTGGTCTGTGCGGTTTCGCGCGCGAAACAGGATCCGGCGGGCCACGCGCCTGCGCCGGCGGTTGCGCCAAGGCTATGGCGGCCAGGCTTTCTACAGCCTCGTTCGGGCGCAAAAGGGCGCGGAACGCGCTCGCCCGCCCGTCTGCCGTCTCTCTGGTTTGGGCGGTGGCGATGTACTACGCGCCGGCCCGTTTTGCTGCCGCGGGGCTGGCGGGCGAGTATGACGATCTGCGTGCCCAGATGAATGCGTTGATCCTGCAGCGCCCGGGCTTTGAAGCTTGCAAGGGGCAGGCGGATCGCGAAACGACCGCCATTGGTGGCTCACCCGATGGTGGCAGTATTGGAGGTGGGGATGGCGGCGGAGATAGCGGCGGAGATGGCGGCGGCGGTAACTGATCCGGGCTATTTCCTGCAACAGGCGCGCAACAATGCCTGGGCCAATGCCACGCTTTATGCCGCCCTGGCGCCGCTCGACCCCGCGGCCTTTGCTGCCCCGCGCCCGGGGTTTTTCCCCTCACTGCGCGAGACGCTCAACCATATCTACGAAGTCGATCTTTACTATATCGATGCGCTGCGTGAGGGCGGGCAAGGGCGCGGCGTCTATGTGCGCCGGCCCATCGAAGAGTCGGCGGTTTTGGCCGCGGCGCAGGCCGCCTCCGATGCCGCCCTATGCAGCTTCTGCGCTGGGCTGACACCGCCCAGTCTTCAGGCCGTGCGCCTGACCGAGCGGCGCGAGGGCATGGTGGCCGAGCGGGTCGACTGGCTGCTCCTGCATCTTTTCCAGCATCAGATCCACCATCGCGGCCAGGCGCATGTCCAGCTTCAGCATGCCGGGCTTGCGCCACCCCAGCTTGACGATTTCTATCTTACATATGGGCGCGTGGCCTCCGCCGCTGGCTATTGGACCGACGGAAACGGTGGCGTCGCGTGACACAAAGCGGTGCCAACGCCATTGTCGCACAACGCCCGACTGCGCTTTAACTTAGACCCAGGCGGTGCGCGCCTGTTTCGACTTGCTTCGCGTATTTAAAAACCTAGGTCGGCAGTTAAAAAACATCTTTAAAGGCGAAATTTGTTTGGCTCTATACGGAGCAAGTCTGATGAAAATCCGATGGCAGGAGGCGGCGCTAAGGTCCCTCATCGTTTTGGTTCCGAGTTTCGCGGTTGCGTACATTACCGAAAAGATGGTTTGGGTGGTGCCAACGCTCGTCGCGGCCGGTTTCTTTGCCAGCGCTCTTTCTCTACAAGCTGATACGAGAACCCGAGTGGATGAAGACGGTGGGGACCAAGCCGATCCGAGTGAAGGAAAAGATGACGTGATCGAGGTTGAGCAAGAGACGATGGGCCGTGGGGATCCAGCTGACAACGACTAAGGCTTAGGGGCATGGGCTATGGTTCACCAACGTTACAAGACGCAATTTCAATTGTACCCCTATCAGCGGACCTTGGATCAGGATGCCGCGGCGCCGGTCCGCCACCCGGTGGTGGTCGTCGGCGGCGGGCCGATCGGGATGGCGCTGGCGCTCGATCTGGGTCTGAAGGGTCAGCCCGTTCTGGTGCTTGACGATCATGACGGGGTGGGTACGGGCAGCCGGGCGATCTGCTTTGCCAAGCGGACGCTGGAGATCGCCGATCGTCTGGGCTGTGGCGATCCGATGGTCGAAAAAGGGGTTGTGTGGAATCGCGGCCGCGTGTTCCGGGACGCGCGCGAGATCTTCAACTTCAACCTTTTGCCCGAGGACGGCCATCGCCGCCCGGCTTTCATCAACCTCCAACAGCCTTGGTTCGAGCGCTTTATTGTGGAGCGGATCCGCACCGTCCAGGCCGCGGGTGCGCCGATCGAGATCCGCGGCCGCAACGCCGTCACGGCGATGGAGATACGCGCGGATCATATTGCCCTGGACATCGACACGCCCGACGGGCCCTACCGCGCCGAGGCCAACTGGCTGGTGGCCTGCGACGGCGCCCGCTCGCCCCTGCGCGGCATGATGGGGCTGGGGTTCGACGGGCGGGTTTTTGAGGACAACTTCCTGATCGCCGACGTCAAAATGAAGGCCGCCTTTCCGACCGAGCGCTGGTTCTGGTTCGACCCGCCCTTCAACCGCGATCAATCGGTTTTGCTGCACAAGCAGCCCGACGATATCTGGCGGATCGATTTTCAGCTTGGTTGGGACATCGACCGCGCCGAGGTGGTCAAGCCCGAGAATGTCATCCCGCGGGTGCAGGCCATGCTGGGGCCGGATGTGGATTTCACGCTCGAATGGGTCTCGGTCTATACATTCCAATGCTGTTCGATGGAGCGCTACCGCCATGGCAGGGTGATCTTTGCCGGCGATGCCGCGCATCAGGTCTCGCCTTTTGGGGCGCGTGGGGCCAATGGCGGCATGCAGGATATTGACAATCTGGGCTGGAAGCTGGCCGCGGTGCTGGCCGGCCAGGCGGGGCCTGGGCTGCTCGACAGCTATCATGCCGAGCGCAAGCATGCCGCGGAGGAGAATATCCTCAACTCGACCCGCGCCACCGATTTTCTCACCCCGAAAACGCCGGTCAGCCGGATGTTCCGCGATGCCGTGCTCGATCTGGCCGAGACGGCGCCCTTCGCGCGCGCATTGGTCAATTCCGGCCGGCTCTCGGTGCCGGCGATCTATGACGGCTCGCCGCTCAACGGGCCCGATTGCGCCGCGCTGCCCGCCCGCACCCGGCCCGGGGCTGCGGCCTGCGATGCGCCGACCGCGCAAGGCTGGCTGCTCGATTGTCTCGGCCAGGGTTTTCAGATCCTCGCGCTGAACACCGATGCCGCGGCGGTGACGGCGCATGGGGTTACCGCCGCGCCGCTGGTGTTGTCGAGTGAGGGCTGGCCGCTTTTGGCCGAGCGCTATCTGGCTGCGGCCCCCTCGGCGGTCTATCTGATACGCCCCGACCAGCATGTTGCCGCGCGCTGGACCGGCTTTGACGGGGAAGCCGTGGCCGCGGCGCTGCATGTGGCGCTTGGGCGTTGATATGGCGCTAATCGTTACGCCCAATATTGCCGATCCGGACGGGTTTTACGCCGAATTGCTTGCGCTACATGAGGGGTTGAGCGCGGCCGAAAGCCATGCGCTGAATGCGCGCTTGGTGTTGGTTTTGGCCAATCAGATCGGCGACCGCGCGGTGCTGTCGGCCGCCCTTGCCGCGGCCCGCGACACCAAATCGGCGCGCAGCGGCGAAGCGGGCGGATGAGTTTGCGCCTCGGCGGCATTTTGGAGACTTGTCTCTACGCGCCTGACCTGGATGCAGCGGAGGCGTTTTATGGCGTTGGCTTGGGCCTCAGACGGCATCAGCGCGTCGGCAACCGGCATGTCTTTTTCCGCTGCGCGGGCCAGATGCTGCTGATCTTCAACCCTGCAGAAACCCGACTTGTGGCGCCGAATGCACCGTTGCCGGTGCCGCCGCATGGTGCCAGCGGCCCGGGGCATGTCTGTTTTCGCGCTACCGCGCTCGACGACATCCGGATAGCGCTTGATGCGATGGGACACAGCGTCGAGGCCGATTTCTGCTGGCCGAACGGTGCGCGGTCGGTCTACACCCGCGACCCCGCCGACAATTCGGTCGAGTTTGCCGAACCGGCGATCTGGGGCCTCTAGCCCGCAATGTCGAATGTGAAGGCAGGGCCGGTGAAACCGGGGCGCTGTCTCTCTAAACCTTGCGCCGGCCGCGCCAGGAGGGTTGCGTCTCGGTCAACCCCGGCCCGACAACCTCCTCGATGCACCCGGCTGCATCGAGCGTGGCGCGCATCCCGGGCAGTTCGGCCGAGCGGGGCCGGTGCAGCGCCACGCACAGCCGGTACCGGGTATTGGACATACGCCGATAGCCGATTCCTTCGAGCGAGGCGACCCGGTCCAACGCGTCCGGCCCGGCAAGCGTTCTGCACAGCTTGGGCAGCGCGCTTGCCTGCACAACGTTCGGCAGCGCCCCCTGTTGGCGAACGGTGCAGATCAGCCCGGCGCGCACCGCAAGCAATGTCTGTGTGCGCCCCGCATCCACGTCCGCCCATTGCTTATCGATCCAGACCAGCGAAAGGCCCAGCCCAAGGCCGGCCAGCAACAAGGCGCAATATCGAACTGCCCGCATGTGTGTTTGTGTTCCTTTCTGCCCCTCTTTTGCCCTAATAACGCCATAATTCGTACCGCGATGCAAGCCTTAAGCTGCTTGAAGCCGCAAATTCGCGTCATGCGTGTGCTGGGTGCGATGCCTCATGGACGCGCGCCGCTTGCACGCTAGGCTTGGGTGAAACCACGCACAGCCAGAGGTCACACGCCATGCCGAAATTTGGTCTCAGCCAGCCCGTGCGCCGCATCGAGGATGCGCGCTTTCTCAAAGGCCAGGGCCGCTACATCGACGATATTGCGCCTCAAGGGGCGGCGCACCTCTACATCCTGCGCTCGCAGACCGCGCATGCCGAGATCGTTGTCCTGGATGCAGAGGAAGCCCGGCAGGCGCCGGGCGTGTTGGCCGTGCTGACCGCCGCCGATCTTGAGGGCATCGAAAACAGCAAGACCTTCTCGGCGGTGAAAAACCGCGATGGCTCGGATGGCGCAAAGCCGACCTATCCGCTGCTTGCGACGGGTCGCGTGCGCTATGTCGGCCAGCCCGTCGCCGCAATTGTTGCGGTGTCTGCCGCAGCGGCCAAAGACGCAGCCGAGCGGGTGGTCTTTGAGGCAACCGATCTGCCGGTTCATGTCGAAACGGCCGCGGGCGGTCCGCAAATCCATTCGGAAGCGCCGGGCAATGTCGTCTTCGATTGGGGTATGGGAGACGAGGCCGGCACCGAGGCGGCGTTTGCCGCCGCTGCGCATACCGTCAGCCTCGATCTGATCGACAATCGGGTGATCGCCACATCCATGGAGCCGCGCGGTTGCCATGCCGTTTGGTCCGACGGCCGCCTACATTTTGCCTTTTCGGGCCAGGGCGTTTGGGGTGCCAAGGGCGAGCTTGCCAGCACATTCGGGATCGATCCCGCGCAGGTGCATGTCACCAACCCCGATGTGGGGGGCGGATTCGGCATGAAGGCTTTTACTTATCCGGAGTATTTTTTGGCCGCCTATGCCGCGCGGGCCGTCGACCGGCCTGTGCATTGGATGTCCGAACGCGGCGAGGCGATCCTGTCGGATGTCGGCGGGCGCGACCATGTCACCCGGATGGAGGCGGCCTTTGACGCCGATTACAAGATCACCGCGCTCCGGGTCGGCTGCGTGGCGAATATGGGGGCCTATTGCTCCTCCTTCGCGCAGTTTATCCCCACAGGCGCGGCCAGCCGGGTGCTGACCGGGGTCTATGACATTCCCATGGCTTGGATGCAGGTGACGGGCGTGTTCACCAACACCACCCCGATCGATGCCTATCGCGGGGCGGGGCGGCCGGAGTCGATCTATGCGCTGGAACGGCTGATCGACCACGCCGCCAGGGTTCTGGAGGTCGATGCGATTGCCCTGCGGCGCAAGAATTTCATCCCGCGCGATGCCTTTCCCTACAACACAGTGGCGGGCGAGACCTATGATGTCGGCGATTTCGACCGCGTGCTGGATGCAGGCCTGGAAAAAGCCGATACCGCAGGGTTTGCGGCCCGCAAGGCCGCTTCGGCGGCGGCGGGCAAGGCGCGCGGGCTGGGCTTGTGCTATTATATCGAGTCGATCCTGGGCGATCAGAACGAGACCACCAAAATCATCTTCGCCGAGGATGGGATGGTCGAACTTTACGTCGGCACCCAGTCGAACGGGCAGGGGCATGAGACGGTCTTTGCCCAGTTTCTGCATGAGCGCGCCGGGATCCCCTTCGACAAGATCCGCTTCATGCAGGGCGATTCGGATCTGATCCCCAAGGGCGGCGGCACCGGCGGGTCGCGCTCGGTCACCATGCAGGGCTCCTCGATCAACGCCACGGCCGATATCGTGGTGGAGAAGTTCAAGCCACTGGCCGAGGAGGCGCTCGAAGTCTCGGCCGCCGACATTGTGTTCGAAGCCGGGGCATACCGGGTCGAAGGCACCGATAAGGCCGTGACGCTGATGGATCTATCCGTCAAGGCGCGCGCGGCGGGTCAAAGCGCGCTTTTGACCACCGAGCATGAGAACACCGTGCCCGGCCGCTCCTTTCCCAATGGTTGCCATATCGCCGAGGTGGAGGTCGACCTCGACACCGGCGTGACCAAATGCGTGAAATACACCGTTGTCGACGATTTCGGGCTCTTGGTGAACCCGATGCTGGCCGAAGGCCAGGTCCATGGCGGCGTCGCCCAGGGCATCGGCCAGGCGATCACCGAGCATGTGGTCTATGACGCCGATGGCCAACTGCTCTCGGCCAGCTTTATGGATTACGCCATGCCGCGGGCCGACGATGTGCCGATGATGCCCTTTCATGCCGAGCTGGTGCCTTCGACGGCCAATGATATCGGCATGAAAGGCTGCGGCGAGGCCGGTACGGTCGGGGCGCTGGCCGCGGTGACCAACGCCGCCCTCGATGCGGTCTGGGATCTGGGCGTGCGCCGGGTTGACATGCCGATGACCCCGCTTTCGATGTGGAAGCGCCTTCAGGACGCCATGCCCAAAGCGGCCGAGTAACCGCCAGCGGGGCGGCCCCTGCCGACATCCGTTGGATTGTGCGCGACTTGGTCGTCACCGGGCCCGCCCCGCGATCGGAACGGGGCGCGTCGCGCGTCCGCAGCCTGGCAGACAGCCTTGCGCCCAGCCTAGTGGCGTCCCAGAGGCGTCTTGGTGGCGCCGTGCAACCCTGCCTAGCGGCTGGGCGGCCGGTGCCAGCCCGGACCGCGCGGCACCGCATCCGGTTCGGTCAGCGCCAGCAGAGCTGACCAGGGGGCAACCCGGCCGATCCCGGCCTCGCTCCAAGATCCGGGCTCGGGCGGGGATGCAGGTGGCGCGCCGAAAAGCGCCCGGTAGATGGTTATGGCGGCAACCACAGCGCCATCCGCCTGTAAATGGTTGCCATCGGTCGAAATCAGCCGGTGGCCAGCGCGCTGGCCCTTCCAGATCGCTTGGCCGGCATAGGCCACATCGGCCCCGATCTGTCGTGCAAGTGCCGAAAAGCGTGCGTCGAGCGCCGCCTGGCGGGCATGTGGCGGATCGGCGTAGTAGGCCTCGTAAAGCCGCGTGAACGCGGTTGGGTTGCCGGTCGCCTCGGCATAGCGGCGCAAGCGCTCGGGCATCAGACGATCCGCATAGGCCCAGTTTTGGTAAAGCAGCACCCGGGCGTCGGGCGTATCGATCGCACGCAACGCGGATGCCAGATTCGGCCGCTGCAGATCATGGCGGATATTGGCGACATAGGACCCCTCTTGCAGGATCAAGACGTCCCAGCCGCCCGCGGCAAATCTGCGCGCGGTCTCCGGCAGGGCGAGGATCTCGGGCAGCGCGGCGCCGCCTTTCGTGAGGCTGTGAATTTCCAGCCCGCGGGTTGCCGTACCGGCATACATCCGCGCGACGATGCCGGGCACGTCCCAAAGATAGGTGTGGCTATTGCCAAGCCACAGAACCCGCAGGGTGCGAGGACCCTCGACTTTGTGCAGGGCATAGCCTTGCTGGCCCGGTATGGCGGGCATGGGCGCGGGCCGTGTGACAACCAGCGCTATCGCGACGGCCGCTATTGCAAGGCCCAGGCCCAACCGAATCATCCGCATTTACCGGGTGCCTTTCGTCAGAGAGCGACCGTAGACGGGACAAAGTGTAACGCGGCGGAACCGATGCCGTCAGCCCGCCGGTTCCGGATGCACAGGCAATCAAGGGTAGGGTTTTTTGGGGGCCGGGCTTTAAAGGGGCGAGCGGTCCTCTGGCGGGACGCCGTGCCAAGGATGGCGCCCAGCGGTGATTTGCGAGTGGCAGACGCGGTGCCCTTGCGGCTCGCGGCGCCATTACCGGTCGCGGCGCCATTGCCGGTCGCAGTACCATTGCCAGGACCGGGGCTTACCTGCTGCCCATTTCAACCGCCCTGGCGCCGAAATCCGCACATTTTTTTGCAAGGCGGGGATGGCGCTTCGCACCCGCTCGAACCGCCCGTTGGGGTCGAGACTTTTGTCTCTGGGCGCCGAGTGATTTTGGTGCCCAGTGGTTTGGCGCTGGATTTTTTGCGCTTCAAGGGGGCGGCGCGCGGCACAGCCAGTGCGCGTCGGGCGCTTCTGGAGACCACCCATATGCCAGTCGGCCCGATCAGTGAAGTCGTTGCGGATGCATCGGCCGCGCCGGCCCAATCAGCACCCGACATCGCGTTGCAATGTGAAGACGGGCGGCGGGCGGCAACGCTCCAGCCGAAAGGGCGGTACCCGCCTTCCGGCCAGCCCGAACGCATCGCCGCGCAGCATGGCAACGGCCGTATCGGCCGCGCGCAGGCGGGGGCGACACGCCCACTCCTGATCGCCAAGCGTTTCCTCCCGCCGGCTGCCAAAGTAAAGGCACAGCACCTCGCCTGCGCGCCGCATGTAGGGTCCCATCTCTCGGATGCGATGGCGGTCGACTAGCCGCCAACGGCCACGGATCACCGCCGCGTTGGGCGCCCATAGCAGCGCTTCGCCCGATTTTGCGTAATGCTCGACACGAAAACCCTGTCCCGCATCGAAGACCAGATAGGTGGTGTCGGGTGCTGGAAAGTCGCTAAAGACCGGGTTGCGTGCAATATCGCTCAAAAAAGGGCCGGTGCATCCGGCAAGGACGGCAATCAGGCAAAGGGCAGCAAGAGGGGCGCGCATATCGAGGCTCCGCTGGGGCTTCACGATCTGCGCAGGAACCGGTGAAAAATCGGTAACCACGCCCCAGATCTTTGCGATGCGCAGCCTAGCCGTTCTAGTCCTCTCCGTCCTGATCGCCCGCGCCCTGTTGGTGCCGGCTTCGGCTGAACCTTTGAGCGATCCGGGATGGGGCTTGCCCGCCGATCTTGCGGCCGAGCGGCTTCGGGGTCGGGTGCTGACGGTCGCGCCGCCGCGGCGCTACGGGGCGGATTTGCAGGCGCCGCTTTTGGCCGGGGATGTGGCTTTTGCCGGGATGGACTGGCGCGTCTGGTTGCAAACCGGGCCCGACGGCCGCCTGCGGCAGCTGCTGTTCCAACCCCAGCTGCGCCAGACGCCCGGCTTTGCAAGGCTGCTTGCGCGTCTGCGCGTGCTCTACGGGCCCGAGACGCGTCTCTGCCAGAAACCGTCCGGCGAGGCTGAGGCGGTTTGGCAGCTTTCTTCGGGCGTGCTGCATCTATCGCGCTGGTCCGAGTCGCGGCGCAGCCGGATCGGGCACCCGCCCGCCCGGATCGGGCACCCGCCCGCTTCGCCGCCCCGATCGCCCACTAAAGTGCTGCCTCGGGCCGCGCCCGAAGCCCGGCCGCTGACCAGGCAGGTCCCGCGCGAAGGACCGCAGATCCGAACGGTGCCGCTGGCGCCCGAACGTTTGCCCAACCGCGATCGGCCTGGGCCGCGACGGCTTGTCGAGCCGGGAGAAACCGTGCCGCCGCGTCCCGCGCCCCAGATCGGTTTTCCGCCCCCTGCAGCGATCGATGCTGCGCCGCCGGGCACCCGATTTATGCGGCCGGAGCCCGCCTTTCGGCGTGCGGCTATGCCGCCGCCGGGGCGCCTGGTTCTTAGGGTGCATGATCCCGACCGCTTTGAGCTGGCGTCCAGGCGCTGCCCGCCGGGTTGAGCGGCAGCGGTATGCGCCGCCGGATCGGGCGGGTAGGCCAGGCCTGGGCTCGACATGCCGGGAATAAGCGCTGCCGCGCGCCGCTCAAAGCTCCCAATAGATCGCTTCGGCGGCCAGCATCAAAAGGACGATAAGCATCCATCCGCGCCAGAGCAGGCGGATGGCGCGGCGCAGATCCTTCACGACCAGCTTGCGTCGGGCGCGGGCATTGATCCAGGGATCGTCGGTGACCTCACCGTCATAGCTGCGCGGCCCCGAGGTGGCGATACGCAGCGCACCGGCAATTGCCGCTTCGGGCCATCCAGCGTTGGGTGTGACATGCAGGCTGGCATCCGAGACCATCACGTCGCCGGCCGATTGGCTGAAACCTGCAACCGTCAGCAATGCACCCGCGATGCGTGCAGGCACCCATCCCAAGTAATGGTTGAGCCGGGCAGCAAAGCGGCCGAACTCGAAATACTGCTCGTCCTCATGCCCGATCAGACTGTCGGCAATCGTGACCACCCGGTAGGCTACAAGGCCGGGCAAGCCCAGGATGAGGAACCAGAAGGCGGGCGCAACCAGCCCCTCCAAAAAACCGGCCGCACCGCTTTCTATGGTCGCGCGCGCTACGCCGCTTTCGCTGAGTGCGACGGTGTCGCGGCTGTCGATCTGGCCGAGAAGGGCGCGGGCGGTCTCCAAGCCGGATTCGCCCTGGGCCAATGCGCGTCGAACGGCGATCAGCCGGCTGGAGAGGTCGCGAAACGCGATCAGAATGGCCGCGCCCAGCATTTCCAGCACACCAAAATCAGGGATCAGCGCGACGATCTCGGCTAGAATGAAGGTTCCCAGCACCAAAAGGCCGACCACAAGCCCGCCCTTCAGCCGCAAGCGGGTACCATCATTGAACCGTGCGTCGAGACGGCCGATCACCTGGCTTACATACACCACCGGATGCGGAATGCGCGACCAGAGCCATTTCGGCTCGCCCAGCAGCGCGTCCAGCACGAGCGCAACCAGCAGCATTTCAAGATGCGTCATCTTCGGTCTCTACCCGCCAACCCCACCTTCGCGCTTCGGCGATTGCGTAGGTATCCCTCCGGCGTTAATGTTTTGTTAGGCAATATCTCAAATTGTATCGAATGGCGAGGTGGGGGCAGCTTGGGCGCTGTCCAGACGGGGTTGCATGAAGGTCCTTATTGTCGAGCAGAATGCCGACCTCGGTCGCATTTGGGCGCGGTTTCTGGCGCGTCACGGAATTGCGGCACAGTTGGCCACATATGCGGCAGATGCCTGCGCCGCCTTGGATGCCTCGCGGCTGACCGGGCGCTTCGACGCGCTTGTTCTGCAGATGGGGCTGCCGGATGGCGGCGCCCTGCGCGTCTCCGATTACGCCACGTTTTTGGATCCGGATCTGCCGATCATCACGGTCACGGGCGGCGATTTTTTCTCTGGCGGGGCGGTGTTTGAGCTGGTCCCGAACGCCAGAACCATGCTGTCGATGCCGCCGCGGCCGGACGATCTGGTGGCGATGATCGAACATTATGCGAAATCGAGCGCTTCTGCCGCCCGCCGGGGACAGGCAAGCGGGGTGGACGATGGACCCGGTGAGCGGGATGTACATGACGGCGGAAACGGCGGAAACGGCGGAAACGGCGGAAACGGCGAGACCGTAGAAGCCGGCGACCGGGCCGTTGGGTGACCGGCGCTTGAAAGGCTTGGGTGCCCTGGCGGTCGGGTAGCCCGGTGCCGCAAGGGCGGCGGTGCCGCTTTGCGCCATTCCGAAGGCCATCCCGAAGCGGCGCGCCTGCAGGCGCCCGTCCCTTTCTACCGGGCATGACACCGCGTCCGGCGGTGCCGACCGACAGTGCCGAAGGCCACCTCGCCCCCCAGCCGATCCTTGCGCAGACGCTCTCATCGATGCGTCGCCTTCCTAAGCCGTGGGCAGCGCGTCGCGCCCATGCGGGGCCATCCAATCGGGTTCGGGGCCGATAGGTACGATGCGATACGGGTTAATGGTTTCATGGCTGTAGTGGTAGTGTCGTGTGATGTGGTTGAAATGGGTGCTGTCGGCGATCCCGGGCCATTGGTAGAGTTCCCGCGTGTACCCCCAAAGATTGGGATAGTCGACTAGCCGCCGTCGGTTGCATTTAAAATGTCCGTGATAGACCGGGTCGAAGCGCAGAAGGGTCGGCAGAAGCCGCCAATCGGCCTCGGTGATTTGGGGGCCGGTCAGGTAGCGCTGCCCGGCAAGCCGGTCTTCCAGCCAGTCGAGCGTATCAAAAAGCGCCCGCACGGCCTCGTCATAGGCCGCCTGGGTGCTTGCAAAGCCGGAGCGGTAGACGCCGTTGTTTACCGTCTCATAGATGCGATCGTTGATCGCATCGATTGCTGAATGCAAAGGGTGGGGATGAAAGTCCGCCCGATTGCCGGTGAGATCGTTGAAGGCGCTGTTGAACATCCGGATGATTTCGGAGGATTCGTTCGAGACGATCGTTGCCCGCGTTTTGTCCCAGAGCACCGGGACGGTGACCCGCCCGGAAATGCCGGGATCCGCTGCGGTGTAGACCTCGCGTAGAAACTTGGTGCCCAAAAGGCCGTCGCCCGTTGCGCCATCGAAGCCGGTTGCGAAGGTCCAGCCATCGGACAGCATGTCGGGATGCACGACATCGACGGTGATATGGGGCGTAAGGTCCTTGATGGCGCGGAAGATCAAGGTTCGATGCGCCCAGGGGCAAGCATAGGATACATAAAGGTGGTAGCGCCCCGATGCTGCCGCAAACCCCCCCTCGCCCGTGGGGCCGGGTGCCCCGTCAGGCGTAATCCAGTTGCGAAAGGTCGTCGTGCTGCGCACGAAGCGACCGTCCGAAGCCTTGGTGTCGTACCAGCCAGTTTCCCAGACACCGTCGACCAGCTGCCCCATCCGGTTCCTCCATCTGATGCGTCGGCGGCAAGGTAGCACAGTTTTGCCGGTCAGACCGTCCTGCCGATCTCGACAATTCGTTTTCGATCCCGCAACCGGGCTTGCCCAAGCGTCCTTCGCTGGGTGTTAAGGGCAACCGTCGCCGTCGAGCGCCAGAGCCCTTGCGCGTCCGGATCACCGGACGCCGACGCATGCAGCGCATGCGTCGCAAACGGGCCGTCGGCCCGTTTGGCAAGGGCATCTGCGCCTAGCCCGGCCGTCGCTGCAAGGGCTGGAGACGCCATCGCGGTGCATCGCCGGCTCACTGGGCAGCCCGCATAGCCGGTTTGCGGGTCGGGCCGTCTTGGACCGGCGGGTCTTGGACCGGCGGGTCTTGGGGCCGGCGGGTCTTGGGGGCGGCGGGTCTTGGGTTCGGCGGGTCTTGGGTCGGCGGGTCTTGGGGGCGGCGGGTCTTGGGTTCGAAGCGTCCCCAGGGCGTCGCTCTTAGCGCCACGTATAAAAGGCGGGCGGCATTTCTTGTCTCAAGGCGCCGTGGCTGCCGCAGCGATTGCATCGAACGCGGTGTCGAGCTCTTCTGCCGCTACGCGCAGGTCCGCATCGGCGGCATCCATATAGGGGGCAAACACGGCAGTTGGGTGCTTGAAAGAAAGGGTCGCGGTCCCGTCGGGGTTCTCCGTCACATAGAACCGGATCGGCGCTTCGATCATTGCGGCCGTCGAGAGGCGCAGGATCCGCACCGCATAATCGTTGCGAAACACACCCACCACGCGATTGCCCGGGATCTCAATTCCCCGCGCCTTGGCAACGCTGGTCGGCCCCGCCTCGGTGACCAGGCCGAACTTCTGTGCTTTGACCGCAGTGCGAAGGTCTTCTAGCAAATCCGCATAGCTCTTCTCGGTGGCAATCACCGTCCAGCCCGGCCGGGCCGCCAGCGCCGCCTCGGCCTGCGCGAGGCTCGGCCACGCAAAAAGGAAAAGCGAGAGACCCAAAAGATATCGATGCATCAGAAGGCTCCTTTTGCCTGTCTTGGGGGATCCATAGCCAACAAGCCCCGCAGCCTGATGCCAAGCAGCGACCCAGCAAACCCCCAGCCGAGCCACCAGAGGCCGTGGAGGCTTCCCGAGGTAAGCCCGCCGAGAAAGGCGCCGATATTGCAGCCATAGGCAAGCCGCGCGCCATAGCCCATCATCAAGCCGCCAGCGATTGCGGTCGCGACATCGCGCAGCGACAAGTGCCAGATCGGCGCAAAACGCCCTGCGAGCCCGGCTGCGGCCAGCGCCCCCAGAAGGATGCCGACATTCGATGCGTTGGTGCGGCTGGAAAGCAAACCGCCCTGCAGATCGCCTTGCCGCCAGCCCTGCCAATAGGCCAGCGCGCCGGGCTCCAGACCCATCGCATCGGCGGCCTGGGCGCCCCAGACCGCAAAGCCGTAGGTCACGCCCCAGGGACCGCCGAGCAGCGCAAACCAGAGCACACCGACCACCGCCAAGGCGCCGGCGCCGGCCCAGATCGACCAGGGGCCACAGAACAGCCGCTGCGCCAGCGACGCCTTTGCCGGATCTGAAAGACCGGTCGCCTCAAGCCCGCCACAGCGCCTGCGTTCGCGCCACACCGAAAAGACCCAGAGTGCGCCCAGAACGCCCAACATCGCGGCAAGCGCCGCTGGCCAGCCAAGCGCTGTGATAACCGAAACGCCGCCGCTGCGCGGCAGAAACGCCCAGAACGGCCAATGGTAAGTCGCCCAGACCGAGCCCGCCATGAAAGCGATCAGCACCAGCACCATGCGGGTCGAACCGCCGCCGGCGGTGTAAAGCGTTCCCGAGGCGCAGCCGCCGCCGGCCTGCATGCCGATGCCGAACAAGAACGCCCCGAAGGCCGAAGCGATCCCCATCGGCATCACCACACCCCGCGCCTCGCCGTAGCCGATCAGCGGAAAGGACACGGCGCTGATCAGGCCGATGAGCAGGATCTGGGCCCGAACCTCGCGCCCGCGGCCTTCGCGGACCCAGCGTCGCCAACCGGCGCTGAAACCGAATCGCGCATGGTAAAGCGCAAGCCCGGCAAGCAGACCAATAGCCAGCGCCTGGACATGCGTCGCCCCCTCCTGCGCGGCCTGCCAAAGCGTAAATCCGCCCAGCGCCGCAACAAGTATGAGCGGGGTTTTGCGCATGCTGCCCAAACTGTTTCCCTTCTGCTCGCCGCGGTCGGCATCTAACCGTCATTGCGCCTGACGGTGCCTCACAACTGGGTGATCGGGCAGCGTAATTTCCCCAAGGATGGCCTAATCACCATAGGTGTCGTGAAATCCTCAAGGCCGGGTTGCGACACGCTTGGGGTGACACTCTCGAACAGGCACGGAGCAGGATGCTGCAGGATTTGAACGGGCTCGATGTGTCGATTGCCTCCACAATGGGACGCGATGCGTGGAACGCAACGCAGGCCGCGTTTCTGGCCCATAGCGCGGCCACGCCGCAGCGCTTGACCGAGTGCCTCGGCGCGGCGCCGGATTTTGCGCTGGGCCATGCCGCGAAAGGTCTTTTTTATCTGCTTTTGGGCCGTGCAGAGCTTGTGCCGGCGGCCCGCCTGGCGCTCGATGCGGCCGTTGCCGGCCATGCCGATGCGCGCGAGGCGATCTATGTGCGCGCCCTGCGTGCGGCCCTGCGGGGTCATATGGCGCTGGCGGCGAACATGCTCGACGACCTGCTGGCGATCTGGCCGCGCGATGCGCTGGCAATGAAGCTGGTGCATGCGCTGCGCTTTGTATCCGGCGATGCGGCGGGCATGCGCGCCTCGCTCGACGCGGTTGCGCCGCAATGGCACGATCATCCCCTGCGCGGCTATTTTATGGGCTGTCAGGCTTTCGCGCTGGAAGAGACGGGCGCTTACCAGGACGCCGAACGTCTCGGCCGGGCGGGGCTCGACCTGGCACCGGACGATGCGTGGGGCCTGCATGCGGTCGCCCATGTGTACGACATGACCGGTCGGGCCGCGGAGGGGGTGCGTTGGCTAACCGGCCGCTCCGCGCACTGGCAACACTGTAACAATTTCGGCTATCATGTCTGGTGGCATCTGGCCCTCTTTCACATCGACCGCGGGGCGATCGGACCGGCGCTTGCACTTTACGACCGCAAAGTGAGGCCGGTGGAGAGCGACGATTTTCGCGACATCGCAAATGCGGCATCCTTGCTGATACGGTTGGAGATCGAAGGGGCCGAGACCGGCCGACGCTGGGACGGGCTGGCCGACCTGGCCGCCCGGCGGGTCGACGACGGATCGCTGGTGTTTGCAGATCTGCATTACCAGCTGGCGCTGATCCGGGCCGGACGCAGCGCCGAGGCAGTCAGCCTGGCCGACCGTCTGGCGCGCGATGCGGGACTGCTGACGCATGACCAGCATGAGGTTGCCGCGTTATGCGGGACCAGCATTGCGCGCGGTTTGCTGATGTTTCGCGATGCGGCCTATGCCGAGGCGCTCGATGCGCTGACTTTGGGGCTGCGCAAGCTCAACCGGATCGGCGGCAGCCATGCCCAGCGCGACGTCTTTTGGCGCCTTGCGGTCGAGGCGGCGCTGCGTGCCGGTCGCATCGCCCAAGCGCGGGCGCTTCTTGATCAGCGCAGGCTGGCCCGGGGCAGCGAAGACGGGTATATGCGGCGCAGTATCGACAGAATTGAAGCCCGTGCCCGTATGATGAACGGCATGGCCGCGGAATAAGCGGCACGCGACCAAGAAGACCGGACGGCGGAATGACCGAAACCAAAAAGCGCGCCAGAGACCTGCGGCTGGATTTCTTCCGCGGCCTCGCGATGTTTATCATCCTGTTGGCGCACACCCCCGGCAATGCCTGGACGCTGTGGATCCCGGCCCGCTTTGGGTTTTCCGACGCCACCGAAATCTTTGTCTTCTGTTCGGGCTTTGCCTCGGCCCTGGCCTTCGGTGCGGTGTTCGCGCGCGCCGGTTGGTGGATCGGCACGGTGCGAATCGGGTTTCGGATCTGGCAGGTCTATTGGGCGCAGATCGGCATGGTCCTGGCCACGGCGTTGTTGCTCTTCTCGATCGATGCCAGCGGATGGGGCGAGGATGGGCGAACCTATATCGCGCGTCTGCCGATCGTCCCGCTTTTCGAAAACACCGGAGCCGCGCTGGCGGGGCTTGCGACCCTCACCTGGGTACCCAATTATTTCGATATCCTGCCGATGTATCTGGTGATCCTGGCCATGATCCCGGCGGTCATGCTGGTGTACCGGCATCTGGGCAAGGAGGCGGTGTTCGTCTTGCTCGTGGCGCTTTGGCTGGCTGCCCAGTTCAAGCTGCTGGAGATGCCGTCGCGGCCCTGGAGGCCGGAAATTCCGTGGTTCTTCAACCCGTTCGGCTGGCAGCTGGTCTTCTTTACCGGCTTTGCCTTTGCCATGGGCTGGCTGCCGCGCCCACCGGTCAAGCGCTGGCTGGTCTGGGCAGCCGCAACCTATGTGGTCCTTGTGATCCCGTTTGCATGGTTCCGGATCTACGGGGGGCAGTATTTGCCAGATGAATGGCTGCTGCAGGATCTGATCGCCGACACCCGCCAGGAGGTTCGGTTTTTGTGGTGGAAAAGCTGGGTGGGCGCTGCGCGCTACCTGCATTTTCTGGCGCTGGCCTATCTGGCCTGGGTCGCGGTCGGAGCCGGAGGCATCCGCCTGACCACCGGTTGGAGGGCGCCGGGCAAGCCGCGCGCCTGGGTGCAATGGGCGGCCGCCGCTGCGCTGGTCCTCAGCGCTCCTTATAGCTGGATTGCGGAGATTGCGGCGGTCTCGCCGGCGCTCGATGCGGCGATTCTGCACCACTTTACCGTCACCGCCACCGCTTGGTTGGGCGGCGATCTCTTAATCACCGGTCCCGAGATCGGGGTCGTCCAGCTTGTCCATCTCGGCGCGCTGGCGCTGCTTGTCTGGTCGGCGATCGGCCCTCGGGCGCGCAGCTTTGCCACCGGGCCGGGGTTTCGTCGGATGGTGCCGGTCATCCGAAAGGTCGGCACGCAGTCGCTTGCGGTCTTTATCGTCTCGATGGTGCTTGCACAGTTCAACGGCTTCATGCTCGACGTGTTGGGCCGCAGCAGCCTGACCTGGGCGGCGGTCAATCTCTGGGGATTCGCGGTCTTGATCGGCGTGGCTTACGGGGTGGGCTGGATCAAGAACCAGCCATGGCGGGTACAGCGGACCGATGGTCCGCCTTCGCCGCAAAGCTTGGGGACGCGGCTGCCGGCCGAATAGGCGGCTGCGTAAAGAAAGAAGGGCGAGGGGCCTTCCGATGAACTATAATCCGACCGAGGCGCTGATGCCGCTGATCCCTGTCCCGTCGCCCGGCCAGGGGTTTGTGGTGGCGCAGTTGGGCCAGACGCTGGACGGGCGCATCGCCACGGTGACCGGCGCATCGAAATACATCAACGGGCATTCCGCGCTCGACCATCTGCACCGGTTGCGCGCCCATGTCGATGCTGTGGTGGTGGGCGTCGGCACGGTGGTCGCCGACGATCCGGCACTGACGGTTCGGCGCTGCGCGGGCCACGACCCGGCCCGGGTGGTGATCGACCCCAATGGGCGCATGCCGCGCGATGCGGCCATGCTGCATGACGGGCGCGGCGCGGTGGTGGTCGTCTGCAGCCCGGATGCCTGCATACCCGAGGCGGGCGCGGCGTTGCGCCTGGCTGCGCCGGCGGGGTTAATCGACCCCGTCGCCATTGTCGCCGGGCTTGCCCGGATGGGATATCGCCGGCTTCTGATCGAAGGCGGCGCCGAGACGCTGGGCCGCTTTTTGGAAGCCGATGCGGTGGATCTGCTGCATATCTTGATGGCCCCGATGATCATCGGGTCGGGCAAGCAGGGGCTGCGGCTTGCACCCATCGACAAACTCGATCAGGCTCTGCGTCCGAAGACGCGGATCCATGCCTTCGAGGATGGCGATGTGCTCTTCACATGCGACCTACGCGAAAGCTGGGAGAGGCAGCATGGTTAGACGCCTG
Organism: Pseudomonadota bacterium; assembly: GCA_039184655.1. Lineage (GTDB taxonomy): Bacteria > Pseudomonadota > Alphaproteobacteria > Rhodobacterales > Rhodobacteraceae > J013. The sequence continues at coordinate 33,604 of JBCDAZ010000008.1, read as the reverse complement.
GGCTATAATGGCGCGCAGAAGTTGCTCCATTGGCTCATCGCGATCCTTATCCTGGCGATGCTGATCACAGGCTTTGTCTTTACAAACTTCGACAATAGACCCTGGACCGAGGAAACCTTCGGGGCAGGCTCCTTCAACTTCTTCTACGCGACCCATAAGAGCCTCGGGCTCACAGTCCTGGCGCTGATGGCGCTGCGCCTCCTGGTTCGGGCGTTCTTCGGCAAGCCGCCCTACTACCCGCCCCTCCCGGCCCATGAGCGCGCCTTGTCCGAACTGGTGCACTGGCTGCTTTACGGCCTGCTCATTGCCTCACCGCTGCTGGGCTGGGCGGCAATCACCGTCTTCCCAGCGCTGACACCCTTCTTTGGCCTTTTCGACATTCCGGCCTTTCCCTTCCTGCCGGGCAAGGACAGGGATCTGTTCGCCCTGCTCTCGAAAGCACATGGTTGGAGCGGGCTGGCGATTGCGGTGCTGGCCAGCCTGCATGTGCTTGCCGCGTTCTATCACGGCCTTTTCAAAGGCGATGGGGTCCTGGCGCGGATGACCTGGGGCTGAGGCCTCAGGCCTTCCGTCGCGCGGTGACATCCGGGTCCCAGTCATGGCCGACCAGATCCTGCGGGTAGCACAGCGCAAGGTCGACGGGGGGCTGGATGACATACTTCCGGTCGAATTCCGCCCAGGGGTAGGGCAGGCCCGAGCGGATGATATGCGGCCAGTCGGGATGCGCAAAAAGCGGTCGCCCGACGGCGCAGAGATCGCCAGCGCCGCTTCCCAGCACCGCCTCGCAATCGGCCCCCTCGGCGATGCCCCCATTCACGATCACCGGCTTGGCCGAGGCTTCGCGGATCACCTGCGGCATGGGGGTGTCGGAATCGGGATCGCGATTGTCGGCCCAGGCAAAGGAGGACCAGTGCAGCGCATCGGCCGCGCAATCGGCCAGCGCCGCGCCGACAGCCTTGGCGTATTCGACCCCGCCCGGCCAGGCGCCCATGAAATCATCCACCCCGTCCTGGCTGATCCGCAGGGTGATGAGCTTGTCCGGCCCGATCGCCGCGCGGACCTTCTCGCAGACCAGTTTCGCTGCGCGGACATTGTTTTCCGGTGAGCCGCCGAATTCGTCGTTGCGCAGATTGGTCTTGGGCGTCACGAACTGCCAGAGCAGATAGCCATTGGCGGCGTGGATCTCGACCCCGTCCATCCCGGCCTCGACCGCCCGCGCGGCCCCTTCGGCAAACCCATCGGCGATGCGGTGGATCTCCTCGATCGTCAGCGCGCGGGCCGGCGGGAAGGTGACCTTGGGCCAGGGCGGGACCAGCCCGCGATCCTCCATCTCCGCTTCGCTGTCGGTGTAAAGCACCCAGCCCTCGGATTGGGTGTCGGAGGCCGAAACCGGGCTTTCGCCCTCAAAAAGGCACCGCGGATCGGCCACGCGGCCGGCATGCATCAGCTGCATGATCACCGGCACGCCCAGCGCATGGCAGGCATCGGCGGTCTTCTTCCAGCCCTTCACATGCGCAGCCGTCGCAATGCCGGGTTGGGAGAGATAGCCTTTGCAGCCCAGCTCATCGACCTCATAGGTGCCTTCGGTGATGATCATGCCCAGCCCGCCCCGGGCCCGCCGGGCGTAATAGGCGGCCATCTCGTCGGTGGGGGTGCCGTCGGCCATGGCGTTCTGGCGGGTGAGCGGCGCCATCACCAGCCGGTTCTTCAGCGTCAGCGGGCCGAGCTGGAACTCGGAGAATGTCTTGTCGAACATCGCCTTACTCCGCGTTGCGGCGGCTGACGGTTTCCAAATAATCCACGCAGGTCTGGGTCGTCTCGACATCGGCGAATTTGGCGTCGATGTCATAAAGGCTCCAGGCCACCGCACCGGGCACCCGGTCGCCAATCGCCTCCTTCACCGCGATGGTCCGAAAGCCCTCGGCCAGCCCGTCGCAGATCGTGGTGCGCACACAGGCTGTGGCCGTAACCCCGGTGACCAGGATCGTGTCGACCCCCAGCCCGCGCAGATAACCCGCCAGAGGCGTGCCCGAAAAGCTCGAGGCGCGCTTTTTCATCATCACCCATTCGCCCTCGATGGGGGCGATGCGGCTGTCGATGGCCCAGAGATGTTCGTCCTTGAGGTTCACCGCCTCGATGGGGATCTTTTTGTGCCAGAGCCCCATATCGGTGTTGGGGTTCTCGATGTCTGTGATCTGGTAGGCCGTGGTGACATGCACCACGGGATGGCCATGCGCGCGGCAAGCCTCCAGAAGCTTTTGCATCGCCGGCATCACCCGGTCGTCGATCCCCTCGCAGGTGAAGGGGTTGCCGGGCCGGGTCCAGGCATTGGCCAGATCGACCGAGATCAGCGCCGGGCGCTTGCCAAAGCCGATGCGGCGGGCAAAGCCGCGCTCGCGATAGATCCGGGTGCTTTCGTCAAAGGCCTGCTGGAGGAGGCTGTCGAGGTCCTGGGTCATGCCCGCATCTCCGCGCGAAGGGTTTCGGTGGCCGCGGCATCCAGCGCCCAGCCATAGCCATCATCGACCGCCGCCAGCACGACGCCGTAATCGGCCCGGGCGTGATCGACGGTGATGAAGCCGTCGAGCACATCGTCGAGCACCTTGGCCGGATCGCGCTCCAGCGGGTCGCCATACCCCCCGCCCGAGGGCGAGAAATAGCTCACCACATCGCCCACCTCGGTGCGCAGCCCGGAGAATTTGGAATGCTCCTGCCGGGTCTCGCCGCTGTGGATGTTGTGGATCTCCAGCTTGCCGACCGCGCCTTCGCCGCCGCCGAAGATGCCCCAGGGCGCGTCGAGATGCCGGTCGCTTTCATGGGTCATGAAACCGGGCGTGAGGTAGCGCTGGCTTTTGACCACGCCCGAGCCGCCGCGGAACTTGCCCGGCCCGGGGGGCACGTCGTCGCGCACCTCATAGCGGTCGCAGATCAGCGGCAGATGCATGCCCAGATCCTCAAGCGGGTTGTTGCGGGTGTTGCGCATCAACTCCTCGACCGTGTCGGGCCCGTCGGATTCCGGCCGCCCGCCCATCGCCGCCTCATTGACCTCCAGAAAGACCCAATACTCGCCATTGGGCCGAACGCCCGAATAGGCGGCAAAGGAGAGCGTCGCCGCATTCCCGGCGGTGCATTTGTCGGGCAGCACCGGGGCCAGCGCCTTGATCACCAGATCGGACATGCGCTGGATCTGGCAGAACCGCGCCTCTGCCGCGGTGGGCGGGATCGGGTTGAAGATCGAGCCCTTCGGCGCGGTGACCGTGATCGGCCGGAACGAGCCTTCATTCTGCGGGATGTAGTCGGAATGGGTGTAGGTATCGAGCAGGAGCGCCCGGCAGACAAAATAGGCCGCCACCTTGGTCGAGCCCTCGAAGGGCACGTTGAAGGCGGTCGGCACCTGGGGCGAGGAGCCGGTGAGGTCGATCTCGATCCCATCGCCGCGCACCTTCACGCAGACCTTCACCGGCAGGGTCTTGTCGCGGTCGCGCCCGTCATCGTCGAGAAAGCCCTCGGCGGTGTAATCCCCGTCCGGGATCGCCGAGATGGCGCTGCGCATCATCCGCTCGGTGTAATCCATCAGCTGGCGCGTGGCCTGGATGGTGGTGTCCTTGCCATAGGTCCGCGCAAGCTCTTCAAAGCGGCGCACGCCCAGCTCGGCCGAGGCGATCTGCGCCTCCAGATCGCCCATCACCAACCCCGGCACCCGGGTGTTGTCGCGGATATACTTCCACAAGGGCTCGACCCGCTTGCCCTCCTCATAAAGCTTGACGCCGTCCAGCAGCATGCCCTCGGCCCACATATCCGGCACATCGATGATCAGCCCCGGCGTGGCCGCCCCGATATCGACATGGTGCGCGGTGTTGGCCGAAAAGCCAATCAGCTCGCCATCGAGGAAGGCGGGCATGACAATGGCGATGTCGGGCGAATGCGAGGCGCCCTTATAGGGGTGGTTGTGAATGACGCAATCGCCGGGCTTCCAGGCATCGAGCGGGACGCTCTCCTCAATGCCGCGCAGATAGCCCGGCAGCGAACCGATATGCATGGGCGTGGAGTCGCTTTCGCACAGCGTGTTGTACTCGGTGTCGAAAAGCCCCGCGCCCAGATCCTGGCTCTCGCGGATGATCGAGGAATAGCTCATGCGATAAAGCACATTGCCCATCTGCTCGGCGATGGAATGCAGCGCGCCGCCGATGACCTGCAGCGTGATCGGATCGAGTTCCTTGGTCATGTCCTCTCCTCCTCTCAAGCCTTGGCCACGCGGATGTCGCCATGGCCCAGCACCGAGGCCGCATAGCCCGGCGGCACCAGTGTCGTGGAATTGTGCTGAATGATAATCGCGGGGCCTGTGATGCTGTCGCCCGAGAAGAGCTTCATGCGGTCATAGCGCGGGGTGTCATGCTCACCCCCATCGTCGAAAACCGTCTTGCGGCGATACATCAGCGCGTCTTCGGGGTTGGCCCGGCCGCCCATGGCCAGATCCGGCAGACGCAGCTGATCGACCGAGGCGAAGGCCACCACGCGCAGGGTCACCGCCTCGGTGATCTGATCCTTGAAGGCATGGCCGTATTGCTGTTTGTGCACATCGAAGAAATTGTCGATGACCTCCTGCACATTGTCCGGCCCCAGCGGCGCATCGGGCATTTCGGCGCGCAGCTCAAAGCCCTGGCCGAGATAGCGACACTCCATGATCTTGGCAAAGCGCCGCGCTTCCTTGGGAATGCGGTCGGCTTCCAGCTGGGCATCGGCCTCGGCGGTCAGCTCCTCGGCCACGGCATTGATGCGCGCAAAGCTCTCAGCATCGGCGGTGTTGAGCTGGGCGACGACCGAGCGGGTGTATTCATATTGCAGATCGGTGACCAGCAGGCCCATCGCGGCGGTGATCCCGGGCTGCAGGGGTGAGATTACATCCTTGGCCCCGATCATCTCCGACAATGCGATGGAGTGCAGCGGCCCGGCGCCGCCAAAGCCCATCAGGGTGAAGCTGCGCGGATCGATCCCCTTGGCAACCGAATTCGCGTTGATCGCCAACGCCATGTTGTTGTTGATGATTTTCAGGATCCCCAGGGCCGCGTCGCGCACCGACATCCCCAAGGGCTCGGCGATATGGGTGGCGATCGCCTTTTCGGCGAGCCCCGCATCGATGGTCAGATCCCCGCCCAGAAACTGCTCGGCATCGAGCCGGCCCAGGGCGACCTGGGCGTCGGTGACGGTGGGCTCGGTCCCGCCCTTGCCATAGCAGGCCGGGCCCGGATCGGCGCCCGCCGAGCGTGGGCCGACGCGGAACGCCCCGCCGCTGTCGATAAAGGCGATCGAGCCGCCGCCCGCCCCGATCGCATCGATATCGATCATCGGCACCAGCACCGGCAGGCTCGCCACCTCGGTGTCGCGGGGGTTCTTGATGCGCAGCTCGCCATCCTGGATCACCGAGATATCGGCCGAGGTGCCGCCGATATCGATGGTGATCACATTGCCGGTGTCGCAATGCCCGCCCGTCCAGCGCCCGCCGATCACCCCGCCCGCGGGGCCCGAAAGCAACAGGCCGATGGGGCGTTCGGAGGAATTCTCGACCGTCGAGATCCCGCCATTTGACTGCATGATGCGCACCGTGGCTTCGACCCCGTTCTCGCGCAGACGGTTTTCCAGATTGCGCATGTAACGGGCGACCTTGGGGCCGATATAGGCGTTCATCGCGGTGGAGCTGAAGCGTTCATACTCGCGGATGACATTGACCACCTCGGAGGAGGCGCAGATGAAGGCATCGGGCATCACTTCGGCCACGATCTCCTTGGCGCGCATCTCATGGGCGTCGTTGAGAAACGAGAACAGAAACCCGATGATCACCGCGTCGAGCCCACGCTTGGCAAAAAGCTCCGCTGCCGCGCGAACCTCGGCCTCATCGAGCGGAACCTCGACACGGCCGTCGGGTGGTGTCAGACGTTCGGTGATCGGGATCCGGTTGCGCCGCTTGACCAGCGGTTTCGACTGCCAGGGCACGTCGAATTGCAGCGAGAAATTGTGCGGCCGCTTGTGGCGCGCCATGTGCAGGATGTCGCGAAACCCGCGGGTGGTCAGCATGCCGACCTCGGCGCCATTGCGCTCGATCACCATATTGGTGGCCACGGTGGTGCCGTGAAAGAGCATGTCGATCTCGCCCGGCTGCACACCCGCCAGCCGGCAGACCTGCAAGACGCCGTTCACCACGCCCTCGGACTGGTCCTGCGGGGTCGAGGGCACCTTGGTGACGACCACCTGCTGGCCCTCGCTGCCCGCGCGGGTTCGTTCCAGCACGATATCCGTGAAGGTTCCGCCGACATCGACCCCGACACGTATCATGGCCGCTTCCTTTCTGGTTTGAGGGTCACTGGCCATCCCCGCGGATTACGCTTTCCGCCCCCAGCCCGGCCCCTAAAAGCGCGTCATCCATGCCGCCCATGGCGGAGAGGAGAAAGCTGGTGGGCAAGCCCTTGGCGTCATGGCCGTTGGGGATCGCCAGTCCGGGCAGGTTGAAGTAGTTGCCCATCAAGGTGTTGCGAAGCGTTTTGAGGTTGGTTGCGTGAAAGAGCGCTTCATCGGCCTCCAGCGGAGCGATCTCGGGCGCGGTATGCGCAACTGTGGGAAAGGCGATGAAGACCTCGCCCAAAGTGGCGCGCATCTCGCGGATCGCCTCGGCTCGGCTTTGTTGGATCGTCAGGATATCAGCGGCCGACATCCGGGTCCCGGCGGCGATGCGGCTGACCACGCGCGGGTCGATCCGCGCCCGGTCCGGCCCGTCCATCAGGTCGCGGTGGACCACATAGGCCTCGGCCGCGGTGATGGTGCCGATCTGCCCCATCTGCGCGAAGGCGCGCGCAAAGGCGGGCAGCGGCTTGCGCCCGATGCAGGCACCCGCACGCGCCAGACGCTCCAGGGACGCTTCGAAATTTTCCAGCACCGCCGGGTCGAGATCGTCGAGCACCACATGCTGGGGCACGAAAACCGACATGCCGTCGACCGGGCGGCGCTTGACGTCGCTTCGCGGGGCGCCGCGCAGCACCGCCTCGACAAGCACGCAATCGAGCACCGAGCGCGCCAAGGGTCCGACCGTATCGAGCGTCGGCGACAGGTCGAAAACGCCCGCCTTTTCAAGCCGGCCTTCGGAGGATTTATAGCCCACCACCCCGTTGAGCGCCGCCGGTACCCGCACCGAACCGCCCGTATCCGTGCCAATGGCCACCGGCGCCATTCCGGCCGCCACCGCGACGCCGGAGCCCGAAGACGAGCCGCCCGGCACCCGCGGAACCTCTGAATGGGGGTTCAACGGGGTGCCGAAATGCGGATTGAGGCCAAGCCCCGAATAGGCAAATTCGGTGAGGTTCAGCTTTCCCAGCGCGATCATGCCGCCCAGCTCGGCGCGGGTAACTATCGTGGCATCGCGCGCCGCGGGGGCGGCGTTTCGGTAAACCTCCGAGCCGGCGGTCGTTGTCTCTCCCGCCATGTCGACGAGATCCTTCCAGGCGATCGGAACGCCGTCGAGAGGCGAGAGCGGACGCCCATCCGCTAGCCTGTCCCAAGCGGCCTTGGCCTCGCGCAGCGCCCGGTCGCCCGTTGCTTTGAGAAAAACCGGAGAGCGCTGCTCGGCAATTCGGTCGAGCAGGTACCCGGTGAGCGCGACCGGGTCTGCGCGCCCATCGGCCATCGCCGCGCCGATCGCGGCGGCCGAGCGCGTCGCAAGCTCCTCGGGCGCAATCCGATCAGCCATCGGCCAGCACCACCGTGGCGCGCGCAGGCTGCCAGCGCATCGCAACCGGGCTGCCGGGTGCAATGTCGAGCCCGGCGAGCTTGTCGCGATGCGTCTCCAGCCGCACCGTCAGCGCGGCGTCGAGCGCGACCGTGACATAGACGATCTGCCCGACCGGATCGAGGGCCGTGACGACGCCCTCGACCCGGGCGCGGGCTGCGTCGTCATCGGCACCGGCCTCTTCGATATCGACATATTCCGACGGCACGACGACAAGGGCCGGGGCGCCGACCGGGGCGGTGTCGAAACTGGGCACACCCGAGAGCGTGCCGAAGCGTGTTTCAACGATGGCGCGCTCGGGACCCGTCTCGGCAAGGCGGCCATCGAGGATCTTGTTGCGTCCGATGAACCGGGCGACAAAGGGCGAGCGGGGGCGGGTATAAAGATCGAAAGGATCGGCGATTTGTTCGACCCGTCCAGCATTCATCACCACGACGCGGTCGCCCATGCCCAGCGCCTCTGATTGCGCATGAGTGACGAAAACGAAGGTGATGTTAAGATCGCGCTGGAGGATCTTGAGCTCCTCCTGAATGGTCTTGCGCAGATTGGCATCGAGCGCGCCCAGCGGTTCGTCGAGCAGCAGGATCTCCGGCTCGGTCACCAGCCCGCGGGCCAGCGCCAGCCGCTGTTTCTGCCCGCCCGAGAGGGCACCTTCCCGCGCATCGGCCACATCGCCCAGCTGCAGCTTGTCGATGATCGCATCGACGCGCTTTTTGACCGCACTGCGCGAAAGCCCCCGAACCTCCAGCCCGAAGGCAATGTTCTGGCGCACGCTCATATGCGGAAAGATCGCATAGTTTTGAAAGATCGTCGCCGTCGGGCGCTTTTCCGTCGGCACCCGGGTCATGTTCTGTCCGCGGATCAAAAGATCGCCTGCGGTGATGTCCTCCAGCCCCGCAATCATCCGCAATGTCGTGGTCTTGCCGCAGCCCGAGGGACCCACAAAGGAGATGAACTCGCCCCGCGCAACCTGCAGGTCGAACTGCGCCACCGCGACGGTGCCGCCGGGATAAACCTTTCGCAACGAGACAAGCTCGAGGTCGTGCACAGACATGCGCACCCCTGTCGAAATGCTCAAAAGGACGGAGGCGGCGCAGGCTGGCCCGCGCCCCCTCCCAGATTGATCAGGCGCTCAGGAACTCGTCCCATTTGGCGATGAGATGGTCGTACTCATCGGGCCACTGATGCCAGTATTTGATGTGGCTGGCACGCTCCACAAGGCTGCCGCCATCGCGCAGATCGCCTTCATTGATGCCGCGCTCGGCCGCGCCGGCCCAGGGCGCGCCCTCATACCAGAAGGCGTATTTCTCGGCCGGCATCACATCCTTGATGTTGGTGGTGGGCGAGTAATAGCCCTGCTCGGAGACGGTGATCGCCGGCGGACCCGAGAGCCAGTAATCGGCATAGGCGGTGACCGCCTCCTCATTGGGCGACGACGCGATCTGGCTGATGCCGATCGACCAGGCGCGATAGCCTTCCTTCGGCACCGCATAGGAGCATTGGATGCCCTGGGCCTTGACCGCCATCACCGCCGGCTGCCAGGCATCGGCCAGGATCATCTCGCCCGAGGCCAGAAGGTTCACCAGCTCGCCGAAATCGCCCCAGAGCGCGCGGAACTGGCCGTCCTTCTTCTTGGCAACCAGGAACTTCGCGGCTTCGTCGATTTCTTCGATGGTCGGGTTGCCGGGGTTCTCGTTCTCCAGCATGCCCATCGAGGTCATCGCCAGAACCGCCTGGCCGAAGGCGATCAGCGGATCGACATTGAGGCCGGTCTTGCCCTTGAACTTCTCGTCGAAGATCGCCGTCCAGGTGTTGGCTTCCTCGGCCGACACCAGATCGGGGCGATAGCCGATGCTGTCGAAGTTGTAGACGGTGGGCACCATCCACAGCATGGTCTTGGCCTCATCGGCCCAGATCTGACCGGAGATCTGCGCGCGCGCCTCCATGCGGCCATCGGCGTCGGTGAAGGTGGGCCGGATATTGGCCCAGTTGCTCAACGACGCGGTCGGGATCGGCTTGATGGTGTTGGTGATCGTCATCGCCGGCAGCCGCTCGCCGATCGTCTCCCAGCAATCATAGGCGGTGGAGCCCGACAGCAGCTCGGTCTGCGTGTTGGGATAGATATCGGCCTTGCCCGACACGGCACCCACGCCCGAGGCGGCCTTGAAGTCGTTCAGGATCCGCTCCTGCACGGTGACCGAAAGGCCCACGGTGCGCAGCTCCTGATCGGCCAGATGACCCGCGGCGCGCAGCATGCCGGGATGCATCAGCATCGCCGCACCGCCAAACGCCGCCGAGCCCTGCAGGAACCCGCGGCGGGACGGATGAAGGAAGTGTCTTTTCATGGTCTCGTCTCCCTGTGACCCATTTGCGTCTGAATTCGCCGGCTTAGTAGCGGCCGACAACAAGCCCGCCATCGACGGTTACGACCTGGCCGGCCATGTACCGCGCGCCATGCGAGCAGAGAAACACGATCACATCCGCGATGTCGTCGGCTTCGCCCACGCGACCCATCGGGATGTATTCGGCCGCCTTTTCAAGCCCCTCGGGACCCACGCTGTGCACGGTCGAAAGGGCCTGGGCGGTGCGGATGAAGCCCGGCGCGATGCCGTTCACGCGGATCCCCTCGCGGGCAAGCTCCACACCCAGCCCGCGCACCAGACCCACAACGCCGGCTTTGGCGGCCGAGTAATGGGCGTGTTCGTCCCAGCCGTAATTCGTGCCCATGATCGAGGAGAGGCAGACGATGGCGCCGGATTTCACCGTTTTCATCTGCGCCACGGCGGGGCGGATCACGCGGATCATGCCCTTCAGATCGATCTCGAAGGTGTGGTCCCATTTTGCGTCCGTCAGATCGGCCAGCGGCACCTTATGGGCGATCCCGGCATTGCAGATCAGCGCATCGAGCGGGCCATGGGCGGCATGCACCGCGGCCAGAACCGCCTCGGCGGCCTCGGTCGAGGTAACGTCGAGCGGATGAAACTCCGCCGTCCCTCCGGCCTCGGCAATGGCGGCCGCCACGGCCTTGCCCTCCGCCTCCAGAACATCGGTGACGATGACCCGGTAGCCCGCGGCCGAAAAGGCATGCGCGGTGGCGCGGCCGATGCCGATGCCTGCCCCGGTGATCAGGACCGTCTTCATGCAATCTCCTCCTGAATTCCGCTGCCCTGCGCGCGCCGCGCCCGGCGCACCGACGCCCCCATCAGCACGCCATAGACCGTGAGCAGCGCGAAGGAAAAGAGCGTCGTCAGCACACCGAAGGCAAAGAGGTTGGGGTGGATCTCGACCGCGAAGGTGCCGTAGATCGCAATCGGCATGGTCACATCCGACCCGCCGGTAAAGAGCGTGCGCGGAAACTCGTCATAGCTCAGCGTGAAGGCAAAAAGCATCGCCGAAAGCACGCCCGGAAAGATCATCGGGAAGGTGACTTTGCGGAAGGTCCGCGCCGGGGTGACGCCCAGCGCCCAGGACGCCTCCTCGACCGATTTGTCAAAGCGGTTGAAGATCGCCAGCATCACCAGGAAACAGAAGGGAAAGGTGTAGACCACATGCAGCACGAAGGCCGTGCCCCACCAGGTGCGGTCGATGCCCAGATTGTTGGCCACCAGCGCCATGCCGAGGCCGAGCAGCACGCCGGGCACGATCATGCCCAGCACCACCAGGTAAAAAACGATGCCCGAGCCGCGAAACCGCTCGCGAAACGCCTGGGCGGTCAGCGTGCCCAGCACGGTCGAGACCACCATGGTGGCAAAGGCCAGCGTCAGCGAGCGGGTCAGCGCCTCGCCGATGGGCAGCGGCGCGATCCGCGAGGGCGGGGCAAAGCCCAGCACATGGCTGTACCAGAAGGTCGACCATTCGATGATCGGGAATTGCGGCCCACCTTCGGGACCCTGCTGGAAGCTCAGCACCGCCATGACCAGGAAGGGGCCGTAGAGAAAGAAGACAAAGAGCGCGGTGTAGACCGCCAGACTGCCGCGCAGGACCTTGAGGTGATGCATCTCAGAGCTCCCGCCGGATATTGACGACGCGCAAGAGCGCGGTCACCGCCACGGCCATCACCACGGTCAGCACCACGCCCACCACCGCCGCAAACGCCCATTTGAGCGAGCCCACCTGGGTCACGATAATATTGCCCAGAAGATTGACCTTGCGTCCCGACAGGGCCGAGGCGGTGGCAAATTCGCCCAGCACCATCACGCTGACAAAGATCGAGCCGACGATCACCCCCGGCAGGCTGAGCGGGAAGATGATCCGGCGGAAGATCGTCCAGGCCGAGGCGCCCAGATCGCGCGCCGCCTCGATCAAGCTGCCATCGATGCGGCTGAGCATGAAGGCGATGGGGCCGACCATGAAGACGACATAGATCTGCACCATGCCGATGATCACCGACAGCTCGGTAAAGAGCAGCACCTCGATGGGCTCGGAGATCAGCCCGAGCCGTTCGAGCACGATATTGATCGCGCCCTCCTTGCCCAGCATCGGCCGCCAGGCCAGCACGCGGATCAGAAACGAGGTCCAGAAGGGGATCACGCAGACAACGAGCAGCACCGTCTGCACGGTCTTGTTGCGCAGAAACTGGCCGATGAAAAGCGCGGTGGGATAGCCGATCAGGAAGGTGATCACCAGCACCGTCAGCCAGAGCCGCAGCGTGCGCAACAAAGCCCCGAAATAGGTCTCGGAGGCAAAGAACGTCTCCCAACTCTTTGTTGTGAGATCGGATTTGATCGCAAATGTGGTCTGCGTCCAAAAGCTGACATAGACCATCATCGCCAGGGGCAGAACCAGAAAGAGCAGCATCCACACCACGCCCGGTACGAGCAGGAACAAACGCCTGTGGCGGGTCAGAAACCCCGCCCCGGCCTCGGTCTGGCGCGCTATTGCGCTGTTGGTCGTTTCGGCAACCATCAGGCCGCTCCTCGGGCCGGGTGTGGCGCGATCCGCCGATCATTGGGCCCGAACAGCAAGGCGGCCTCGGCCGGCCAATGCAGCATCCGCATCTCGTCCTGGCCAAATTGCAACGGATCGGCGGTGCTCAGATGCCGCTCAACCTCGATGATCTGGCCCTCGGGACGCTGGAAGAAGTAGATCACCCGGCTGCCGAGAAACTCCGAGGCGATGAACCGCGCTGGCAGGGCGGGGCGTCCGGCCGGTGCTTCGGCGCCTGCGGGCGCAATCTCGACCGCATCAAAGCGGATCGCATACCGTCCGATACCGCTCAGACCGGATGGCAGGGGCAGCGCCGCTGCGCCGCTGACAAACGCGGTGCCGCCGCTTGCGCCTTCCAGGATGTTGTAGGCGTTCAGATACCGCGCCACCTGTGCCGTGGCGGGCGCGTCATAGACCGTGTCGGGTGGATCGATCTGCAACAACCGGCCGGCATCGAGCACGATCATCCGGTCGCCCATCGCCAGCGCCTCGCTCTCATTGCCGGTCACATGCAAAAAGGTCACGCCCAAGGTCTCGCGGATGCGGCGCAACTCCACCGTCATGCGCTCGCGCAGATTGGCATCGAGCGCGCCCAACGGCTCGTCGAGCAGACAAACCTTGGGTTCCGTGATCAGCGTTCGGGCAAGCGAGACGCGCTGTTTCTGCCCGCCGGAGATTTGGCCGACCATGCGTTCGCCCAGCTCGCTCAGCCCGACAAGCGCCAGCATCGCATCGACGCGCTTTTTCAGAACGGCGTTGTCGGTGACCGGATCGACCATCCGGTTGGCTAGGCCATAGCCGATATTCTGCGCGACGGTCATATGCGGAAAAAGCGCGTAGTTCTGTTGCACGAAGCCCAGGCCGCGCAAATGCGTGGACTGCCGCGTAATGTCCTCGCCGTTCAAAAGCACGCGGCCGGCATCGGCCGTATCCAGCCCCGCAATCAGCCGCAGAAGCGTTGTCTTGCCAGAGCCAGACGGCCCAAGCAGCGTGAGGTATTCGTCATCCTCGACGGTCAAAGAGACATCCGCGATGGCGGGCTTACCGTCGAACGCCTTCGACAGACCCTGAAGCTCCATCATCCGGCAGTTCCCTCGCCAAACTTCAATCGACCCGCACCATCCCGCACAAACTCTGGCTTTTCGTGCGCAAAAGTCAAAGCAATTGCGCAATGGGCGGCTTCGGCCAAGCCAATCAGTGCGGTATGATCGCCGTTTCGGCCGCCATGCTGTAATTTTTTGCAGTTACAAAACGCGCTCAGTCTACGATATACGTTTGATGCGGCGCGGCGTCGCGCGTTGGAACCGGTCCGAGAACCCTGCCTGTCGGAGCGTATGAGATGAACCAGGCCAAGATCGCCGACCTGCGCCCGACGCCGCGTTACGCGGCGATCCAGGCCGTGCTGGCGACTGCGATCGCCTCGGGCGGCCTGCCGCCGGGTACGGTGCTGAGCGAGGGGCCGGTGTCCCGGCTTTTCGGCACCAGCCGGACCCCGGTGCGCATGGCGCTGATCGAGTTGGAAGCCAAGGGACTTTTGACCCGATTCGACGGGCGCGGCTTCATGGTGCAGGGTGCCGCGATCCCACGCCGCACCCCGCTCAGCCGCGAGGTTTTGGGCCTTCCGGCCGAACCGCCCAGCGCGCCGCAGCCCGGCAGGGCCGAGCGGATCGCTCAGGATTTCGAACGGGTGGTGGCGCTGGCGCTGCCCTTCGGGCTCTACCGGATCAACGAACAGGCTGCGGCCGATCACTATGCCGTCAGCCGAACCGTGGTGCGCGAACTGCTGACCCGGTTTCAGGATCGCGGGCTGGTGCGCAAGGATCTGCGCTCGCATTGGGTGATCGGCCCGCTGACCGCCCGCGATGTCGCACATTTTTTTGCGATTCGCGGCCGGCTGGAGCCGCTGGCGCTGATCGACAGCGCCCCGCTGACGCCGGGCCAGGACGTCGCCCAAATCTGGGAGCGCATTCAGGCCGCGCTGCGCGACGGCGCGTCTGCCCTGTTCGGCGCGCGTATGGCCGCGCTGGAGCAGGATCTGCATGTCCATCTGCTGGGCCGGTCGCGCAACCCCTATCTTTTGCGCATGATCCATCAAAGTCAGGTCGCGCTGACAGTGAACAGCGTTTTTGCAACCTTTGCCAATATGCACCGCTTCGATATCGCGCTGCGCGAGCATGCCATCGTTTTGGAATTCGTCATGCGCGGGGCTTATGCGGCCGCCGGCCAGGCGCTTGAGGAGCATTTGCGGCTTTCTGCCGAACGGACGCGGCAGCGCCTGAAGGCCATCTCGGTGTTTCCGCAGCCCGATCTGCCGGCCTATCTGATCCGCCAGAAGCGTTGACATTCAGCGGCCCAGCGCCCATTCCCAGCCGCGCACCAGGTAGTTGTGTTCGACCATGACCGTGTCCCACACCGTGACCCGGGCCATGCGCGCGGCATATGCGCCGCCCTCACGCCGGGAACCGGCCGGAAAGATCACCCGGCCTTCGGGGTCGCGAATGTCGGTGCCGGCCGGCTCGCCCTTGTACCAAAACCCCCATTCGGCCGGGCTGAGATGCGTGCGCACCGCATCGGGATTGGCCATATAGGCGCCGGCCCGGGCCATCAGCGCCCCCGCGCGGCCGTCGAGCCACCAGTTGAGATAGTCATAGGCCGCATCGCGCTCCCAGCCGCTCAGATGCGCCGACAGCGCAAGCCCGCCGAACCAGCCGCGATACCCTTCGCGCGGGGTGGTCATTTCGACCGGCACGCCGTCGCCGCGCAGCTGGGTGACGCCGGACCACCAAAGCGAGCCGATCGCCGGGCCGCCATCGCGCAGCGCCGCAATCGCCTCGGCTTCGTCGCTCCAAACCGCGCGAAAATGCCCCGCCGATCGCAGCGTCTGCATCCGATCGATAAGGGCGTCGATTTCCTCAAGGCGCAGATCGCCGGGATCGTCCGGCAGCAGCTGGCCGCGCGCCTGTAGGGCCAGGACCAAATCGAGGCTGCCGATGGCGGCGTCGGCTTGCAGCACCACTCGGCCCGCCCATACGGGATCGAGTAGCGCACCCCAACTCGACACCGATGCCGCATCGGCGCCGATCACGGCAAAGCTGTCGGCATTGTGGACGGTTGGCAGCATGCTGATCCGCTCGGAGGTCGTATCGCCCAAACTGCCATCGAGCTGTACGAAGAGCCGGCGCGAGGGATCGCCGCCGCATGCGCGGGTCATGTTCGGTTTAAGCCGCCCGGTCTTGGGAATAGCGTTGATCTCGTCCCAGCGGGCGATGCGGCGAATGTCGATGGGTTGGATCGAGCCGGTGGGCCAGATCAGGTCGATATCGTGGAACCACTGATCGTAGACATCGAAGCTTTCCGGTGCGAGCGCGCCACGCCGCTGGGCCTCGGTGCCGTCAAGGGTGATGAAGTCGAAGGCCAGGCCCAGATCGGCCCGCGCCGCGGCCTTGATGGCGGGGATCTGGGTGACCGAGGTGCCGAGCACTCGCAAGGCGGGGCGGCTGGGATGCGCCGCCGGAGCTGCGAGGGACGATCCGGCCGGCCCATGCGTATCCTGGGTCGGAACCCCATCCGCCATCGCCGTCGGCGCCCTCAGGCCAAGGCTTGGCGGATCTGGTCCATCATCCCGCCCACCGCTTTGCGGGCGGCAAGCGCCTGGTCCATATCCACCTCGACGAACTTCACCGGCATATGCGGTTGAAGCTGGCCGATGAGATCCATATCGGCCGAGATCACCGTGCCGATCATGAAATAGCCCCCACCCGAGACCGCGTCGCGGTGGAGCACGATGGGTTCGGTCCCGCCCGGCACCTGAACCGAGCCGTAGGGGTAGCAGCCATCGACGATATTGGAGGGGTCCGAACCCGCGCCGAAGGGCTGTTCGCGCTCCACAAATTTCAGCGGTTTGCCGCCGCGAAAGCGATAGCCCATGCGGTCGGCCTCGGGTGCCACCTTCCACTCATCGGCAAAAAAGCCCTTCTGGGCGTCCTCGGTGATGCGGTGCCAGTAAAGCCCCGGCAGGATGCGCAGTTCGGTCGGGCTGCCCAGCGGGCGGCGCAGGCCGGGCGCGACCGTGGCGCCGGGTCTGGTCACGCCCGCCTGACCCACCGGCAGGCTGTCGCCGGCGGCAATTGCTCGGCCCTCGACCCCGCCCAGCGCCCCGATGGCATAGGTCGCGCGCGAGCCCAGATGCGGTGGGGTGTCGATGCCGCCCGCCACCGCGATATAGGCCCGTGCCCCGGTCTTGAGATAGCCAAAGCTCAGGGTCTGCCCGGCCTTGACCGGGAGTGCCGTCCAGCCCGGCTGCTCGACCCCGTCGAGAAGGATGGGCATCTCCGCCCCGGTCACCGCCACCACCGCATCGGCGTCAAAGCGCAGCTCGGGCCCCATGAAGACGGCTTCCAGCCCCGCGGCATCCTCGGCATTGCCCACCAGCAGGTTCGCGGCCTGCAGCGCCATCCGGTCCATCGCCCCGCCGATGGGGATACCGAGATGGAAATAGCCCGGCCGGCCCAGATCCTGGATGGTGGTGAGAAGCCCCGGCGCGATGACATCAATGGCCATTGAGAGCCTCCATCAGCTTGGCATTGGTCCCGTCAATGTCGGCGTTGAAGGCGGCAAGGTCGAAATCGACCTCGGCCATGGTCGGCTCCCATTTGCCGGCCTCGATATCGGCGGCGATCTGGTCATGCGCCTCGCGCCCGATGGGGTCCCATTTCACGATGTCGCCGGGTTTGAAGAGCACCATGAAGTCGCGCAGATAGCTGACCGTCTGGGTGGGGTCGTAGATCGGCATCGGGGTGATGCCGAACATCTGATAACCGCCCGCCCCGCGCACCGAATAGATGCAGGAAAAGCAGCCGCCATAACCCACGGTCAGCTTGGGCGTGTCGGTGCGCGGGCGCAGATATTTGGGCACCTGCAGCTGCCGTGCGCGGTCGACGAGCTGATAAAGAAACGGCAGGCCCGACACAAAGCCCACCATCGACACGAACCAGGGGTTGGCATGATGCGCGGTGATGAACGCTTCGGCGCTGTCGAACCCGTTGATCCGCGCAGCATAATCGAGATCCGTCCCTTCGGGGTCCTGATGTCGCTCGCGAAACCGCATCAGGGTCTCATGGGTCCAGGGATCCTGATAAAAGACCGGGATCTTGATGATCCGCGTGGTCATCCGCTTGGGCGCGCCCTCGGCCGCACTTTCCAGCGCCTTCAGCTCGGCCAGCATGTCGTTGGGATGGATGACATCGGGGTCGAACTTGATCTGGAACGAGGCGTTGGCCGGGCAGATCTCGGTCACCCCGGCAATGGCCTTGTCCCGCACCGCATTGGTGATCGAAAGGGCCTTGAAGAAGGCGTCGAGCGACATCTCCTCATCGACCTCGACGAAGATATGTTCATCGCCCCCGAAGGAATAGCGGGTCTTCATCTCACCTCCCTGGCGTGATGGGGTTGGTCTCGAGCCAGCTTTCCAGCCAGCGCGTATGGGCCCGGTCGGCGATCACATCCGGATCTTCGGCCAGGGCTGCGTAGAGGGGCAGGGTGGTCGTCACCCCGTCGATCTTGATGGCGGCAAGGGCTGCGCGCAGCCGCGCCAGCGCATCGGCCCGGTCCTCGCCGCGCACAATCAGCTTGCCCAGAAGCGAATCGTAAAAGGGCGGGATCGCATAGCCCTCATAAAGCATGTGATCGAAGCGCACGCCTTCGGGGAGGTGCAGCCGGCCCACGACGCCCGGAAAGGGCATGAAGTTGTTGGCCGGATCCTCGGCATTGACCCGCACTTCGATGGCGTGGCCGCGGAGCGCGATTTCGTCCTGGGTCTTGGAGAGCGGTGCGCCGAAGGCCACCCGGATCATTTCGGCGATGAGATCGGCGCCCGTGACTTCCTCGCTCACCGGATGCTCGACCTGGATGCGGGTGTTCATCTCCATAAAGAAGAACTGCCCCGTGGACGGCTCGTAAAGATATTCCAGCGTGCCGGCACCGCGATAGCCCACCGCCTCGGCCATACGCACGGCCGACGCACAGAGGGCCGCGCGGGTTGCGTCGTCGAGACAGGCCGCCGGCGCCTCCTCCCAGACCTTCTGGCGGCGGCGCTGCAGTGAGCATTCGCGCTCATAGTAATGCACCGCACGCGTGCCATCGCCCATGATCTGGACCTCGACATGGCGGGCATCGCGGATCATGCGTTCCAGATAAAGCCCGTCATCGCCGAAGGCAGCGCGCGCCTCCATCTGCGCCTGGGGGATGAGGCTGGCCAGATCCTCGGCGTTTTCGGCCACGCGAATGCCGCGCCCGCCGCCTCCCGCCGCGGCCTTGATCATCAGCGGATAGCCGATCTTGTCGGCCAGTGCCGTGGCCGCGGCGAGATCGCCGATGCGGCCCTCGCTGCCCGGTGCGGTGGGCACGCCGGCGGATTGGGCGGCGGCCCGAGCGGCGGCCTTGTCGCCCATGCGCCGGATCGTGTCGGCCTGGGGCCCCACAAAGACCAGGCCCGCCTCTTCCACGGCCTGGGCAAAGTCGGCGTTTTCGGAGAGGAAGCCGTATCCCGGATGCACCGCGCGCGCACTGCTTTCCTTGGCCGCGGCGATCACGGCCTCGATATTGAGATAGGATTTGGACGCTTGCGGCGGGCCGATTTCCACCGACCGGTCGGCCTCTCTGACCGCAAGCATTTCGGCATCGGCGGCCGAATGGGCCTGGATCACCTCCATGCCCAAACCGCGCGCCGCGCGCCCGATCCGCACCGCGATTTCGCCGCGATTGGCAACAAAGAGACCGAGGCCCGTAAGATCCATCAATCCATCTCGGCCAAAACGGCACCGGCCATCACCGGCTCCTCATTCTCGACCTTGAACCGGATCGCCGTGCCGGCCGCCTCGGCCTTGACCTCGTGAAATGTCTTCATGACTTCGACAAGGCCAATCACCGTGCCGACCGCCACATCCGACCCGTCCTCTACGAAAGGCGGCTGATCCGGGGCGGGGCGGCGATAAAAGGTCCCGGGCAGGGGAGAGCGCAGTTCGGTGGCCATGGTGGGTCCTTTCAGTCGGCCGCGGAGGGCGGGGCGATGGCGATGCCTTCGGCGCTGAGCGCCGCGCGGATGGCGGTGCCGATCTGCAAGGCACCGGGGGTGTCGGAGTGAAAGCAGATCGAGTCAAACCCGATCTCGATCTCGCCGCCTTCGACGGTGCGGACCGTGCCGGATTTGCAGGCCTGCAGGCATTTTGCCGCGACCTCTGCTGGGTCAAGCGGGCGCATCTTGCGCGCAAAGACGATCGAGCCGGTGCGGTCATAGTCGCGATCGGCGTAGAATTCGCGGATGACCGGCTGTCCGGCCTCCTGGGCGATGCCGAGGGTCACCGAGATATCCATGCAAAAGACAAAGAGCTCCGGCCCGGTGCGCTGGAGCGCCTCGACCAGCAACCGTGACAGGTCGGGATCTTTGGCGGCCGTCATATAGAGCGCGCCATGGGGTTTGACATGCTGCAGGGCCACACCGTGACGGCGGCCGAATTCGCGCAACGCGCCGATCTGGTAAAGCATGTCGTTGACCAGCTCATCCGCCCCGGCCTGGATCACCCGCCGGCCGAAACCCTGCAGGTCGCGATAGGCTGGATGCGCGCCCAGCCCCACCCCGTGATCGCCCGCAAGCTTTGCCACCCGATCCATCGAATTGGGATCGCCCGCATGAAAGCCCGTCGCGACATTGGCCGAGGAAATGATCGGCATCAGCGCCTCGTCGGACGCGTCGCCATAGCTCCAATGCCCAAAACCTTCGCCCATATCGCAATTGAGATCGACCGTCTCGCGGGCCATGCCAGCCTCCTCGTTCATCCTGTGCAGCCTGCGCGCGTCGACCGCTGCGCAGAAGTTCTTTTTTCGCTCGGCGCATTATCAGAAATTTTGTAGTGGTCCGATCATGGCGTTCAATCTGCGGCATCTAAAGTATTTTATCGCGACCGCCGAGCTGGGGCAGGTCAGCCATGCCGCGGTCGAGATGTCGATCTCGCAATCGGCTGTGACCAACGCGATTCGCGAGCTGGAAACGACCCTGGGCACCAAGCTCTTCGAGCGCTCGGCGCAGGGGATGGGGCTAACCGAGCCGGGGCGGCAGTTTCTCGGCTCGGCCCGGGAAATCCTCGACAAGGTCGATGAGGCGCTGCAGATCCGCGCCGGGCCCGAGGTCGAGGGGCGGCTTTCGGTGGCTGCCACCTACACCGTGATCGGCTATTTTCTGCCCGGCCATCTGGAGCGTATGGCGCGGGCGCTTCCGCGGATCGACCTGCGGGTCCGCGAGATGACGCGCGAGACGATGGAAGAGGCGCTGATCGCCGGACGCGTCGATATCGGCGTGGCGCTGACAGCAAACATCTCCAATGCCGAGATCGAGCGCGAGACCCTGATCCGCTCGCCCCGACGGCTTTGGACGGCCTCGCGCCACCGGCTGCTGGCGCAACCGGGGGTGAGCCTGACCGATGTGGCGGGCGAGCCCTATGTCATGCTGACGGTCGACGAAGCGGCGCATACGGCGATGCGATACTGGTCGCGCACGGCGTTGCAGCCCAATGTGGTGCTGCGGACCTCCTCGGTCGAGGCGGTGCGCAGCATGGTCGCCAACGGGCAGGGCGTGTCGATCCTGTCGGATATGGTCTATCGGCCCTGGTCGCTGGAGGGCCGGCGGCTGGAGGTGGTCGATCTTGCCGAGGCGATCCCGCCGATGGATGTCGGGCTGGTCTGGCGGCGCGGCGCAACTTTCACCCCGGCGATGGACGCCTTTCGCACCTATTTCCAGGTGCGGTTTCGGGCGCCGCAGCCGGTCCGCCCGGCTTGATCGGCAGCGTTCAGCGCCGATCCATATCGAGGGGCAGGCGCGACAGCGGCTCTGCACCCGTCTCGGTTACCAACGATGTGCGACCCAGGGTCATGGCGGTGCCGCTGTCGCTGTCCATCAGGATCATATGCAGAAAAAAGACCTGGTCCGGGGCAAGCTTTACGGCGCCGTTCTCGTAAAACATCTGTTCGTCCATCCAGCAGGGGCTGAAACGCGCGCCGAGGCTGTAGCCGCAAGCGTTCAGGCGATGCGCACTCAGCCCATGGGCGTCCAGCACGCCGGCATGGGCAGCAAAAACATCGCCTGTGCTGTTGCCGGGGATCAGCGCCGCCTCGCAGGCCAAAAGCGCCTCGCGCGCGGCCGCATGCATGCGCGCATGCTCGGGACGGGGCGCGCCGATCACCACGGTGCGCATCAGCGCCGCGTGGTAATGCGCGCTGGCCGCGGCCCATTCCAGCGTCAACTGGTCGTTTTCGGCCAGTGTTCGGCGCCCCGATTGGTAGCGGCAGAGCAGCGCATGCTCGCCCGAGCCGATCACGAACTCATTGCCGGCGTAATCACCGCCCATCCGGAAGATCGTGCCCTGCATCGCCGCCAGGATCGCGCCCTCATCGCCGCCCGGTGCGATCAGCGGCACGGCCGCCTCGAACCCTGCATCGGCCATGGCGGCGGCGCGCCGGACATGGGCGATCTCCTCAGCACTTTTGGTCAAACGCAGGGCCGGTACGAGGTCGGACGCCTCGACCAGCTCGCTTCCGCGCAGCGCCTGCTCCAGCGCGATCCAACTGCGCGCCGTGAGCCCGGCCGTGGCGGTCTCGACGCCCAGTCGCGCCCGGTTGAGCCCTATATCGGCCAGAAGCGCGCGCAAATCCTGGCTGGGATCGGCCGCCTCGGCATCCTTCCAGACCCGGATATCGCGAATGGTCGAGGTCAGCTGGGCCTGGCGCAGATCGGCCGAGCGGGTCAAAAGGACCAGCGCGTCCCGGCCCACGACCAGGCATTGAAAGAAGCAAAATCCAAACGTGTCGTAGCCCGTCAGCCAAAACTGGCTTTCGGGGGCAAAGAGCAGCATCCCCCTCAGGCCGCGTCGATCCATCTCGGCCCGCAACGCTGCCATGCGCCGGTCGAACTCAGCTTGGCTGAAATGCAGCATCTGTGGCGCTCCCAGCGGGCCTGTCTCGGCCCGTCGATCTGCAGTAGCCGGCCGACCGCCGCGGTGCAAGCTCAGCCGGGCAGGCGGATCGCCGAGATCATCCGGCCGTAATCGGCCTCGCGGCGATGGGTGGTTCGGCGGTAGGAGAAGAAACGGTCCGGATGCGCATAGGTGCAATGGCCGGTCCAGTCCGCCTCGACACCGGCCGCCCGCAATCTTGCAAGGCAGAAGCCGGGCAGATCGAACCGCATCCGGTCGCCCGCACCGCCGGCAAAGAAACCCGCATGGTTGGGATCCTCGGCCAAGAAGGCGTCCAGAAACTCCGGTCCGACCTCATAGGCGCGCTGGCTGATGCAGGGGCCGATTGTGGCGCGAATGTTCTTGGCGCCCAACCCCAACATGGCCGCGATCGTTGCCTCCAGCACCCCGGCAAGCGCGCCGCGCCAGCCCGCATGTGCCGCCCCGATCACCCCGGGCGAAAAAAACAGGACCGGCGCGCAATCGGCTGCAAGTGCGCCCAAGGCGAGGCCCGGTTGGGTCGTGACCATCGCATCGGCCCGGGGTCGACCGCCCGGGCCTTCGCCGCCGAAGGGTTCGGTGACGGTCAGAACCGTCGGGGAATGGATCTGATGCAGCGTAAGAAGCGCATGCGGCCGCACGCCGAGATGCGCGGCAACGCGCGCGCGGTTGCACGCAACGGCGTCGGGGTCGTCCCCAGCGCCGGGACCGCAATTGAGGCTTGCATAGATGCCCAGGGACACACCGCCCGCCCGGCCGAAGAACCCGTGCGGCGCCGGTTTCAGCAGCGGCGATGTGATCGGTGTCATCGGCCCGTCTCTGGGGCTGTAAAACCCGGCAGCCCCAGGCTGGCATTGCGCGCCGCTTCAGGGCCGGAGCTTGGGCTGCGGGCCGGGTCGGGATTTGGATCGCGGTCGCGGCCAGGGTCGCGGCCAGGGTTGGGGCCAGGGTTGGGGCTTGCGCCGCAAGCGGTGTTGGCTGTCAGCCCAAGCACTTTGATAAGCTGTCCCATCCCCGTTCCCATGCCCGTTCCTATACCCGTTTCCATTCCCATGCCCGTTCCCAAATCTGTCGGACCGGTTTCGGTCAGCCTTGCGAACTGGCTGGCAATCTCGGCCGCGCGATCGGGGGCCGCGCGGGAAAGCGCGGCGCTGCGCTGCCGCAGCCCCAGCGCTTCGAGCCAGGCGCCCTGCTCTGAAAATCCCGCGACCCGGGCTCCGGCCTCGACCGCCGCCGCAGCGAGCGCGCCGAACCGGACATGCGCAGTCAGATCGGCCATGCCGGGCGCGGCCAGCGGATCGACCGGGCGGTGCCCGGCGACGGCCTGAAGCGTGTCGCCGAGCCCTTCCCAGGCGCCGTAATCGATCACCAGGGCGGCGCCGCCATCCGCGGCCAGGCGCCGGCCGATTTCTCCTGCGATCGCCTCGCCCTGAGGCGCATGCTCAAGCACCGCGCCCGGCCGGCCGGGCATGTCGAGCGGCCGTGGCGGCGACAGCCCCCAGGCAAGGTCCTCGCCCGACAGGCCAAGCTGGCGCTCGCACCAGCCGCGTTCGGTACGCACATACTGGCGGATCGGCAGCGCGTCGAAAAACTCATTGGCAAGAAGAAAGAGCGGCAGGGTCGCCACCTCTTCCAAACTCGCGCACCAGACCGGCCCGTCGGCAGGCCGGGTCCTGGCCGGATACGCTGCCATCGCTGCGGCCAGCAGCTTGGCCTGGGCTTGGCGCAGCGCTGGGCTTGTCTCGACCAGATGGAGCCGCGCGGCAGTGTGAAACCCGGACACCTGGGCGGTTGCACGCCAGAGATCGGCCATCAGGCTGCCGCGGCCCGGTCCCAGCTCGACCAGGGCAAAGGGGTCCGGCCGGCCCCGGTCGATCCAGGCCTGGGCGAGCGCGAGGCCGACGAGCTCGCCAAACATCTGGCTGATCTCGGGCGCCGTGACGAAGTCGCCGCCGCGGCCGAATGGATCGCGGGTAGCGTAATAGCCCAGCTGCGGATGGCCCAGGCAGAGCGCCATGAAATCGGCAACCGGCATCGGCCCGGATTGGGCGATCCGCGCGCGCAGCAAAGCGCGTAGGCTCACGCCCTCCGCCCCTGCCGGGCGTAGAAGAAAAAACCGATGCCGATGGCGATCATCGGCAGCGATAGGATCTGTCCCATAGTCAGCCCCCAGGCTTCCGCCCCAGTGCCCATTCGCACCGCCTGGCCCCAGGGGTTGTCGGCGCTCACAAATTGCGGATCGCCCTGCCGGAAGTTCTCCACCAGGCTGCGCGCCAAACCGTAGCCCAGAAAGAACAGCCCGGTTAGCCGGCCAGGACGCTGCAGCCAGCCGCCGCGCAGCGCCAGCGCCCACATCAACAAAAAGAGCAGCAGGCCTTCGCTTGCCGCTTCGTACAGCTGGCTGGGATGGCGCGCGCAGACGCTGTCCACCCAGCCCGGCGGGCAAAGCTGCGCCCGCTCGCTGGGAAACACCATGCCCCAGCCTTGCAAGGTCGGCCGCCCCCAAAGCTCGCCATTGATAAAGTTGGCGATCCGCCCCAGCAAGAGCCCGAAGGGCGCGGCGCAGGCCACCGCATCGGCAACCTGCAGCAGCGGCAAGCCATGGCGCCGGCAATAGACCAGCACCCCCAGGATCACGCCCAGAAACCCGCCGTGAAACGACATCCCGCCATCCCAGATCCGAATGATGCCGGCGGGATCGGCGAGGTATTGCGCGGGGCTGTAGAAAAGAACATAGCCAAGCCGCCCGCCCAGAACGACGCCGAGGATCATCCAGGTCAGCAGATCTTCGGGTTGTTCGGGGCGCATCGGTGCGCGCCCGCCCGGCCAAAGCCCCGGGCGCCGCATCATCCAGACCATGCCGCGCCAGCCGGCGATCAGCCCCACGATATAGGCCATCGCGTACCAGCGCAGCGACAGCGTCGTGCCGAACAGGTCCACCGAGACGATCGCGGGGTCGATCTGGGGAAAAAGCAGATAGCCGTTCATGCCTGCGATCCTGCCTCGATGCGGCCCTGACCTGCCCGTTGCAGACCATGCCTGTCAAGACCGCACCCCGGTGCGCGCGCCGTGCCTGCGCGGATCGGTGCGCTTGGCAGGCGGATCTATTGTCGCCATATCTTAACAACAAGGCGGGCGGCGCCGCTGCTGCCCGCGCTTCCGGCTCAGTTTTGGATCGAAGGGGTGCCCCGATGCAAACCCGCAACAAGATCTTCGACGATCTTTCGCAGCTTATGACCAATGCGGTGGGCGTGGCCCAGGGCGCGCGCGAAGAGGCGGAGACCGCTATGAAAGGCTGGGTCGATCGCTTTCTGGCCGAGCGCAATCTGGTGACCCGGGACGAGTTCGATGCGGTACGCGCGATGGCCCAGAAGGCGCGCGAGGAGAACGAGGCTTTGAAGGCGCGCATCGCCGCGCTCGAGGCCAAGACCGAAGGCTAAGCGCAGGGCATTTCTGCCCGCGCCGGCGGCTCTGCTCGCGGTGCCCGGATCGATCGCTACCGGTCCCCGTGCTTTGCTTTCCGCGCAAATCTGCGGGTAAAGAGGACAACGCCGCAGGAAGGGAGCATGCAGCATGGAGATGCCGAT
Organism: Pseudomonadota bacterium; assembly: GCA_039184655.1. GTDB lineage: Bacteria > Pseudomonadota > Alphaproteobacteria > Rhodobacterales > Rhodobacteraceae > J013. The sequence continues at coordinate 7,316 of JBCDAZ010000008.1, read as the reverse complement.
CAACCGCTTTAAGCGTCAGCTTGCTCAGGGCGCGCCGCAGATGGGCTTTTGGTGCATGCTTGGCGCGCCGATGGCCACCGAGATCCTGGCCCGAAGCGGCATTGACTGGGTGCTAATCGACACCGAACATGCGCCCAACGAACTGCCCGATGTCTACCACCATCTGCGCGCGGTGCAGGGCAGTGCCGCCTCGGCGCTGATCCGACCGCCCTGGAATGACACTGTCGCGATGAAGCGGCTGCTCGACGCCGGCGTGCAGAGCTTCATCATCCCTTATGTGCAGTCGGCCGAGGAGGCGGCTGCGGCGGTTGCCGCAACGCGTTACCCGCCCCAGGGCGTGCGCGGCGTTGCCGCGACCAGCCGGGCTGCGGGTTATGGTGCGGTGCCGGGCTACCTTGCGCGCGCGGCCCAAGAAATCGCCGTCGTCGTGCAGATTGAAAGCGAGACGGCCGTTGCGAATCTTGAGGCCATTCTGGCGGTCGAGGGCGTGGATGCGGTCTTTGTCGGCCCTTCCGATCTCGCCGCCTCCTACGGCTATCTGGGCAACCCCGACGCCGCCGAGGTACAGCGCGTCATCGCCGACATCATCGGGCGGGTGAAGGCCGCACAAGGCCGGGCGGGCATCCTTGCCCGCTCGGCCGACGATGCCCGGGCCTGTCTGGACCTCGGCTATCACTTCGTCTCGATTGCAAGCGATCTCAACTTCATAACGGCTGGCGCTGCGGCGCGCCTTGCCGCGCTGAAAGGCTGAAAAGCAATGGATCCCGACCTGCCGCTTGCCTCGGCTCTACGCACCGAATTGACGCGGCTTCACGCAGCGGCGGCAGAGGATTCTGCGCGCTGGGCGTCCGAGGCCGGGGCTGCGGCGCGTGCCTCCAACGATCTGGTTCGGATGGGCGAATTCTACCTCTCTCTCTCGCCGCAGATCGGGTCGTATGTCTTCGGGCTGGTTCGGGATGCCGGTGCCCGGACCATCGTCGAGTTCGGGGCTTCCTACGGGATCAGCACGCTGTATCTCGCTGCTGCGGCCGATGCCACCGGGGGGCATGTGACGACCACAGAGGTGCATCCGGCGAAATGCGCCGCGCTGCGCAAGAGTTTTGCCGCGGCCGGTGTGGACCAGCGCGTGACCCTGCTTGAAGGCGATGCCCGCCAGACGCTGCAATCGGTGCAAGGCCCGATCGATTTTCTGCTGCTCGATGGCTGGAAAAGCATGTATCTGCCGATATTTACAATGCTGCGCGACCGGCTGTCGCCCAAAGCCATACTTGCCGCGGATAACTGCAACCAGCCCGAACTGGCCGACTATATCGCCGCAATCCGCGATCCGGCCTCGGGTTTTGCAACCGCAATCCGCGGCGATATGGCGATCAGCCGGCGTGGCTGACGGCCGCTTCGACGCACCCGCACGACGCACGCGGCGGGGCCGCCCCGAGCCCAAACCATCCTTGGCCACGGCTAATGCCGGGCCGTCTCTGAAAAGAGGTTGATGACCAGGATGCCGGCCAGGATCAGCGCGATGCCCAGGAGTGCCGGCAGATCGAGTTTCTGCGCGAAGACGAAATAGCCGATAATGGCGATGAAAAGGATGCCGAGGCCGGACCAGATCGCATAGACGATCCCGACCGGCATGTACCGCAAAGTCAGCGACATGAAGTAAAAAGCGGTTCCATAGCCGACCACCACCGCGACCGACGGCCAAAGCCTGGTGAATTGGGCACTGGCTTGCAGGGCGGCCGTGGCGGCGGTCTCTGCCAGCACAGCGAGCATGAGGTAGATGTAGTGAACCGGCATAGCACGCCTCTGCTGTTGGTGTTGTCGCGCTGAGTTAGCCCGGCTTGAGCGCGCTGACCAGCTTTTGGCCGAGGGCTTGCCGATCGGGCCGGTCGAGCTGCGCTTGCAACCCTGCCGGGCTTGGGCTCTGCCAGACATACCAATCGTTCATTGGGGGCGATGCGCCCAGGCGACATAGCCTGTCGGCGCCATGCCTGCGCGATCGATAAGCCGATCGGCCCCGGCTGCGAGCAGGCTCAGCGGCGCATGCAGCGCCACGAGCACCGGGTAAAGCGGTCCGGCCAGGCTCGCCAAACCCAAGAAAATGGTCGCAAATTGGTGGTGCAGGAATGAAAAGATCCCGCCATAGGGGCGGATCTCGCCCAGTTGCAGCCCGGCATCCTCGCACAAAACTCGGATCCCGCCTTTGGTGTAGCGAAAATAGTCATGCGGCAATTCGTGAAGCCGGCTCAAATGCGGAACGCTCAGCACCAGCGTTCCACCAGGCTTGAGCACGCGGGTCATTTCGGCCATCGCCGCTTGTGGCCGCGGCACATGCTCCAAAACCTGATGGCAGATGACGCAGTCGAATTGCGCCGCGGGCAGTTGCGGCATATCGGTCAAATCGGCCACCCAGTCCAAGGCCTCGCCAGGATGCGCTTGGATGTCGAGCGACTCCCGGCGACCGCCGGCGCGTTCGATGACCCGGCGCCAGCCGCCCCGCCCCGCCCCGGCATCCAGGACGCGCCCGGTCGCATAGCGTCGGCTGGGCTTCTTGGTGGCCTGCCACAGCGTCAGGCTGGTGCCGGAGAACAGAATGTTCACCCAGTCATCGGCGAAAGGATAGCGATCCAGCGTGCGCTGCCGACGGGTTTTTAGAAGATCCAAGACCAAGTGACGGGCCAAGCGGACGGGCTCCTATGGCAAATCTGCGGCCCGCGCCTTTCGGGCAGTTCGTGCCAGCGCCGCACCGGTGAGGCGGAAATAGACCTTCTCGGTCACCGTTTCGGCGCCGAGGGCGCGATAAAAATCGATGGCGCGCGGATTGTCGCTCTCGGCCGTCCAGTCGAAGCGCGTGCAACCCTGTGCAGCCGCCAAGCCCGCCAGATGCCGCATGAAGGCCCGCCCCAGCCCGGCATTGCGGGCCGTGGCTGCGATAAAGAGATCCTTCATAAAGAGCGTGCCCCGTGCGCTGGGCGCGGGATGCAGCAAGGTGTAGGTGGCAAAGCCGCAGGGCTGATCGCCTCTCCAGGCCAGCAGGGTCTGACAGCCTGACCCCCCGCCCAACAGCGCCGCGGCCGTCGCTTGCGCATCGCTCTCAGCTCCAGCGGTGTCGCCCCAGTAATGCCGGTTCGCCTCTGTCAGAAGCGTGGCGAGGGCGGCGGCGTCTCCGGACCCGGCCCGGCGGAACACAACGCCGCTCAGCATGGGCTAACCCGCCAGCGCCTTGTTGAGAGTCTCATCGACCTTTTCCAGATAGCCCATCGTGGTGAGCCATTTCTGATCGGGCCCGACAAGCAGCGCCAGATCCTTGGTCATGAAGCCGCTTTCCACGGTTTCCACGACGACCTTCTCCAGCGTCTCGGCGAAATTGGCCAGCGGCGCGTTGTCGTCGAGCTTGGCGCGGTGTTTCAGGCCGCCCGTCCAGGCATAGATCGACGCAATCGAGTTGGTCGAGGTCTCTTTGCCCTGCTGGTGCTGGCGATAGTGCCGGGTGACGGTGCCATGGGCGGCCTCGGCCTCGACCGTCTTGCCATCGGGCGTCATCAGCACCGAGGTCATCAGCCCCAGCGAGCCGAAGCCCTGCGCGACCGTGTCGGACTGCACATCGCCATCATAGTTTTTACAGGCCCAGACATAGCCGCCCGACCACTTTAGCGCACAGGCCACCATATCGTCGATCAGCCGGTGCTCATAGGTGATGCCGGCGGCCTTGAACTTCTCCTCGAACTCCTCCTCGTAGATCTTCTGGAAGAGGTCTTTGAAGCGCCCGTCATAGGCCTTCATGATCGTGTTCTTGGTCGAGAGATAGACCGGCCAGCCCAGGTTGAGCCCGTAATTCATGCTCGCGCGGGCGAAATCGATGATCGACTGGTCGAGATTGTACATCGCCATGGTCACCCCGCCCCCGGGGGCCTGGAAGACTTCCTTTTCGATCACTTGGCCGTCGGCCCCGGTAAATTTGATCGTCAGCGTGCCCTCGCCGGGAAAGACGAAATCGGTGGCGCGGTACTGATCGCCGAAAGCATGGCGGCCGACGACGATGGGCTGGGTCCAACCCGGCACCAGCCGCGGCACGTTCGAGCAGATGATCGGCTGGCGGAAGATCACCCCGCCCAGGATGTTGCGGATCGTGCCGTTGGGCGAGCGGTACATGCGTTTTAGCCCGAACTCCTCGACCCGCTGCTCGTCGGGCGTGATCGTCGCGCATTTGACGCCGACCCCGAATTCCTTGATCGCATTGGCCGCATCGACGGTGATCTGGTCGTCGGTCTCGTCGCGCGCCTCGATGCCCAGATCGTAGTATTTCAGATCGATGTCGAGATAAGGCAGAATCAGTTTTTGCTTGATGAAGTCCCAGATGATCCGGGTCATCTCGTCGCCGTCGAGCTCTACGACGGGGTTGTCCACCTTTATCTTGGTCATGCGCGCACTCCTGGGCCTGGTGTTGCTGGCGCTTCCTTAGCGCAGCCCGGAGGTCGGGGAAAGCCGCCAGATGGAAATGTCGTATGCGACGGTATACTGCTGTCACTTCGCCGGTAGCGCCCCGACGAAAGCAAGCGCTAGGGCAAGGAGGCGGCCGCGCGCGGCATCGTCCTCCAGCACCTCGGGCGCAAGTCTGACCAGACCCGACATGCGCCGCCCCGTTGCCGTCATCGCATCCACGCCCGGCTCGGTCATCGCGGCGGCCGCACGGGCCTTTCCGACCCGCACCATGCCGCCATGCTTCCAGCTGCCGCAAAGCATGTTACCGTTGAGCAAAAAGCAAAGCCCGCCGAACATCCGTTTTTCGGAAATGCCGGGCAGGCCGGTTAGCGCATCGCGCAGGATCGCTGCCTGCTCTTCGATGTCCGCAGGGCTCAACGTCTCGCGCATCATTGTGGGCCTCCTTGCATCATGGCATATCAGACCGGACGCCGCAGCGGGCCCGATTTCGACAAGGAGCGAAGATGAGCGACAGCGCGGCGGGGCCGGTTTTCATACTGGTGCGCCCGCAAATGGGCGAGAATATCGGCGCCGCCGCCCGCGCCCTATGGAACTTCGGCCTCGACCGGATGCGGGTGGTCGCCCCGCGCGATGGCTGGCCGAATGCGCGCGCGGCGGCCATGGCCTCTGGGGCCGGGCGGGTGTTGGATGCGGCTTGGGTCACCGAAAGCACCGCCGCTGCGGCAGGCGATCTGAACTGGCTCGCAGCCACGACCGCGCGCCCGCGCGAGCTTACGATGCCGGTTCTGAGCCCGGCGGAGGCCGCGGCAGCGGCGCGCGCGCGTATTGCGGCGGGCGAGACGGTGGGGTTTCTCTTCGGCCCCGAACGCGCGGGGCTGGAGAATGACGATATCGCCCGGGCCAACGCCATCGTCTCGGTGCCGGTCAACCCGGCCTTCCCCTCGCTCAACCTCGCGCAATGCGTGCTGCTTCTTGCCTATGAATGGGGTCGTGCCCAGCGCGCGCCCGTAGCCCAGACCGACCGGGCCGCGCGCGCGATCTCCCAGGCCGAGGCCGAGCGTTTTTACACGGCTCTGACCGCGCGGCTGGACGCGGCCGGCTATTTCTGGCCCGAGGACAAGCGCGCGTCGATGCAGGCCAATCTGCGCAACCTGGTCTCGCGCCTGCCGCTGACCGATGCGGATCTGCGCACGCTTTACGGGGTTGTGCGGACGCTCGACGAACCGCGCCTGGCCGCGCGCGATCAGGATCAAGACCGAGACCGTGACCGGGACCGCGACCGGGGCCGGGACCGGGACTGAGAACGCGACCGGGGCCGGGGCCGGGACTGCGACCGGGACTGCGACCGGGACCACCGACAACCGCGGCGGCCCGCGCTTGGCTCGGTTTCTCGACGGCGCGATTCGTGCTACCGCATGCGCGGTTCTCAGAGGGTAAGACAATGCCGATGCTGCTTTTGGTGCTTGGTGCGCTGGGCGCCGGCCTTTTTTGGTACTATCGCGTGCGCAATGCGGCAGAGGCGACCCGCGAAATCACCGAAATGGCCTCGGATGTTCAATCGGCGGCGCGCCGTTTCGGGTTCCGGCGCCAGGCCAATGTTCACCCAGCCGACGCGGTGGAGGACGCGCGTCTGGTCGGGACGGCGTTGGCCCTCGCCCTTGCCTCGCTCGAACGCCTGCCCAGCGAGGATGCTTATGCCCGGCTGACCGCGTGCAGCCGCCGGATCTTTAGCTGCCCGCGGTCGGAAGCCGAGGAGATAGTTGTGTTTGCGCGCTGGTTGCAGGCACAGTTCACAAATCGAGACGAGGCGGTGCGCCGGCTTGCCCGGCGGCTGCGCCAGCTTGCCAATGGCGATGTCGTCGCGGATCTGGAGCGGATGATCGAGGCCGTGGCCCCGCCTGCCGAGGCGGGCTATGGCGTGGAGACCCGGGCGGTGTTGGAGCGGGTGCGGCGGACCCTGCGCGGCCGCTGACCCCGCCGATGAGCCCGCCGAAGACCCTGCTGAGCGTTGGCGTCGCAGCGCCCGCCCCCAACCGCCATGGCGAAGGCCGGACACCGCAGGCCGGCGATCGATGGCCCGCACCCGCTGGGCGGCTTGACGCCCGGCGCCCGTCGCTTAGCGCCCGGCGCGATCTGGTCCACAACCTCACGCAATTTTAGGTAGTGTCGGCGAGAAAGGGGCGCAATCTTACGAGAGGCAAAGCGCGCTGAGCGCCGATTTGGGTTGGTCTTGCAGCATGCGTATCACCGACGTAACCGCACCGGATGTCATCGATGATGGTATGACCGAGGCCGAGCGCGCCGCGGCACGGCGCTTCGGTTATCGCCGCCGGCCCGACTGTCACCCGATCGACGCGATCCGCGATGCGCGCCTAGCCGGTACCGCGCTTGCCCTTGCAATTGCGGAGTTGGAGTGGATCCCGGGCGAGCGGGACAGGATCCGCTTCATCCGCACCTGCCGCGGCGTTTTCGGCTGCTCGATCAGCGAGGCGGATGAGATCGTTCTTCTGGCATCCTGGCTCAGGGCGCAATGCACAGGGCAGGATGCTGCAGCACCGCACCTGGCCCTGCGGCTCTCTGCGCTGATCGGAGGCGATGTCGTCCCGGATCTTGAGCGGATGGTGGCCGCGCTCGCCCCGCCGGGAACGCGCGCATTCGGCTATCGCATGCGCGTTGCGCTGGATCGAAGCGCGCATGCTCTGCGCGCGGTTCTTTAGGTCACCGACTCATAAGTCCGTAGCCAGATGCGGATTGAAGCGAGTTGGACGGATGCGAGAAAGTTGTCGTCTCGTTTGTCATACCGGGTGGCGATGGCTCGGAAGTGTTTCAGCTTGTTGAAGAATCTCTCGACGGCGTTACGCTGCCGGTAGAGCCAT
>JBCDAZ010000007.1:0-124542 GCA_039184655.1 Pseudomonadota bacterium | reverse complement strand
CGCGGATCCTCGCTTCATCGATCTGGATCACTTGCCCCATCGGCTTGGGCTTCTCATCGTCTTCCATTCTCAGCTCCTCTCAGCATGTCTGAAAGGAGCCGTCGTCCCGGTCAAATGTGCGAAAGACTCTGTACGTTATCTTCGGCCACGGCCATCCTTGTGGCCGCCAAGGATGCGTTTTTGCGCGACAGAAGCGGGGCGCCTCGCACGACCATCTGGCCAGGCTCGGCTCTCTCTTTCTGGGCAGCGGCAGGATGCTGTTTGCCCTGCCTGAGGGTGTCGGGACGGCCTATTGCAGCTTCGGATTGCGGCGCTTGACGGTGCAAGCCGCCTTATTGCTCCGCGCTGGCCCCTGAGTGGCAATCGGCGCAACCTGCCGTCGCCCGCCATCGCCCGCCGTCGCCCGCCGTCGCCCGCCATCGTCCGCCTTCGCAGCCGGTCCTCGCGGAGATCTGACGGGATCGGCATTGGCATCGGGATCGGGTATGCTGGACGAAAGCGGCAGGCGTCGCATCGGCATCAGGTCCAAGCGCCAGGCATCCGCTGGCCGATTTTCATGCGGGCGTTTTTTTCGCAGCGCAGGTTAGCCAAGCGAGACCGGCCGATTCTGCGCCAGGGAGCGCGCCGCGGCGTCGGCCAGACGCTGGGCCGACAGACCGTCATGTGCCGTCGGGCTAGGCGCCCGACCAGCATCCAGCGCCTCGATAAAATGCGCCATCTCCAAAAAATACGCCTCGCTGTAACGCTGCAGAAAAAAATGTTGGTTCGGTGCGCGGGTAAAGCCGTCGGCCCCCGCCGTTTCGACCTGGTGTTCCAGATGGTTGGCTGCCGATAGCATGCCCTCAGCGCCATGCACCTCGATACGCTGGTCATAGCCATAACACGCACGGCGCGAATTCGAGATCTGGCAGATCCGGCCCGAGGCGGTCCTTAGCGTCACCGCCGCACTATCGATATCGCCCGCCGCGCCAATCGCGGGATCGACCAGGCAGGCGCCCGCGGCAAACAGCTCCACCGGCTCTTCGCCCAGCAGGAAACGGGCCATGTCGAAATCATGGATCATCATATCTCGAAAGAGCCCGCCTGAGCTGCGGATATAGGCAAGCGGCGGCGGCGCGGGGTCGCGTGACGTCAGGGCGATCATCTCGATCGCACCGATCGCACCGGCGCGCAGGCGGGACTGGAGCGTTGCAAAGCTGGGATCGAAGCGGCGCTGGAAGGCGGTCATGAAGGCAATGCCAGCGGCCTCGACCGTTTGAATGCACAAGGCGACGCGGTCCGTGGCCAGATCGATCGGTTTCTCGCAAAAGATCGCCTTGCCGGCAGCGGTCGCGCTATGAATAAGATCGAAATGCGTATCGGTGGGTGTGCCGATGACAACCGCATCGATATCGGGGCTTTCAATGAGCGCATCGGGCGCCAGCACGACAGCGCCATGCGCTTCGGCCAGCGCCCGGGCCGCGGCGGGCTGCGCATCGGCCACTGCGACAAGCCTGGCCCGCCTGCGCAAGCGCTCCAGGCTTTGCGCATGGACCTGCCCGATGCGCCCACAGCCCAAAAGACCGATCCCGATCATGCCTGCCCCTCCGGACCCAGACCGCGCAGGACAGCACGCGCGGCCGTCTGGAGCGGCGCATCAAGCGCGCCGAGGATTTTAACCCGGTCAAAGAGCGCGGGATTGGCGGCCAGCACATCGCGCAAGGCGGCCCCAAAAACCATGCGCAGCTCGGTCCCGATATTGAACTTGGCAATCTTTGAAGTCCGAGCGAGCACCCGGCGCTGGGCGGCCGGTACGCCGGAGCCGCCATGAATGACCAGCGGCGTTTGGGTGCCCGCTTCGATGGACCGGATCCGCGGCACATCAAGCCCGCCCTCATGGTTTTGCTGCAGATGCACATTGCCCACCGACACGGCCATCGCATCGACCCCGGTTTCGGCGGCAAAGATCCGCGCCTCTTCGGGATCGGTACCCTTCGAGGCCTCGGCCCCGCGCTCGCCCGCCGCATAACCCACAAAGCCAATCTCGCCTTCGCAGGAGATCCCCGCATCATGGGCCAGCCGCGCAATCCGCGCGGTTTGGGCGATGTTCTCGGCCAGAGGCAGGCGCGAGCCGTCAAACATCAGCGAGGTAAATCCCGCCGCGCGCGCCGCGTCGCACTCCTCAAAGCTGGTGCCATGATCGAGGTGAACAACGACCGGCACCGACACGGCTTCGGCCAGGTGCCGAAACATCGCCCCCAGAACCGGCAGCGGGGTATGCGCCCGGCAGGAGGGGCCGGCCTGAAGGATCACCGGCAACCCCTCGGCCTCGGCGGCCCGCACATAGGCGCGCGCATCCTCCCAGCCCAAACAGACCAACCCAGCCACGGCATAACCACCGGCATTGGCAGGTCCCAAGACCTCCGAGAGCGTCGCCAGCGTCATTTGAACTTGGCGATCATGTCCATGATGCCAGGGATCGTGTGGAGCTGCTCGGCATGGGTGGGCTGAAAATACTGCACCAAAGAGCGCTGCGAGAGCCCGCCCAGAATGGTGAAGTAATACATCTCATAGCCCGGCATGACGGCGCAGGGGTGATAGCCGGCATCCAGACAGACCGTCGAGCCGTCGATCAGGTGATAGGCCTCGCCGACCGCAGCCCCCTCCTTTTGCAAAAGCTGCACCCCCATCCCGTAATTGGGGCGGAAGCGGAAATTATAGGTCTCGTCATGCCGGGTCTCGTCGGGCAGCCGGTCGGTGTCATGCTTGTGGCTGGGAAAGCCCGACCAGCCGCCCTTGCCCACGGTGTAAAGCTCGCTGACCAGCAGCCGACCGACCTGGCCATGCTGCTTTTGGCCCAGGATATGCTTGATCTTGCGGTGCGTTTTGGTCTCGTCGGAGCCGTATTGCACGATGTCGAGCGCATCGGAGCGCACCGCGAAGGGCTCCAACACATCCGAGAACTTCGCCCCGGCAATGAACACCTCGGCTTTCTCGGTCCGGCAGGTGAAGCTGGCGGAAGCCCCGCTGGGCACATAGACGCCCTCCGGCTCGCCATCCCAGACATCGACGCCGCGCCCCCCCAGATCCTTCGCCGCAAAGCCGCCCACCGCGACATCGACCGCACCGGTGGCCGGCACGATGCAGGTCTCATAGCCAGGAACGTCATAGTCAAAGCGCTCGCCGGCCTTGAGCTTGACGATGTTGAAATAATTGAGCGGCACCACGGCATCCTCGGCACCTACGATCGGTTCGTTCTCGTTGTCATAGGGCGGGATGTGCATGGGCGTCCTCTCAGGGCGTGGTTGTGTGGGTGCTTTCGGGTTCGGTTGGGCCGGGATGGGTGGCCAGAAACCGGGCCAGATCGGCCTCGTCGGGCATTGCCGCCGCACAGCCGGGACGGGACACGACCATTGCTGCACAGGCCGAGCCGCGCAGCACCGCATCGCGCAGCGGCTGGCCCGCGGCGAGGCCCGACAGCAGCCCGGCCATAAAACTGTCGCCTGCGCCATTGGGTTTGATGGCCGTGACCGGGTAGATCCCGGTGCGGATTTCCGCGCCATCGGCCAAGGTCACCGCACCGCCCTCCCCCATCTTGTAGATCACAATCCGGCCCGGGGTCTCGGCCAGGCGTCGGGCCATGGCCAGCCCCTGATCGAACCCGCCAGCCATAAAGCCGAACTCCTCGTCATTGCCCACGATCATGTCGGAGGCTTGGCCTGCGCGCGACAACACCTCGGCTGCGACCTGCGGCGAGGGCCAGGAATAGGGGCGATAGTCGATGTCGAAGATGATCGGCAGGCCCTGTGTCGCGGCGCGCGCGAAAGCGGCAAAGGTGGCGCTGCGCGCCGGCTCGCCCGCAAAGACCGTGCCGGCCGTAACCAGCGCGCCGAAGCGGTGAAGATCGACCCGGTCGGTATCGGCCTGCGTCACCTCGAAATCCGCCGCACCATTGCGGTAGAGCACGTTCTGAAACCCCTCCAGCACGCTTTCATAGATGGCGACCTGGTTGCGAAACTCGCCCCCCACCGCACGGACATAATCGGTGCCCACCCCATAGCCGCGCAGGGCGTTGAGGCAAAAGCGCCCCACCGCATCGTCCGAGACCGAGGTCACGATCGAGGCCTCGCCACCGAATTTGCAGATCCCCACGCAGATATTGGCCGAAGAGCCCCCGAGGCCGGAGCGAAAGGTCTCGGCATCCTCGCTGCGCACCCCCACGGGATGGGCGTATAGATCCATCCCCGCCCGCCCGAAGACGACAAAGCGGTTCTTCGCAATGCCGTCGCGCAGCCGGCTCATGCACGGCCTTCGGTATTGCCGCCCTCGGCCGCGTCCAGCACCTCCGGATAGGGGTAATTCAGCCCCAAAAGCTGGCGCAGATCGGGGCTGGCGGCATCGAGGAAGGCTTGCGGCAGGGCCGCCGGCATATCCTCCATAGGCTTGACCCATTTGGGCAGATACTGGATCAGCACGGCCGAGCGGTCGTGATCGGCCCGGTTGGGCATCGCGCAATGCCAGGCGACACCGTAAAAGAGCGCCACATCGCCGGGTGCGCCCTCCATCCGTGCACAGCGCGCAAAGAACCGGTCAGCCTCGGTGGGATAGCGCAGCTCGCGCTGCGAGCCAGGCACATAGGCCGTCGCGCCGCTTTCCTCGGTAAAGGGGTCGAGGAGCACCGAGACCTGAGCGTTCATCGGGAAGGAGCCGTTAAAGCCCACCGGATGCGTCTCGGGGCGGTGGAAATCCCAGTAGGGATAGTCGACATGCGGCTCCTGCCCCGGCCCGCCGGGCAAAATGCGATTGGCCGCGATCGAGCCCATGATGAACTCCGAACCCAGAAACCGGCGCAGGATCGCCATCAGCACCGGATGCGCGGCCATATCTGAAAAGACCCGGCCCTTGGCCAGCAGGTTCCAGACCCGCCTTTGCAGCCCCAGCGTGCCGGAGGCCTCGGCCGCGCCCTGAAAATGGGTGACTTTTTCGGCCGCCGCCTCGGAATGCGCCATGATGATCGATCGTGCCTCGGCCACCTGATCGGCGCTGAAAAGCCCCGCGATGCGCACCGCCCCGCCGCCATGCAACAGCTCCTCGACGATGGTGGCGGGATCGGCCTGGTCGGGCTGGAAGCTCTTCATCAGACACCTCGGCGTTGTTGGGCGCGGCTGGCCTCGATTTCGAGGTGCTTTTCGCGCACGGTGGGGCTGTCGCTGACCTGGGGCGTTCCGACCTCCCACCAGGCATGGCCCTGCTCGGTCCAGCCGTCATACGCATCGACATGCATCACGATCACGCTGGTGGTGTCGGCCGCCTTGGCGCGGGTGAAAGCCGCGGCCAGCGCCTCGGCATTCTCCGCATACTCCGCCCGTGCGCCCATCGCCGCGGCATGGGCGACGAAATCCACCGCGAAAGGTGCGGGGATCGTCGGCGCGTCCGAGAAAAGGCAGTTGTAGCTCGCATTGCCGGTGTTCATCTGCAGCTTGTTGATCACCGCAAACCCGCCATTGTCGAGCACCAGGACGATCAGCTTCTTGCCCGTCAGAACCGATGAGTAGATGTCGGAGTTCATCAGCAGATAGGAGCCGTCGCCGACAAAGACGATGGTGTCGGCCTCGGACTCGGTCTCGGCCTGGGCAATGCGCGCGCCCCAGCCGCCGGCGATCTCATAGCCCATACAAGAGAACCCAAACTCGACATCCACCGTACCGATGTCGAGCGTCCGCCAATTGGCGGTCACCTCGGCAGGCAGCCCGCCGGCCGCGGTCACCACCCGGTCGCGCGGGCCGCAAAGGCCGTTCACCACACCGATGGCCTGGGCATAGGAGTTGGGACGGTTGCCGGGGCGGGTGTTCTCGGCGACATAAGCATCCCATTTGCGGCGTTCGCCTTGGGCAAAGGCGGACCAGCTTTCCGGCGCGCGATACGCGCCCAGCGAAAGCGCCGCCAACCCCACCTTGGCATCGCCGATCACCGGCAGGGACATGTGCTTTATCGCGTCATGCCGGGCGGCGTTGAGCCCGATAAATCGCGCATCCTTGCCAAAGGCGGTCCAGGAGCCGGTGGTAAAATCCTGCAACCGCGTGCCCACGGCCAGGATCACATCGGCCTGCGCGGCGACGGCATTGGCGCTGTCCGATCCGGTCACCCCGATCGGGCCGATATTGAGCGGGTAGGTGGCCAGCATATTCGCCCGGCCGGCAATGGTCTCGACCACCGGAATGTTGTGGGTTTCGGCAAACCCGGTGAGCTCGGCCACAGCCCCCGAATACTGCACCCCGCCGCCGGCGATGATCATCGGCCGCTCGGACTGTGAGAGCAGCGCTGCGGCCTCGGCCAGCTCTGCACTGTCGGCCGCCTGGCGGCGAATGCGATGGGTGCGCGGGGCAAAAAAGGCTGTCGGATAGTCATAGGCCCAGCCCTGCACATCCTGAGGCAGCGCGATGAAAGCCGGGCCGCAATCGGCGGGGTCCAGCATCGTTGCAAGGGCCGCCGGCAGCGACTGGATGACCTGGGCGGGATGGGTGATCCGATCCCAATACCGCGTCACGGCCTGAAACCCGTCATTCAGGCCCAGCGCCGGATTGCCGAAATGCTCGATCTGCTGGAGCACCGGATCCGGCAGCCGGGTGATGTAGGTGTCGCCGCAGAGCATCAAAAGCGGCAGCCGATTGGCATGGGCCAGCGCCGAAGCGGTCAGCAGATTGGCCGTGCCCGGCCCGGCCGAGGCGGTGCAGAACATAAAGCGCCGGCGCAGATGGTATTTGGCATAGGCCGCGGCAGCAAAGCCCATGCTCTGCTCGTTCTGACCCCGATAAAGCGGCAAACTCTCGCGATGCGCATGAAGCGCCTCGCCCAGACAGGGCGCGTTGCCATGCCCGAAAATCCCGAACCCGCCGCCGCAGATCCGCGTATCGACCCCATCGATCTCGATATACTGGGCGTCGAGCCAGCGGATAATGGCCTGGGCCGTGGTCAGACGGAGCGTCCCTGACATGGATGCGCCTCCCCGCGCGGTTCTTCTGGGCGTTCTCGCATTGGTCGTTGCCAATCGCACATGGGCAGGATACGCCCTTTGCAACCGGTTGCAAACGGAAATCAGGCGTCAGGCCCATGGGCAGGATCGGCATCGGCATCGTCGGAGGCGGGTATATGGGCAAGGCCCATGCGGTGGCCTATGCCGCGGTGGGCGCGGTGTTTGCGACCGCCTTGCGTCCGCATCTGGTCAGTGTCGCCGCCGGCTCGCCAGACAGCGCGCGGCGCTACCGTGATGCATTCGGATTTGCCCGGGCCGCGGATGACTGGCGGGCGCTGGTCGCTGACCCGGATGTCGAGGCGGTGGTGATCGCCGCGCCGCAATCGACGCATCGGGCCATCGCCGAGGCCGCCTTTGCGGCGGGAAAGCCGGTCTTTTGCGAAAAGCCGCTCGGCGCCTCGCTGGAGGATGCGCAGGCGATGACCGAGGCCGCCGAGGCAAGCGGATGCGCCAATATGGTGGGGTTCAACTATGTGCGCACCCCGGCGACCCAATTCGCCCGTCAGCTGGTCGCCGATGGCGCCATCGGCAGGATTGTGTGGTTTCGCGGCGAGCATACCGAGGATTTCTATGCCGATGCGTCCCAGCCGGCGACCTGGCGGGCCGAGGGCCGCGCCCAGGGCACGATGGGCGATCTCGCACCGCATATGATCAATGCGGCGCTGGCGCTGGCCGGGCCGGTGACCCGCGTGATGGCCGAGATCGAGACCGTTCATGCGACCCGCGGCGGCGTTCCGGTGACCAATGACGATCAGGCCCAGATGATGCTGCGCTTTGCCTCGGGCGCCATGGGGCATCTCTTTTTCAGCCGTGTCGCGCAAGGCCGCAAGATGGGCTATGCCTATGAGATCACCGGCACCAAAGGCGCGATCCGCTTCGATCAGGAGGATCAGAACGCGATCTGGCTCTACCGCGCGGAGGGGCCGGAGGCGAGGCGCGGCTTTGCCAAGATCCTCACCGGTCCCGCACATCCCGACTATGCCGCCTTCTGTCAGGGGCCCGGTCATGGCACCGGCTATCAGGATCAGATCATCATTGAGGCGCGCGATTTCCTGACCGCGATCGAGACCGGCGACCCGGTCTGGCCCCGCTTTCGCGACGGGCTGGCCGTGGCTGAGGTCATTGAGGCCGGATGGGCCGCGCATGAAAGCAAGACCTGGCAAACCGTGGGAGGCGCCGCATGAGCATCCGCATCGGCAATGCACCCTGTTCCTGGGGCGTGGAATTCGCAGAGGATCCGCGCAATCCCGACTGGCGCTCCGTGCTGCGCGATTGCGCGGCGGCGGGCTATGCCGGCATCGAACTCGGCCCGGTGGGGTTCATGCCCGAAGACCCGCCTGAGCTGGCCGATGCGCTGGCAGCCGAAGGCCTCACCCTGATCGGCGGGGTGGTGTTTCGCGCCTTTCACGATCCCGCGCAATGGGCCGATGTGCGCGATGGGGCCACGCGCACCTGCAAGGCGCTGGCAGCCCATGGCGCGGCGCATCTGGTCTTGATCGACAGCATCTCGCCCCGCCGTGCACCCACGGCCGGCCGGGCGGAGGCGGCCGAGCAGATGGGGCCGGCCGAATGGGCGGCTTTCCGCGACCGCATCGCGACCATCGCCAAGATGGGGGCCGAGGAGTATGGGCTAACCGTGGGCATCCACGCCCATGCGGCGGGCTTTATGGATTTCGAGCCCGAGCTCGACCGGCTGCTCGACGAGGTCGACGAGGCGATCCTGAAGATCTGCTTTGACACCGGCCATCACTCCTATGCCGGGTTCGATCCGCTGGCCTTCATGCGCCGCCGCGCGGGTCGCATCTCCTACATGCATTTCAAGGATATCGATCCCGGCGTGAAGGCCGATGTCATCGCCAAGGGCACAGGGTTTTACGAGGCCTGCGGCCAAGGGATCTTCTGCAATCTCGGCGATGGCGACGTCGACTTTCCTGCCGTTCGGCAAATCCTCATCGATGCCGGTTTCAGCGGCTGGTGCACGGTTGAGCAGGATTGCGACCCGACCCTGCCAGGCACCGATCCGCTGCGCGATGCGCGGATCAACCGGGACTATCTTGCATCCATCGGGTTTTGAGGGGCGCGCATGAGCAGATTGAACTGGGGTCTTGTGGGCGGCGGCGAAGGCAGCCAGATCGGCCCCGCGCATCGTCTCGGCGCCCAGGCGGACGGGCATTTCCGATTTGCCGCCGGGGCGCTCGATGCCGACCCCGAAAAGGGCCGCGCCTATGCGCAATCGCTGGGGGTGGCGCCCGACCGGGCCTATGGCGATTGGCGCGCGATGCTGGCGGGTGAACAGGCGCGCGAAGACCGCATCGATCTGGTGACCGTGGCCACGCCCAACGCCACCCATTTCGAGATCGCCAAAGCCTTTCTTGATGCCGGCTTCCATGTGCTTTGCGAAAAGCCGATGACCATGACGGTCGAAGAGGGCGAGGAGATTGTACGCCTCGCCCGGGCCGTCGGCCGGATCTGTGCGGTGAATTACTGCTATTCGGCCTATCCGATGGTTCGGCAGATGCGCGCGATGATCGCAGCCGGCGAGATCGGCCGCATCCGTCTGGTGGTGGCGAATTTCTCGCATGGCCATCACGCCGATGCGGCGGAGGCCGACAACCCCCGGGTGCGCTGGCGCTACGACCCGGCCCAGGCGGGCGTCTCGGGTCAGATGGCCGATTGCGGGATCCATGCGCTGCATCTGGCCTCCTTTGTCACCGGCGATGAGGTGACCCGGCTTTCGGCCGATTTCGCATCGCTGGTGCCGGGGCGGGCGCTGGAAGACGACGCGATGGTCAATTTTCGCATGGCCGGCGGTACGGTCGGGCGGCTCTGGACCTCGACCGTGGCCATCGGGCGGCAGCACGGCCTCGACATCCAGATCTTCGGCGAGACCGGCGGGATGCGCTGGGCCCAGGAACAGCCCAACCAGGTTTATTTTCAGCGCCTGGGCGGGCGGACCGAGATCCTGGAAAAAGGCGATGCTGCCCTGAGCGTGGATGCGGCCCGCCTCAGCCGGGTGGTGATCGGCTCGCCCGAGGGTTTCCCGATGGCGGTCGCCAATATCTATGTCGATCTGGCCGAGGCCATCGCCGCGGCCAAGGCCGGCCATGCGCCCGATCCCGCCGCGATGCTCTACCCCAAGGCCGAGGACGGGCTGCGCTCGATGGCCGCGGTTTATGCCGCGGTGACCTCGGCGCGGGATGGGGGGGCCTGGGTCGATGCCCGCCCGCCGATGTTCCGTACGCCTGTTTGCCCTTAGACGGGAACGCCGATCCGCGCGGGCTGCGGGCTGGGCACATCAGGGCTGGGCACATCAGGACTGGACACGTCAAGACCGGGCTCATCAGAACCGGGGCTGCGGCCGCCCATAAGAAAAGGGCGCGGAAACGGCGCATTTCGGTTCGGCGGATATCGAGCGGTCGCCGGCTCTTGCGCCGCAAGCGGTGCTGCGTCGGCGCCTCAGAGCGCCGCCTCGGTTAGCGGCTCAAGCCGACAGCCGCGGCGCTCGCGCAAAACCGCGCTTTGCCATGCCGACAACCCCATGTTGGCAAAGGGTCGGATCCGGCACAGGTTCGGATTAGCGCCCCTCGACCCGCCAGGCCGCCAGGATCAACGCCGATGCGAGGATCAGCATCAGCCAGCCCGGCGCAAGCGGCGTCAGACGGATATCGCGCACCGCGTAAGCCTCGCGTTCAGCAATTCCGATCCAGCCGCGCCCATGGGCCCGCCGATTGGCGCTGACCCGCCGGATCTCCGGCACGCCTGCCGAGATCAGACGCACGGCCCCACCCAAGGTGTCTTCGATGAGCGGCGCCATGACCTCGGCCGTGGAGATCGGGTTCTCGAACTCGCGCGGCGCCGAAGGGCCGACGGCAGTGACGATTTCGGCCGTCTCGTCGGCAATCCGATAAAGCCCCTGCGCTTCGGCGATAAACCGGCCGACCCAGCGCCCGGGCTGCAGCTCGGTCAGCGCAACCGCAGAGACGGCGCCATCGGGCGCGGTCACCGTGACCACCCCGGCATGCGTGCCCATCGTCCGCCTGCGCAGTGTGACGACCGCGCCGCGGACTTCGGCGGTCAGCGCCTCTTCCTCAAGCTCGGGCTCGGCCATCAGCCAATGCGCCAGGCGACGCAGCAGCTCGGCCTGCGGCCCGCCGCCCTGATAGCCGCGCGACCAAAGCCAGGCATGGTCCGAGGCCAGCATCGCGACCCGCCCCTCGCCAGGGCGATCGAGCACCAAAACCGGCAGATCGCTGGGCCCCGACATCAGCGTATGGCCGCGCAGCGCCTGCATTTCGATCAGCCGAAACCAACTGCCCCAGATCGGCGGCGCATCGCCGGTTTCGGGCTGTGCGCCCTCCAGCGCCTCGGTCACCGGATGCCGAAACCCATCGGCGCTGACCAGCGGGCGGAAGCCCTGATCGATGATCCGACCGGAGGGTTCGGCCGGCAGCACATCGCGCAGGGGCGTGCGATGCAGGCTTTCAAGCCCTGCGTAGGAGGGGCCGGAGGCTACCAGAACCGCGCCGCCCTCCTGTACGTAGCGCCCGATATTCGAAAGATAGGCGCGGGGCAGCACCCCGCGGCGCCGGTACCGGTCAAAGATGATCAGATCGAACTCGTCGATCTTCTCCATGAAGAGCTCGCGGGTGGGAAAGGCGATCAGCGATAGCTCATGCACCGGCACGCTGTCCTGTTTTTCGGGCGGGCGCAGGATGGTGAAATGCACAAGATCGACCGAGGGATCGGCCTTAAGAAGGTTACGCCAGGTCCGCTCGCCGGGATGCGGCTCGCCCGAGACCAAAAGCACACGCAGCCGGTCGCGCACCCCGTTGACCGTTATAACGGCGGCGTTGTTGCGGTCGGTCAGCTCGCCTGGCCGCGCCGGCGTTGCGATTTGCAGGATGTTCGGCCCGCCATGGTCGATCTCCACCGGCAGCTCGATCGTGTCGCCGATGGGCACACGCAGCGTCTGCACCAGCGCGCCATCCTTGGCCAAGGTCAGCTCGGCGAGCCCCTGCTCGGCCGCGGGAATGACGCCGAGCGCCTCGATCCGCAATCGTAGGGTGATCGTCTCGCCCACGATGCCGAAGGCGGGCGCGGTCTCTACAATCAGGCGGCGATCCCACTCATCCTCCCGCCCGGTCAGCAAAAGATGCACCGGCGCCGGAAAGCCCGGCATCGCGTCCATATCGTGGATCTGCCCGTCCGAGATCAGGATCGCGCCGGCGATGCGGTCGGGCGAGACCTCCGCCGCGGCCTCGGCCAGCGCGGTCATCGCCCGGGTTCCGGGATCTTCGGCAACGCCCATCTCCGGCGCCAAGCGCACCAGGCGGCGCTCGATCGGCGCTTCGCCCGGGCGCGGCGGCTGTTCGTATGCGGCAAGCGCCGCATCGATCGCCGCGGCGGTTTCATCGGTCAGCGCCGCCCGATCCTCGATCTCCTGACTGGCACTGGCATCGATCACGACAAAGACGATGTCAGAGAGCGGATCGCGCAACTCCTCGCGCAGGCTCGGCCCGCATAGTGCGGCCAACACTGCCGCAAAGGCCAGGCCGCGCAGCCACCAGCCTGCGCCGCGGCGCCAAAGGGCAAAGAGAACCAGCGCCAGGCAAAGCGCAGCAAGCACGCCGACCAGCGGCCAGGGTAGAAGCGGGTCGAAGGACAGGCCGGCGGTCATTGGCCCAGCCTTTCCAAAAGCGCCGGCACATGCACCTGGTCGGATTTGTAATTTCCCGTCATGACATGCATCACCAGATTGATCCCGAAGCGCCAGGCCATCTCGCGCTGACGGTCGCCGCCAAGCGTCCGGCCCACCGGAAACATCGGCCGCCCAGACGGATCAAGCGCCCAGGCCGCAGCCCAGTCGTTGGAACCGATCACAACCGGCGTTACACCATCATTGAGGTTGCGAAAGGGCAGCCCTTCGACCTCGCGCGCATCCTGAGCGGCCTCCACCCAAAGCTCTCCGCCTACATGGCGGCCGGGAAAGATCTGCAAAAGGTAGAAGGTGCGTGTTAGGACATGGTCTTCCGGCAAGGGTTCGAGCGGCGGGATATCGAGGCGCGCTGCGATGCGCTGCAGCACCTTGCCGTTGGGCGTGCCGGTGCCGAAGCCCGCGCCCAGATTGGCGTCGCGCGTGTCGAAGACGATCATGCCGCCGGTGCGCAGATAGGCGTTAAGCTTGGCGATCGCCGCGTCCGAAGGGCTTCGTTGACCCTCGCTGATCGGCCAGTAGAGCATCGGGAAAAAGGCAAGCTCGTCGGTTTCGATGTTCACCGCCATCGGCTCTCCCGGTTCGATCGCCGTGCGCGCCGAAAGCATCCGCGACAGACCCGACAGGCCTGCCGCGCTGATCCGGTCGACCTGGGCATCACCGGTCACGACATAGGCAAGCACGGTGTCCGAGGTCGCCAGAAGCGCCCATTCCTCATCGACCTGAGGCGTCTCAGCCAGACCCTGCTGGGCCCAGGAGGGTCCTGCGGCAAGCGCCAAGCCAAGAGCCAGCAGGCTTCCCGCAACCCTGCCCGCAACCCTGCCAGCAGCACGCGTCCGAACTCCGTTCAGCCGAAGCCGCCCGCCAAGCCAGAGCGTCGCCAGAAGATCGACGCCCAGCAGCAAGAGCGCCAGAACCAGCACCCATTGCTTAAGGGCAGTCTCGGTCGTGACGCCCAGCGCCTCCAGCGCCATGCCGGGTGGCGGCGCGGCCGCCGGAGCAAGCACGGTTTGGGGCGTTGTGAGATTGATCGCCACCAGCCGATTGGCGGAGCGGTAGAGCCCCGGCGGCGCATCGGCGCCCGGTCGACCCTCGGCCAGCCGCTCGCCCGGCACGCCGGGCAGATCGGTCACGTCGACGGGCCGGCCGAACCCGTCCAAAGCCAGCACCGGCGTCCAGACCGACCCGGCCAGATCCTCGGCCGTCAAAGCCCCGCTGCGCGCGCTGATCGCAAGCCGCTCCAACATCTGCACAAAGAGGCCCGAAAGCGGCAGGGAGGACCACTCCGCATTGGCGGTGACGTGAAAAAGCACCACGCGTCCATCGCCCAGATCAGCGGCCGTGACCAGCGAGGTGCCGTCTTCTAGCGCTGCGAGCGTCCGGTCCGGCAGTTCGGGATCCGGCTGGGCCATCACCTGGCGCGTCACCGTCACCTCATCGGGCACGGGCAACCCCACAAAGGGGCTGTGATCGGGATAGGCGCGCAAGGTCCGCGGCGCCCCCCAGGAAAGCGCGCCGCCCACGGTGCGCCCGCCTGCCCGCAGCCGCACGGGCAAAAGCGGATCGTCAGAGATCACACCCGCCGCGCGGGCCATGCGCGGCCCGGCAAAGCGCACCAGCAGGCCGCCCTCCTGTACCCAACGCTCAAGCGCCCCGCGCGTGTCCGCCGAAAACGTCCCTATATCGGCCAGGACCAGCACATCCGGGCTGGCTTTGAGCATATCCTCAAGCGGCGCCTCGATCACCTCTGCGCTCGGTTCAAGCGCCTGGCGCAAAAAGTGAAGCGGCGAGACGAGATCGGCGCCTTCCTGCGGCTCGGCACTTGAAAGCAGCCCGACCTTGCGGCGTTTGAGAGCGCTGTCGGTCAGGGTCACGGCGCCCGCCGAGGGTTGGGAGGCGATCCCGATCCGGCTGACCCGGTTGCGCAGCTCGAGCGGCAGATCGAGCGCAACGGTCGCTTCGGTTTCCTGGTCCGCAAAGGCGGCCGGCAGAACCGCCAAGCGCCGCTCGGTGCCGGCCGGATCGGTGCCGATCGCAACGATCTGCAGATCGCGGGGCAGGTCGGGTGCAGCCCGCAGCGCCTCGGTTGCCAGCACACCGCCCTCCAGCCGGGCCGGTCGCAGGGCCATCGCAAGCTCGACGGGCCCGATCCGGGTCGCCGGGCCTCGGGCGGCCAGGGCCTGGGCAAAGACACCGTTTGCATCATGGGCCAGACCGTCCGACAGCCACCAGCTTTCCACCGATGGCGCGGCGTCCTCAAGCCATTCCGCCCAGGTCGCGCGATGCGGCGCCCAGGGGCGCGGGGTGAGCGTATCCAACAAGCCCTGCCAGTCCGCTGCAGGACGCAGATCCAGCACCGGATCGGCAGGCGGTTCTTCGGCCAGCACGACCAGCGCTACGGGCCGCCTTGCCCGGGCCGCCTGGGCTAAAAGCTCGCGCGCCCGAACCTGACGGTCGGCCCAATCGGGCGCCGACGCCCAGCCGCCATCCAGAACGATCAGCGCCGGCTCCGACCCGGTCATCGGCTGGCGAGGGTTCAGCACCGGCTCGGCAAAGGCGGCGATGGCCGCGGCGATGGCCGCCATCCGCAGCAAAAGCAGCCACCAGGGCGTACGCTCTGGCGTCACTTCGGGATCCTTCAACCCCAAAAGCAGGCGTACGCCCGGAAAAGCCTCGCGCTTCGGCCCGGGCGGGATCGCGCGCAGCAAGAACCAGAGCACCGGCAGGGCTGCAAGCCCGGCCAGAAGCCAGGGGTTGAGGAAGGCAAGAGCGCCGAAACCGAGCATTCACTCTCCTGTTTTCACCGGCAGCGTCCCGCCGGGCCGCCCCGCTTCACGCTCGCGGGTCATAGCGCTTATCGCAAGCCGCCGATCGCGGCATAAAGCCACAAGAGCGCCTTTCGCGGACTTTCGGAGGTGCGATGGACCAGGCTTTGCCAGCCCGTCCGACGCGCCATGTCCGACAGGGCCTGCTGACGCTCAAAAAGCCGTTCGCGATAGGCCTCTGCCAGGGCCTTGGCCCGCTGCGTTTCAAAATCGACGAGCTTGCCCATGCTTTCAAAGATCATCCGGCCGTCGAAAGGAAAATGCTCTTCCGCCGGGTCGAGGATCATCACATAAGCACCTGATACGCCCGCCTCGGCCGCGCGGATAAGGGCGGGAAACACATCGTCGCGCGGCCCCATGAAGTCGGACAGAAACACCGCGCGCCCGCCGCGCACCATCGGCTCGTCCGGCGGGGCGCCGTAATCGGGCCGGCTTTCCTGAACGCGGCAGAGTTCCAACGCCAGCCGGGTCAGCTGCGTCTCGCCAACGCGCGGCTGGGTCAGCGAGGTGCCAAGAAGCCCCACACGCTCCCCGCCGCGCACAAGCAGCACCGACAAGGCCAGCGCCAACAGCGCCGCGCGGTCGGATTTTGAGCGCGGCGCTGTTTCCGAGCGATAGTCGAGCGAGAGCGCATTATCGACCCAGATCTGGACCGATTGCGCGGACTCCCACTCCATCTCGCGAATATAGAGCGCGTCGGACCGGGCCGATTGACGCCAGTCGATCCGTTCGGCTGTGTCGCCCGGCACCGCGTGACGATACTGCCAGAACGCCTCGCCCGGCCCTGCCCGGCGTCGGCCATGCACCCCGGCCACCACCGTATGCGCCAGCCGGTCGGCCTCGGCCATCAGGGGCGGCAGCGAGCCGGTGATTTTCTCCGCGTCGCGCCGCAACCATTCCGGGCTGCGCGATGTGCTCATGCAGCCTCGGCGCGGTCGCCGATCCGCTGGGCAAGCTCGGCAATCACATCTTCCAGGGTTTGCCCTTCGGCCCGCGCGGCAAAACCCAGCGCCATGCGGTGCTTAAGCGCAGGTTCGGCCAGGGCAACCACATCGTCCAAGCTGGGCGCAAGCCGCCCGCCGATCAGCGCCCGCGCACGAACGGCGAGCATTAGCGCCTGAGCGGCGCGCGGTCCGGGCCCCCAGCTCACCGCCCGGGTCACCCGCTCCGGCGCGTCCGCCGTGCCGGGGCGGGCGGAGCGGACGAGATCGAGGATCGCCTCGACCACCTGCTCGCCGACGGGAAGCCGGCGGACAAGCTTTTGCGCGGCCATCAGGCTGGCTGCGTCCAGCACCTGGCTGGCCTGCGCCTCTTCGGCGCCGGTGGTGGCCAGCAGAATGTCCCGCTCGGACCCACGCTCGGGATAGTCGATGTCGATCTGTAGCAGGAACCTGTCAAGCTGCGCTTCGGGCAGCGGATAGGTCCCCTCCTGCTCTACCGGGTTCTGCGTTGCCAGCACATGGAAGGGCGCGGGCAGGTCGCGCCGTTGGCCGGCGACGGTGACATGCCGCTCCTGCATCGCCTGCAAAAGTGCCGACTGCGTGCGGGGCGAGGCGCGGTTGATCTCGTCGGCCAGCAGCAGCTGGCAAAAGATCGGCCCCTCGATGAAGTGAAAGGCGCGGCTTCCATCCTGTGCGCTTTGCAAGACCTCCGCGCCGATAATGTCGGCCGGCATCAGGTCGGGGGTGAACTGCACGCGCCCGGCATCGAGACCCGTCACCGTACCCATCGCCTCGACCAGCCGCGTCTTGGCAAGGCCGGGCACGCCGACCATCAACCCGTGACCGCCCGAGAGCAGCGTGATCAGCGCCAGATCCAGCACCTGGTCCTGCCCGATCACGCGGCGGGCAAGCTGCGTCCGGGCCTCCGAGAGCTTCGCGCTGGTGCTTTCGATCTCTGCCAGCATCGCTTCGGCCTGATCGCTCATCGCCTGATCCTCCTGCCTCGTGCCGCGCTGGACATATAGGAATGTTCTTTCCCCATACCTACGTTGATGCAAAGCTATGTCCAGCAACGAAGCCGGCAGGGCCGAAGACCAGCATGGAAAATGGCGATCACGAAGGCGCGAGAAGGACGGCTGCCTCCGCGGTGAGCATATCGGCGCCCGCCGGTGTCACGCGGCGCCCGGCACCCTCCGCCGAAGCGCTGGCCGATGCGGCGCGCCAGGCCGCCAAAAAAGGCCCGCCGCCGGTGCATCTTTGGAACCCGCCCTTTTGCGGTGAACTCGACATCCGCATCGCCCGCGACGGGCTGTGGTATTATCTGGGCACGCCGATCGGGCGGATGCCGCTGGTCAAGCTCTTCGCCTCGATCCTGCGCCATGACGCGGACGGGCGATACTACCTCGTAACCCCGGTCGAGAAGGTCGGTATCCGGGTCGATGACGCCCCTTTCGTCGCGGTCGATTTCCGTATCGAGGCACCGGGCCCCGACCAGCGCCTAATCTTTCAGACCAATGTAGGTGACGAGGCCGAGGCGGGCGCGGACCATGCCATTCGGGTTTTGCGCGATGCAAAGACCGGCGAACCCTCGCCCTACGTCCACATCAGGGCGCGGCTCGACGCGCTGATCGATCGCAAGAGCTTTTACCGCCTGGTCGATGTCGGCAGCCATCGCGACGGCTGGTTCGGCGTCGCCTCGGGCGGAGTGTTCTTTCCAATCATCCCCTCTGAAGAGCTGGAGGGCTGACGGGCTTCGGCGAGAAAGCAAGCCAGCGGCGCCCCGAGCCTGCAACGCCCGCGGCCGAATAAACCCATCGGCTCTCGATGGGAAAGACGCATAGCCAAGCGGGGCTTCCCCGTGTCCAACTGCGATTTCCAATCCGGTTTGCGCATCGGTAGGGCGTGCGGGAACCGCCCCGAACACCGCCCAAAACCGCCGGCTGCGGGCATTCTCAGCCGGTTTTGCGGGCGACCGCCTCGACCCAGCGCTGCCGGTATCGTTCTAGACCCGGTAACCGGTCCTGGGTCTTTGGCTGGGCCTGGCTCTGTGGCTGGGGTTGGGGCCGGGGCTGGGTTTGCCGCTGGACCGGGAGCTGCAGCGTCGGCTCGGACGCAGCAAGGGCGAGCATCGCGGCGCCCGCAGCCGGGCTTGCCCCGGCCCGCGGGACAATACCTGCATCATGCAAACCGGCCATAGCGGCCAACCAGACCGCGTTTGCGGCAAAGGGCCCGTCGACATAAAGCGGTCCGGCGATCCCAAGCCGCGTGACCAGATCATGGGTGACCAGGGCGCAGTAAAGGCAAGCGAGCGCCGAGCGCAGGCCCGCTATGGGCGGGAGGGGGCCGAGGAGCCGCCCCTTGACGCCGGCCCAGGGCCCGCCTTGGTCGGAAAAACTGGGCAGGGCGAGCGCCCCGCTCTCGATCACCGCGCGGGCGCCGTCCAGCGTTGCAGGCGCGTCATCGCCCGCAATCTCTGCAAACTCGCGGCCGCCCATAAAGCGGGCCGAAGGTGTCGGCCGACCAAGAACGTCGACATTGGCCAACATATCCGCCGCAGGGTCCAGCTGGCTGGCATCGCCGCCGACATTCATGACAATGATCCAGGTTCCGGTCGAGACGACAGCGACCGGTGCCGTCCTTCTGGATGTCGCTCCGCCTGATGGTTCGCCGCCTGTTGTATCCCCGCCTATTGTTTCGCCGCCTGATTTTACGCTGCTTGATGTCGGGGCACTTGATGTCGGGCCTGCCGAGAGATAGGGCAGCAGCGACGCGTTTGAGTCGTGCAGCCCCGCCAGCACCGGGGTGGTCTCGGCCAGCCCGGTCGCCCGCGCCATCTCCGGCCGCAAGGGTCCGATGACCTCGCCGGCTTTGCGCATAGGCGGGATCAGCCGACCCCATCCCTGATCCGCCACGAGCGCGGAGAGGCATCGCTGCCAAGGGTTCCACAGATCGGTATGGGCGCCAAGCGAGGTTACCTCGCTGACCGCCACGCCCGACAAGACCCAGGCCCAGTACTGGGCCAGCGGCAGGAAGGCGTTCGCACGCGCCACCGCTTCGGGAAAGCGCGTTTGAAGCAGATAGAGTTGGCGCCCCAGATTATGTCCGGCGGGCAGACGCGGCGAGGCGGTTTCCGCAAAGCTTGGCCGCAGCGCGTCATAGGCGGCGTTGATCGCGTCGGGCGGGCTGTATTCATAGTCCAAAACCGGCAAAACCAGCCCATCCGCATCGACCAGCGCCCCAGCAGCCCCATGGGCAACCGGAACGATCGTAGCGATGGCATAGCGGGCTGCAAAATGCTTTAGCGCGCCCGTGACAAAGGGGATGAGCGCGGCGACGTCCTCGACCGGGTAGGGTCCGGAGGCATCCCCAGGTGTCGGGCAAGCGCGCTGATCCACCTGCCGGCCCTGGGCATCGAAGATGACGACGCGGGTGTTCGACTTGCCGTGATCGATGACCGCAACATGGCGCATCTCAGCCCCGCTTGCCAAACCCAAGAGACGCCATCGCCGCTATCCGCGCCTTACAAGCAGGCGGCGCAGCACCAGCGGCGTTGCAATCGAGACGATCAGCAACAAGCCGAGCAGCACCGTGATCACGATGCCCGGCACGTTCAAAAGCGCCAACCCGAAGGTTGCAAAGCCCAAGACCAGGGCGGCCAGAACCACGCCGGGGATCGTGCCGGACCCGCCCGCAATAGCGACCCCGCCGAAGATCACCATAGTAATGACGTCAAGCTCCCAGCCCAGCGCAACATTCGGGCGCACGACGCCGAAGCGTGCGACGAGGAGGGCAGCGGCAAGCCCCGACAAAAGCCCTGACAGGGTAAAGAGCCAGAAGCGGATTCGCGCCACCGGGATGCCTGAAAACTGGGCCGCGACGGGGTTGGCGCCGATCGCGTAAAGCCGCCGACCCGTCACCGTCTTGTGCAGGAGCAGGACGAACGCAACGGCCAGCAGCAGGAACAGGGCAAAGGAAAGCGGGATCGGCGGCCAGGCGATCAAATAGGACTGGCCCAGGGACGCAAAATCGGCCGGAAAGCTGGTCAGCGCCTGATCGCCGAGCGTGACCTGCGCGATGCCACGGAAAAGCGACATGGTGCCGATGGTAATCACAATCGAGGGGACGCCGATGCGTGTTACCAGCAGCCCGTTGACCATCCCGCATAAGAGGCCGACCCCAAGGCCGACCACGACCAGACCGGGCGCGCCCATCCCTGCATTTGCGGCAAGACCGACGCCAAGGGCGGCCAGGGCCACGATCGCGCCTACCGAAAGGTCGATCTCGCGAACCAGGATCAGCAGCGCCATGGGCAGGGCGATGATCGCCTTTTCAGAGAAGTTGTACGTCGCATCGGCCAAGTTGTAGATGTCGAGAAACCAGGGCGTCGCCAGCGCGTTTGCAACGAAGACCGCCGCCAGCATCGCAAGCAGGATCACCTCCCAAGACAGAAGAATGTCGCTGGCCTTTCGCGGCAGGCGGTCGGCCACCGGCGTACGGGTGGCGGCTTGGCCGGTCCGGCTTGCCTGCGCGGGGCTCTCGGGAACGGGGCTCTCACGCAGAGAGCTTTCTGGCTCAATGCTCTCCGACCCAGCACTGTCCGGCGCTTTGGGCGGGCGCGGTCTGGCAGGATCATCGCGCATGCTCAGGAGGCCCCCTTGGCAGCGGCGCGGCGCGCCTCGGGCAAAATCAGCTTCTCCGGTCGCGCGTCGGCCCGAGCGTTCAAGATCACCGCCCCCAGGATCACCGTCCCAGCAATGGCCATTTGCCAAAAAGGCGAGACCTGCATGGTGGGCAGCGCATTGACCACCACCCCTAAAAAAAGCGCGCCCAGCAACGAGCCGGCGACCGTTCCAACCCCGCCCCCGATCGATACGCCGCCGATAACGCAGGCCGCGATCACCGTCAGCTCATAACCCAGCGCGATCTCCGAATAGGCGACCCCGAACCGCGCCACCCACAGATAGCCGCACAGCCCGGCTATGGCCCCCGACAACGTGTAGACGAGCAGCTGCGTGCGCTCTAACGAAATCCCGCAATAGCGCGCCGCAACAGGATTGCCGCCGACAGCGTAAAGACCGCGGCCGGTACGGCTTCGGGTCAGGAAGATCCAAGCGGCCAGCGACACAGCGGCCGCGATCCAGACCGGCGCCGTCAGACCCATCAGGCTGAGCTTGGGAAAGGCCTGAAAAGACTGGCCCATCTCGCTGGCATTAACCTGATCGCCGCCACCGATCACGACGATGAGCCCCCGATAAATCGCCAGCGCGCCCAGCGTGACGACGATGGGCGGGATGCCCAACCCCCCGACCAGAAGCCCAATGACCATGCCGAGAGCCGCGCCGATGGCCAGGCCGAGCGCCACGTAGAGAAGGCCCGGCAGGTCCGGCCCGTACTGTCCGATCAGCGCCACCAGCATGCCGGTTAGCGCCAGGTTCGCAGCTACGGACAGATCGATGCCCCGGGTTAGGATCACCATCGTCTGCCCCAAGACCAGCATGAAGAGGAAGGCGGTGTCGTTCAAAACGCCCAAGAGGCTTGCCGGGGCGGCGAAGGCCGGCGCATAGGCCGCAACGCCCAGCACCATGATGGTGATCACGATCGCAAGGGCCGCCTCGCGCTTGCGCAAAAGCCAGCTCATTGCGCCCGTGCTGCCGCCGCGGCGCCCGTTGCCGCGGCGACAATGGCCTCGGGCGACCAGCCGCCTCGAGAGAACTCATCCACGATCCGACCCTCGCGCATCACAATAAGACGATCCGAAAGACCCATTGCTTCGGGCAGCTCGGAGGTGACCAGTATGACCGCAAGCCCCTCCTCGGCCAATTCGCCGATAAAATCGTGCACCGCAGCTTTGGAGCCCACATCGATACCCTTGGTCGGCTCGTCGAGAATGACGATCCGCGGGTTGGTCGCCAGCCATTTGGCGATGACGACCTTTTGCTGATTGCCGCCCGACAGATCCTCGACTGCGGTCTCCCAGCTTGCGGCGCGAATGTCGAGCCGTCGGCCAAGGCTTCGCGTGGCTCGACGTTCGGAGGCACGCGACAAGAACAGGCGGCCCACATGCGCCGCGAGCGCGACCAGCGTGGTGTTCTCGCGGATCGACAGCGGCAACGCGGCGCCCTGCTGCTGTCGGTCTTCGGGCACGTAGGCCAGACCGGCGGCGATCGCATCCGACGGGGTACGCAGCCGCAGCGTTCGGCCGGCCACGGTGATCCGGCCCGTCTGCGCTCTGCTCAGACCGAAGATGCACTGCATGGTCTCTGAGCGTCCTGCCCCGACCAGCCCGTAGAACCCCAAGATCTCGCCCTGTCGGAGGGAAAACGAGATGTCGGCGAATTCGGTTGCGTTCGAAAGGCCCTCGACGCTTAACACCGTTTCGCCCAGCGCGATGGCGCGCTTGGGAAAGACCTGGTCAATCGGTCGGCCGACCATAAGCCGAACGAGCGCGGGCTCATCGACGTCGGCTGTTGCCCCCTCGCCGACCTTGCGCCCGTCGCGCAGGCAGACCCAGCGGTCCGAAAGGCGGAAGATCTCATCGAATTTATGCGAGATGAAGAGGATCGCGCGGCCCTCAGCCTTCAGCGATTGCACGAGCGAAAAGAGCTCGTCGATCTCATGGCGCGACAGGGCGGCGGTGGGCTCGTCCATGATCACCACCCGCGCCTCATGCGACAGGGCACGCGCCACCTCGACCATGTGTTTTTGGGCGACCGACAGGCGCTTGAGCGGCATGTCGGCGGAGAAATCCGCCTCGATGCGCTCCAGCAAGGCTGTTGTGCGCGCGCGGATCGCCACCCAATCCACCAGCCCGTCCCGTCGCCGAGGCATATGGCCCATAAAGACGTTCTCGGCGACGCTCAGCGCGTCGAACATCACCGTCTCCTGATGAATTGCGGCAATGCCCGCGTTCCAGGCATCCTTGGGCGAGGCGAAACGCTGGCGCGCACCATCGACGGTGATCGCGCCGGCATCGGGGCTGTAGATGCCGGTAAGGATCTTCACGATCGTCGATTTGCCCGCGCCGTTTTCGCCGATGAGCGCGGTGACGCTGCCCGGTTTCAGATCCAGCGAGACATCCACCAGCGCCCGCACGCCGGGGAACTGCTTGCCGATACCGCGCAGGGAAAGAACGGGAGGAGACATCGAACGCTCAACCGCAGGAAGGGCCCTGTGCGTCACGCCCGCACAAGCGGCTGGACGTGACGTTTCAGGCAGGCACGAGACTGCCAGGGCGGCGCGATCAGAAGATCGCGGCGAACTCCGCGACATTGTCCCGGTTGAAGATGAAGGGCGCGCCCATCACCGCCTCGCCTTCCGGGCCGATCACCGTCTCGCCCTTCTTGCCCATAGAGACGGTCGCCCCCTCCTCGGTCGCGGCGCCCGCAAGGATACCTGCCATGATCATGGTCGAGGCATAGCCGTACTCCACCGGGTTCCAGATCGCGAAACTGTCGCAGGCACCGGCCATGACGGCGGCCTGCATCTCTGACGGCAGTCCGAGCCCGGTGATGTAGACCTTCCCGATCAGATCCATATCCATGATCGCCTTGGCGCCGGCGCGGATACCGATGGTGGTGGGCGAGATCACCCCGCGTAAATTTGGATGCGCTTTGACCAGCGCTTGCATCTCGCGGTAGCTCTTGTCGTCCTGATCGTCGCCATAGACCGTCGAAACCAGCGGCATCTTGGCGTATTTGGGGTCTTTCCACTCCTCCTTCATGGCCGCGATCCAGGCATTTTGGTTGGTCATGGTCGACGCGGCGGACAAGATGGCGACCTCGCCCTCATAACCCAATGTCTCGCCGATCATCTGCACCTGGGTCGCCCCGATCAGCGGCGTGGAGGAGGCCGAGAGATGCACCAGCCGGCCTGCCGGCGCGATAGCGCTGTCAAAAGACATCATCTTGATGCCGCGCTGCGCAGCTTTTTTGCCGACCGGCACCAGCGCGTTGGCGTCGTTGGCCGAGACAATGATGCCGTCGACCCGCTGGGCGATCAGCGCGTCGATGACCGCGATCTGGTCCTCGGGCGTGGGCTTGGTCGGCGCGGTATAGATGATCTCCATGCCGCCGACTTCTGCGGCCGCTTCGTTCGCGCCATTGGCACAGGCGTCGAAATAGGAGTTGCCGAGGTTCTTGACGACCATGGCCACGCGCTTGTCCGCAGCAAAAGCGCGCCCGCCGAAAAGCGAACCGGCCGCAAACGTCGCCGCGCCTGCCCTCAAAAGGCCGCGGCGGCCGATGGTAAAGCATGTCTGGGTCATTCTGTGCTCCTCCCTTAAGGTGCGTTGGGCCAGCCCGGTCTTCCGGGTCCGGCGATGGCTGCGTTTAGGCGACCACGGTCAGGTCGGTCTCTTCCACCTCCGTCACGATGAGCGACAGGCCGGCAGACTGCAACATCTCTCGTGCCGATGCGGGAATGCCGCTGTCGGTGATTAGGATCGAGACCCGCGACAGCGCGCAGACAGCATGCGATCCGCGCGGCTCGAATTTCGAGGAATCGACCATCACGACCAGCTCCTCGGCGCGCGCCAGCAACTTTGTTTCGGCCCGTGCGATCAGCGGATCGCCCTCGATCACGCCCAGCGGACCCACCGAATGCGCGCCCATAAACATCCTCTTGGCCGCCATCCGGTGCAAGCCGTCATCGTCGAAGGGCGACAGCACGATGCCCTGCTCACGCCGGATCTCTCCGCCCGGCATCAACACACGGTTTTGCGTCTGCGCGACCAGCGCCTGAGCCATGGGAAAAGAGTTGGTGACGATCTGAAGATCGGCGTCGCGCAGGAAATCGACCATCTGGAACGTCGTCGTGCCGGCGTTGATGATGATGGACTCGTGCGGGCGGCACAACGCGGCGGCGGCCCGGGCGATTGCCCGTTTTTGTGCAACATTGCGCAGCCGCCCGGCGCTGAAACTGCCGGTGGCCAGACGGTCCGGCCGGATTGAACTCTTGGGCAAGAGCGCCTGCGCACCGCCATGGACCCGACGGATCCTGCCCGCTCCGTCAAGCTTTGCCAGATCGCGCCTGAGCGTTGCGGCCGACGCACCGGTTAACCGGCACAACTCGTCCGCCCTGGCATAGCCGTTTGCCTGCACCAACGCCTGAATTTCGCGCAATCGCTCAGCTTCGCGCATGATCACTCCGATTTGCACCAGAAAGCCCCAAGCTTGCGCAAGAAGTCAACCATGTTCTGCTCAAATTCGCTCAGCCACAATTGACCTTGGCTGATTATGCTCATACCGTTCTTGGTCAAACGCGCGCTGGCAGAACGGCCGTTTTGGGGGAGATGCGGGATGGGCGTCACGCAAGAGCCGGCCCTGGCTGATCGCTGGGACGATGCGGTCGCCGCGCCGCTGGGCGCGGCCGATCTTCTCGTCTACCGCTCGAACTTGCTGGGCGCCGATCTGGCGGTGACGAATTTCGGCGGCGGAAACACCTCGGCCAAACTCACCGAACGCGACCCTCTGACCGGAGAGGCGGTTGAGGTGCTTTGGGTCAAGGGCTCGGGCGGCGATCTGGGGTCGATGGGCAAGGGGGGTTTCGCAACGCTTTACCAGGCAAAGCTGCTGAGCCTAAGGGCGCGCTACCGAGGGCGTGCGCATGAAGATGCGATGGTGGCGCTCTTTGACCACTGCATCTTCAACCGCAACCCGCGGGCACCGTCGATCGACACGCCGCTGCATGCCTTCGTGCCCTATACCCATGTCGATCATGTGCATCCCGATGCGGTGATCGCCCTTGCGGCATCCAAGGACAGCGCAAGGTTGACGCAAGAGGTGTTCGAGGGCCGG
Source organism: Pseudomonadota bacterium (assembly GCA_039184655.1). Lineage (GTDB taxonomy): Bacteria > Pseudomonadota > Alphaproteobacteria > Rhodobacterales > Rhodobacteraceae > J013. Next base: position 98,257 of record JBCDAZ010000007.1, on the reverse strand, counting down.
CTTGGCTATCTGCCCTGGCAGCGACCGGGCTTCGATCTGGGGCTGAAGATCGGGCGCCTGGCCGAAGACAACCCCGGTTTGGACGGCGTCGTGCTTGGGGGGCACGGGCTCTTCACCTGGCATAGCGAAGCAAAGGCCTGTTACCGTTTGACGATGGCGATCATTCGCCAGGCGTCCGAATGGCTTCAGAAAAACCGCACGCGCCCGGCCTTCGGGGTCGTCCGAAGACCTGCGTTGGTAAAACCGGCACGGGATGCGCTTGCCGCCCGGCTGATGCCGTCAATCCGCGGCCGCATCGGGGGTGATAGCGCCAAGGTGGGTCACTTTAGCGATGCGCCGGAGGTGTTGGATTTCGTGGGCTCGGACGCGCTCGACCGCCTGGCCCCGCTGGGCACTTCCTGCCCCGATCATTTTTTGCGCACCAAGATCCGGCCGCTGGTGCTGCCAGACCTGGACCCCGAAGCGGCCGTTCCGGATATAGACACGCTGCTTGCCAGCTACCGCGCAGATTACGCCGCCTATTACGCACGCTGCAAGCGCGAGCGCTCGCCCGCGATGCGCGACCCCAATGCCGTGGTCTACCTCGCCCCCGGTGTGGGGATGATGACATTTGCGGCCAACAAAACCACAGCGCGCATAGCGGCGGAGTTTTATACCAACGCGATCAATGTGATGCGTGGTGCGGAGGGGGTCGGCACCTATGTCGGGCTTGACGAGCAAGAAGCCTTCGACATCGAGTATTGGCTGCTGGAAGAAGCCAAGCTACAGCGCCTGCCCAAGCCAAAATCCCTGGCCGGACGGGTGGCGCTGGTCACCGGGGCGGCGGGCGGTATCGGTCAGGCGATCTGCCGGCGGCTGCTGGCCGATGGCGCCTGTGTTCTTGCCACCGACATCAATGCCGAGGCGCTGGGCGAAAGCGTGGCGGCATTCCGGGCCCAGTTCGGCGCCGACAACACGGTCGGCTTTGTCGCCGATGTCACCGACGAAACCGCGGTCGCGGCGGCCTTTGCCAAGGCTGCGCAGGATTTCGGCGGGCTCGACATCGTGGTCTCCAATGCCGGGATCGCCTCGGCCGCCGCGATCGAAGAGACCTCGCTGGCGCTTTGGAACCGCAATCAGGCCATCCTGGGCACGGGCTACTTCCTGGTCACGCGCGAAGCGTTTCGGTTGCTGAAGGCCCAGGGGACGGGCGGCGCAATCGTCTTCATCGCCTCAAAAAACGGTCTGGCGGCCTCGGCCGGCGCCTCGGCCTATGGCACCGCGAAGGCCGCGGAGATCCATCTGGCGCGCTGTGCGGCGTTGGAGGGCGCCCCGCACGGCATTCGCGTGAACACCGTCAATCCCGATGCGGTGCTGCGCGGCTCGCGGATCTGGCAGGGAGACTGGCGGGCCCAACGCGCGGCCTCCTACGGCGTCGAGACGGATGCTTTGGAGGAGGTCTACCGCAACCGTGCGCTCCTTAAGCTCTCGGTCTATCCCGAGGATGTGGCCGAGGCGGTCCGCTTCCTTGCCGGCCCGGACTCGGCTAAGTCGACCGGCAATATCGTCAATGTCGATGCCGGCAACGCCCTTGCCTTTCCCCGCTGAGGCACGCGGGCCCGAGGGGCACAAAGCGGGCCAGGACGGGCCAGGACGGGGCAGGACTGGTCGGGACTGGGCAAGGCTTGGCAGGACTGGTCGGGACTGGTCGGGACAGGACAGGACAGGACAGACCGGGATAAAACGAGGTGGGCGGGTTTGATATGCGAGACGACAGCATGAGCTTTCGGATCTCTCAAACTTTGATTGAGGAACAGAACGCACGCCATGCGGTGGCCCAGGCCGAGGATTACGGCGCGCTTGCGCGCAAACTCGCCCGGTCCGGGATCGAAATCGAGCGTGTCACCGAGCGGGTCGCGGCCTTCGCGGTGGCATTGCCGAGCTGGGGCGTGGGCACCGGGGGCACTCGGTTTGCGCGGTTTCCCGGCCCTGGCGAGCCGCGCGATGTGTTCGACAAACTCGAAGACTGCGCCACGATCCATGCGCTGACCGGGCTGACGCCGGCGGTCAGCCCGCATATCCCGTGGGATCTCGTCGACGATGTCGGGGCGCTCAGATCGGCCGCCGATGCGCTGGGGCTGCGCTTTGATGCGATGAACTCAAACAGTTTTCAGGATCAGGCCGGACAGGCCCACTCCTACAAATTCGGTTCGCTCACCCATACCGATGCCGCAACCCGGCGCCAGGCTGTCGAGCATAATCTGCGCTGTATCGAGATCGGCCAGATCTTGGGCAGCACCGCCCTGACAGTTTGGATCGCGGATGGCAGCAATTTTGCCGGGCAAGCCAACCTCGGCGCAGCCTTCGAGCGCTATCTGGCTTCGATGCGCATGATCGTAGAGGCTGCACCGGACGACTGGCGCATTTTTATCGAACACAAGATCTACGAGCCGGCCTTCTACAGCACCGTCATATCCGATTGGGGGTCGAGCCTGCTGGCCGCACAGGCGCTGGGTCCCAAAGCGCAATGCCTCGTCGATCTGGGCCATCACGCGCCCACCGTGAATGTCGAGCAGATCGTCGCGCGGCTGATCCACGCCGGAAAGCTGGGCGGCTTTCATTTCAACGATTCCAAATATGGCGACGATGATCTCGATGCGGGCTCGGTGGACCCGTTCCGGCTGTTCGCGGTCTTCAATGAGCTTGTCGATGCCGAAGCCCGCAGCGTGACGGGTTTCGCACCGGCCTATATGATCGACCAGTCGCACAATGTGACCGATCCGATCGAGAGCCTGATCGCGTCATCGACCGAGATCGCGCGCGCCCGCGCCCAGGCTCTGATCGTCGATCGCGCGGCGCTGGCCGCTGCACAAGAGAGCAATGATGCGCTGCTCGCCCATCTGACGCTGAAGGCGGCCTTCACGACCGATGTTGCGCCGATTTTGGCAGAGGCGCGTCGGCGCAAGGGCGGCGCGCTGGACCCGCTTGGGGTCTATCGCAGCTCGGGCTACCGGACCCGTAAAGCGCAAGAGCGGCCGGTGTCGGGCGTGGCCTCAGCAGGTATCGTCTGAAGCCGGTGATGTCTCAAGCCGGTAACGTCTCGGTCCGGCACCGTCTAAGGCCGGCTTCTCGTCCGAGGCTGGTTTCTAGCCCGAGGCTGGTTTCTCGTCCGAGGCTGGGTTGCGGGGCTGAAACGCGCCCCCGGGCAACCCGCTGCACCGCCCTGGGCGCCCCTCAGAGCGACCCTTAGGGCGGCCCAGGCGGCAGTCTGAGATTGTCATGCAGCGCTCGGTCGGCCTCGGTAAAGGTTTCGGCTGCGAATTGCTGCTGGTGCCAGTATGGGTAAATCAATGGGATGGCGCTGGCATCGCCAAGCGCGGTGCGCTCTTCCTCCGTCAGGGCGATATCCGTTGCACGCAGATTTTCGCGCAGCTGATCGGGATGGCGCGCACCGATCACCAGCGAGGATACGGCAGGCCGCTCCAACAGCCAAGCAAGGGCGAGCTGGGATGGGGTAGTGCCGTCGCCGCGCGCACCGGCCAAGGCCGAAAGGCTCTCAACGATGCGCCAAAGCCGATCCTCGTCTCGGATCGGCGGCTCGGTCCAGCCGGCAAGCTGACGCGAACCTTCGGCCGGCCCTGCCCCGCGCCGGTGCTTGCCGCTGAGCAGACCTGCAGCCAGCGGGCTCCATACCGTCACCCCTAGCCCTTGATCGACGGAGATCGGCAACAGCTCATATTCGGCCTCGCGGGCCTCCAGCGTGTAGTGGATCTGCTGGGTAACGAACCGTGCCAGACCGCGCGCCTCGGACAGTGCGAGCGCTTTCATCACATGCCAACCCGAAAAGTTCGAACAGCCGATATAGCGGATCTTGCCCTGCTCGCGCAGCGCGTGAAGCGCCTCCAGCATCTCGTCGAGCGGCGTGGCGCCGTCCCATTCATGGATGTGGTAGAGGTCGATCCGATCGGTGCGAAGCCGTGTCAGGCTGCGCTCGCATTCGCGAATGAGATGCCAGCGTGACATGCCGGCATCGTTCGGCCCGTCGCCGATCCGCATCCGGGCCTTCGACGAGATCAGGACGTCGTCGCGCCGCCCCTCCAGCACCTCGCCCAGGATCTGCTCGCTGAGACCCATCGAATACATATTGGCGGTGTCAAAGAGGGTTATGCCCCCTTCGATCGCGACATCGACCAGTGCACGCGCCTCGGCCGGGCCTTGCGTGCCGACCATCGCGAACGGCCCGCGGCCGCCAAAGGTGAACGTGCCGAGCGTCAGGGCGGAGACCCGCAACCCCGCACGGCCCAGGCGCCTGTATTCCATTGTTCGACCTCCCGCTGCGTATTTGGGGAAGCGGGCAGCGATGCCCGCGCGGTTCGCACCGCAGATCCCGGTTTTCGTGGTCAACTTCGTGACAAGACGCGTCCTTGCGATGTCGGCGGACCGATTGGCCGCTGGCAACCCGGCGGCGACGGTCTCGACCGTATGCGGACCGCCGTCGGCACCGCCCGATCCCGGGCAAGACCGGGCGACCCGACCGCGCCTCGATAGGGGTCCCGTCCATGTCGTTTGTCGGGCAAAAATCGATCTTCGGCGATGCCGGAGGGACAGAAAAGGGCAGGCCGCTGCCATGGGCCGTTCGCGCATTGAGATCGGCGCCGCCCTCCGTGAGATCGGCGCCGCCCTCCGTGCAGAAATCGCCGGGCGCCATGGTCCGCGCGATGCCGGTGGCGCCCCAAGCAACCACAGCCAGCCAGACCGCTTTGCAATGGGCCAGAAGGCGCGCCGCTGCCCCCGGCCTCCTGGGATCGGCGATTTTTCGCGCGGGGCCAGGGCCGTTGCAGCCGCTCGCTGAACAGACCGCCCCATCCGCATCGCAAATCGGGGCTGCCCGAAGACTGGCCGCGTTGGCTCGCATCCCGGGCGTCAGGGGGCGCAGATGCGCCGTCATCGCATTGACCGCAGAGCGCAGCTTCGCAGCGCTAGGCCATGCAGCGCCGCGCTTTTGTACAACACCGGCCGCCGGGTCCGATCGTTAACCTCGACGCGAAGTCTGACACGAAGCACGACGCGAAGCGCGACGCGAAGCGCGACGGGGCGCCCATCCGCGCCGATCCAGACCATGCGAAAGGGTGCGCCGTCGATCGCCATAGAACCGTCTCAGCCGAAATCGGGGGAAAGGGCGTTGGTCCGTGCAGCCGCGGCCGTGACCGCGCCGATCGTTCGATACCGGTCGGTGTTGACCATCAGATCGCGCGCCAGGGTTAGCGCCCGTGCCTCGGCAGTGGCGCGACGCTTCTCATCCGCAATCCATTCGAGGTCGATATTGTGCGCAAGCCCCAAGATCCGGCGGATCATCTTAGCCCCGGCAAATCCCAGCGCATCCTCAAACAAACGGTCCATATAGGCCTCCCGTTCCGCCTCCAGCGCCAGCGCGCCCAGCGGATCGGCAAACATCGCTGCGGCGAACCCGTCGCCGGTTGGCTGTGCACGCCACAGATCCAGGAATTTTTGGCGAAAGAGGCGCCAGGTCGCATCGATCGTCTCAAGGATCCAGAGCCGATAGGCATCACGCGCGCCGGGGCTGGCCTCATGGCCGATCTGAGAAAAGTAGTTGAGGAGCAGATTGGCGATTAGCGCCCCTACATCGAAGCCCATCGGCCCCATGAACGAAAACTCAGGGTCGATGACCCGCGTATCCTGGGGTGTGAGCATCACCGAGCCAGTGTGCAGATCGCCGTGGATCATCGCCTCGGGCGCGCCCATGAACTTCAGCTTCAGCCGAGACACGGCGCGGCGCAGATCGGCATCGGTGCGCACCGCGGCGGCATAGCCGTCGAGCCATGGGGCGGTCCAGCGATTGTTCGATGCGACCATGTAGGGTTCGGAAAAGATCAAATCTTCGGTGATCTTGCACAGCGCCGTGTTGCCGGCGAAATCGGCCATTGCGGCCTTCATCGCGTCTGCCGACTGCGCAAGGGCCGATGTGCCGAACAGGGTTCCGGCCATAAAGGTCGCGATATCCTGGGCAAAACGCGGATAGATCGTTCCTTCGATCATGCCTTGGCGCATGATAATGTGGGGCGCGAGATACTCCATTGCGATCAGCGCCAGATCGGCATCATAGTGCAGCACGGCGGGTACCAGCCCTGGCGCAAGCCGGGCTTGCGCGCGCAACGCCATATGCTCGTAATGCGCGCGGCTCAGCGGCAGCGGCCAGCTTTCTCCGACCAGCCGCACATAAGGCAGCGCCTGTTTGACGGCAAGCGCAGCATCGGGGCCGCGCACGATGAAGACAAGGTTGAGGTTGCCGTCCCCAACCTCTTCGATCCGCCAAGCCTCGGGTGCGCCGCCAAGCACATCGCGCGTCGGCCGTTCGGCCAAAAGCCACGGCAAGGTCTCGGCCGTTTGAACGCGGTAGCCGGGCGGTGTTTCGAGCCTAGTCTGTGCGCTCACCCTCGGCGCCCTCCCTTTTTCTGCATGGCGGTCGGTTTGTTCGACCTGCCCCGCGCGATTAAGGGCGCCCGCAGGCGCGCTGTAAAGACCCCGGCGCCCGGCATTGGCCCGATATTGGCCCGACATTGGCCCGACATTGGCTCGCCTTTGGCCTGGCATTGCTACGCCTTTGCCCCGCCTTAGCAAGCCGACTGCAAAGTGCGACGGCCAAGTGCGTAGGCCCGGCGGCGCGGCCCTGCGATTCTGCCGCGGTAAAAAACCGTTGCCTGGCGGCGCGCGACGTGTAGCCTTGCGGAAAAGAACGGCCTGCGGCCGGGAACGCCGCCGATCTGTGCCGGTAGGGGAGGAAACGGGATGTCTCAGCGGCGCTTGACGGGCGCGGGCCAAGCGGCGATGCCGTGCGGGCACTGCCGTTGACCCGCATCGTCCGGGGCGATCCGGCAACCTATCCCGACTGGTTTCGAGCGCGCCGGACCGCGCGGCCTTTGATCGTCGCGCGCTGGGTGCCGGTTGCGCTGGTCGGTCTGCCGGTGCTGGTTCTGCTGGCCATCGTTATCTACCCCACGATTTGGATGTTTTACCACTCGCTGCGCGACACCAACATTCAGGGTCTGTTTCGGGGCACGCATGACTATATCGGCTTTCAGAACTACGCCACGGTCGTGGGATCGGAGCGGTTTCAGGACAGCCTTGTGCATCTGGCGCAATATCTAACCTTCGGCGCCTGTCTTCAGGTTCTGATCGGAACCGTGCTGGCGCTGACGCTCTATGAGTTCGTAAAGTCGAATCTCTGGCGCACCGTCATCCTGATTTTGCTGGTGCTGCCGATGATGCTGCCGCCGTCGATTGTGGGGGTGTTGTGGCGTTTTCTGCTGACACCTTCGAACGGGGCGGTGAACCAGGCGCTTTTGGATCTGGGCCTGATCGAGGCGCATATCGAATGGTTCAATGCCGGCATCTCGCTTTGGTCGATCATCATTGCCGATTGCTGGAACTGGGTCGCCTTGCCGCTGCTGATCGTCTATTCGGGCCGGGTCTCGCTGCCGCCGGCGGTCTACGAGGCGGCCCGTGTGGACGGGGCGGGTCAGTGGAAGGTGATGCGCCGGATCACGCTGCCGATGCTTAAGGAAGTGATCGCCATCGCCTTCATCCTGCGCTTCACCGATGCCTTCAAATTCGTCGATCTGGTCTACATCATGACGTCGGGCGGACCGGCGCAATCCTCCGAGCTGCCCACCTATATCGCCTTTCAGCGCGGCATCCGCGAATTCGCCATCGGCGAGGCGGCCGCCTATGCGATTGTGATCTTTGCCATCTCGGCCGTCATCATCACGCTGTTCTTGCAGTATATGAAGCGGGTGATGAAGGCGAAGGGGTTTGCCTGATGCGGGCCGGGCGATGAGCCTGTCGCAAACCGCAGCACCGGCTGTGACGGGTCAGGCAAGTCAGGCCGACCAGTGGCGTTTCGTGCGCTATTTGTTCCTGGCCTTCCTGGGGCTGTGGCTGGTTTTCACGCTCTTTCCGCTCTATTTCATGGTGATCACGGCGTTCAAAACGGCTGCTGAGACCAACCTGACCGTGCCGACCTTTTGGCCGCGGAACTGGCAGCCGCAGAATTTTTTGGGCGTGTTTGCCGAGCGATCGAACTTCTCTGCCCTGATCGACAGCTTCATCATTGCCACCGCCAACACCGCGCTTGCGCTGTTTTTGGGCTCGCTCGCCGGCTACGCCTTTGCGCGGTTTCCGCGGCAGGCGGGCGGCGAGAACCTGGCCTTCTGGATCCTCTCGAACCGGATGTTCCCGCCTGTGGCAATTCTGGTGCCGATGTTTTTTCTCTTCGACAACACGCCCTGGGGGACAGACAGCCATCTCTCGCTGATCATCCTCTATCTCGTCTTCAACCTGCCGCTGGCGACCTGGCTGATGATGGTCTTTTTCCGCGATGCCCCGCGCGAGATCGAGGAGGCAGCTTATCTGGACGGCTGGACGCCATTGCGGGCTTTTGTGAAGGTAACCCTGCCACTGGTGCTGCCGGGCATGATCTCGGTGGCCATGCTGTGCTGGATCTTTGCCTGGAACGAGTATCTCTTTGCCAATCTCTTCGTGGGCACGGACGTGCGGACCTATACCATTGTGATCCCGACTTTCACCCATGGCTCGCAGACGCTTTGGAACCTGCAGATGGCGTTTTCCCTGATCGCGATGATCCCGCCGGTGACGCTGTTCATCCTCTTGCGGCGCTACATGGTGCGGGGCTTGTCGCTGGGGGTTGTGAAGGGATGAGCGGGCCGGGCCTGTGCATATGGGCGAGCCTGGGGGCGCTGCCCCCAGACCCCCGGAGTATTTTGGCCAAGAAGAAATGGGCGGCGCTGCGGCAGGAGGGCGGGCATGGCGCGGCTTGAGGTCGAGGCGCTTTGCAAGGGTTGGGCGTTCCCGGTAATCGACCGGTTGTCGTTTTCGGTCGAGGAAGGGGAGTTCTTCGTTATCGTTGGCGCTTCGGGCATCGGCAAGACGACGCTGTTGCGCCTCATTTCCGGGCTGGAGCCGCCCGATGCGGGTCGCATTGTCGTGGGCGGGCAGGACCAGACCCGGCTGCCGCCCTATCGCCGTCGGATCGCGATGACCTTCGAGAGCTATGCGCTTTATCCGCATCTTTCCGTCTACGAGAACATTGCAAGCCCGTTGCGGGCCCGTAGCATCCCGGCCGCCGAGCGCGACCGCAAAATTCGGGATGTGGCCCGGTTGCTGCGCATCGATCATCTTCTGGACCGCAAGCCTGGCGCGGTGTCGGGCGGCCAGAAACAGCGCACGGCACTGGGACGCACGCTGGTCGCGGATCCGGACGTCTTTCTGCTCGACGAGCCGATCAGCCATCTCGATGCGAAGATCCGGCATGAGCTGCGCACCCAGTTCCACAGCCTTGAGGATTTGCGGAAGGTGGCGACGGTGTATGTCACCCACGACTACGCCGAGGCGCTCTCGCTGGGCGACCGGATCGGTGTCATGGGCGCCGGGGGCGTTCTGGAGCAGGTTGGCGCGCCGCGCGACCTTTTTGAAGCGCCGGCCAATCTTACGGTGGCCGAGCATTTGGGTCAGCCGACGATCAATGTCATCGCGGCGCGGCTGAGGCGGGACGACGACACCGTCTACATTCAGGCCGAAGGCGGCGCCTTACGGTTTCCGGTCGCGCCGGCGCATGTACCGACGCTCGAACGCCATGGGGCGGAAAGGCTGATCCTCGGATTGCGCCCGCAATTTCTTCGACCGGATCATCCCGACGGGCTGACCGCCGTCCCAGCCGAAGTCGACATTTTCGAACCGCTGGGGGCGACAGGGGTGATGATCGCGCATTCCGGTGGTGTGCGCCTGACCGCGCTGACCGATCCCGAATCGCATTTCGACACCGGCGATCGCGTCTCGCTGGCCACCAACCCGGCGCGCTTTCACTATTTCGACGCTGCAACGGGTCGCAATCTGATGGTGCCCGGCTGATGGCACAGGTCGCGCTAAGCAAGGTCAATAAGATCTACGGCGCTGGCAAGGGCGCGGTACATGCCGTTCAGGATCTCGACATGACGGTGGCCGATGGCGAGTTCGTGGCACTTCTGGGCCCGTCGGGCTGCGGCAAGACCTCCACGCTGCGGATGATCGTGGGGCTGGAGAGCCTTAGTTCGGGCAGCATTCATTTCGGCGCCCGCGATGTCTCTAGGCTGGAGCCGCAGGACCGCAATGTGGCCATGGCCTTCGAGACCTATGCGCTCTACCCGTCCTTCACCGTTGCGGACAATCTGGCGTTTCCGCTGGAAGTGCGCGGGATCGATGAAGCGACCCGGCGCCGGAAGGTCGGGGAGATCGCCGAGATCCTCGAGATCACCAACATTCTGAATGCTTTGCCGCCGGAACTGTCGGGCGGGCAGCAGCAGCGGGTGTCGCTGGGCCGGGCCCTGATCCGCGAGCCGGCGGTCTTTATCCTGGACGAGGTGATGAGCCATCTCGACGCGCATCTGAAGTTTCGGATGCTGTTCGATCTCAAGCGGCTGCATCGCGAGCTGGGGCGCACGATGATCTATGTCACCCATGACCAGGTCGAGGCGCTGGCGCTTGCCGACCGCGTGGCGGTGATGTCGAATGCAAGGCTTCAGCAGATCGGGGATCGCAACGCGCTTTACAACGCCCCGGCCAATGTGTTCGTGGCCGATTTTATCGGCGAGCCGCCGACCAATTTCTTTACCGCGCAAATCAGCGATGAGGGGCTTGCGGTCGAGAACACCGACATCCGGCTGCGGCTGCGCGCGTCGACGCGCCAAGCGCTTGCCGCCCGCAAAAGCGCCACGGTCGTCGCGGGCATCCGGCCGCAGAATTTGGGGATCGGGGAGGCAGCGCAAACCTTCAGCGCGACGGTCAAGATCAACGAGTATCTGGGCGAGCGCTCGATCCTGACGGTCGAGAACGGTCCCGTCAGGCTGCAGGCGTTGGTGCCGCCTGAGACCCGCGCAGCCCGGGGCGACCCGGTCACGCTGTCCTATGACCCAGCACATGTCATGGTCTTCGATCCCGAAACGGAGGCCCTGATCTGCTAGCGCAACCGACCAGAACCGACCGCGGGCCAAACCCGGGCATCGCAACGACAACAGCATGGGAGGACCCAGAATGGGCATTTTTAGTGGCTACACCCGACGCAAATTCATGAAGAACGTCGCCCTCGGGGCGGGCGCAGCGGCGGGGCTTGGTATGCCCGGACGCATGGCCTGGGCGCAAGAGGCGGTGCCGCCCGGCAAGAAGCTCTTTAACGATGTGGGTCTGCGTTATTTCCAGGACAGCAACTGGCTGCACGCGCCGCTTTGGTTGTCCGATCACTTGATGAAAGAGGCCGGCGTCGGCATCGAAAGCCGCGAGATGTACGATGGCGGCGATGCGGTGGCCAAAATCCTGCCGCAGCTGCTGTCGCGCCGGCCGCGGTTCGATTTCGTGCAGTACCCCTCGCTTTTCTTCGGGGCCTTCGCCTCGACCGGCGAGCTCGAACCGCTCGACCCCTATTTCGAGCGATACGCCGGGACATCGGACTATCTTGACTGGGTGATGCCGGCCTATCGCGAGTTCTACACCAAGTGGAATGGCGACACGGTCGGTGTGATGCTAGACGGCGATATCCACATCCTCCACTATCGCAACCGCTACTTCAACGATCCCGAGCTTCAGAAAAAGTTCTCAGCCCGGTTCCAGCGCGATTTGGCAGTGCCGACGACTTGGCACGAGTTTCTCGATGCCACCCAGTTCTTCACCGAGGAACTGTCGAGCCAGGGCATCTACGGCACCTCGATGGTGGTGAACCCGCCCAATTTCGGCTGGGGCTTCTGGATGGACATCGCGGCCTCGGCCGGGGTGAACTACTTCGACGAGAACATGAACCCGGTCATCAACCAGGGCAAGGCAGCCGAGACGCTGGACATGTATCGCGAGATCATCAAGTTCGGCCCGCCGGGCGCCGAGGCGATGGATATCGGCACCACCATCCAGCGCTGGCAGTCGGGTTCGGACGTCATGAGCGTCTGGTGGATCGATCTTGCCGAATTCACCGTCCAGCAGCAGGGGGTAGAGTTGGCCGAGGATCAGGGCGCCTCGATCGTGCCGGGCTGGCCGATGGATGATGGCTCTGTCCAGCACCGCGCCATCTCGCTCTGGTGCCGGACCGCGTCGATCCCGCGCAACCTGCCACAGGATGTAAAGGATGCGGCCTTCTACTTCATCTACCGGATGTCGCATCCCGACTATTCCGACCGGATCGTGGCCGACCCGTTCTGCGGCTCGGATCCGTTCGGCAAGTCGCATTACACCGACGCGGCCGCCCAGATGTATATCGAGCCCAACCCGCAGCGGGGCACCAGCGACATTTACCCGGTCAATGACGGGATCTTCAAAACCTTCGGCCGCGCGCGCAACCACCTCGATGCAGGCCTTGCCAATGTCGAGGTCGGCTATCCGCAATTCTTCTGGGAGGGCGCGCCGGAATATGCGGACGCGCTGGGACGCAACATCTCCAAGGCGATCTCGGGCGAGTTGACCTCGCAGCAGGCGCTCGACGAGGCGGCAGAAGAGTGGGTGCAGATCGCCCAAAAACTGGGACTCGACAGCCAGAAGGCGCAGTACAAGAACTTCATCGATGGGGCCCGCGCCCTAGGCTACAAGATCTAAGCGGTTCGGGCGGTCCCCCGCAGGCCGCCCTTTGCCAGCCCGACGCCTGCGCGTGGCAGGCCCGCGCCAGGGGTCGATTTTACAGCCCAGCGCAGGGGTGGGAGGGCGCGTTGCACCCTTTAGCCGCTGCGCGCCCAAGCCCAAGGCCCGTCCCTTAGGGCATTGGGACCGCCCAACCCGCCCAGCGCGAGATCCAGGGAGCCAACCGCTATGAAGAAAATCCTTAACGACCCCGCGGCCTATGTCGACGAGATGCTGGCGGGGATGATCGCAGCGCATCCAGAGATCTACGCCTTGCCCCATCCGCGGGTGGTCGCGCGCAGCGCCGGGGCAACGCCGGGCAAGGTCGGCATCGTGACAGGCGGCGGGTCGGGGCATCTGCCCGTTTTTACCGGCTATGTCGGTAAGGGTCTTCTGGATGCCTGCGCGATCGGCGACGTCTTTGCCTCGCCCTCCGCCGAGCAGATGGCCGAGAGTATGCGTGCGGCGCATGGCGGCGCCGGCATCCTGCGGCTCTACGGCAATTACGGCGGCGACGTGATGAATTTCGACATGGCCGGCGAAACGGTTGAGCTGGAAGACGATATCGCCTCCACCAACGTGCTTCTGGCCGATGATGTGGTTTCGGCGCCGCCGGAGGAGGCGGAGAAGCGCCGTGGCACGGGCGGCATGGTGTTTGCCTTCAAGACCGCCGGTGCCAAGGCCGAGGAGATGGCCGATCTTGCCGCCGTGACCGAAGTTGCGCAGCGCACGGCCGACAATTGCCGGTCGATCGGCATGGCCCTGACCCCCTGCACGGTTCCGCAGGCCGGCAAACCGACCTTCACCCTCGGCGAGACCGAGATGGAGATGGGCATGGGCATCCATGGCGAGCCGGGGATCTGGCGCGACACGCTCAAGCCCGCCGACGAGATCACCGACGAGATGATGGACCGTCTTCTTGCCGACATGCCGCTGTCCTCTGGCGATCGTTGCTCGATCCTGGTGAACTCGCTGGGCGCCACGCCGCAGGAAGAGCTCTACATCATGTATCGTCGGGCCAAGGCCAAGCTCGAGGGGCAGGGCGCACGGACCGTCATGCCGCTGGTCGGTCGCTATGCGACCTCGATGGAGATGACCGGCGCGACGATCACCCTGTGCAAGCTCGATGACGAGCTGGAGCGGCTTTTGCACGCACCCTGCCATTGCGCGTTTTGGCGCGTCGCCTGATGGGCTTTCGGTCGACCGATCTTGCCGCAGCCGCCGAGCGAATTGCCGCAGCGGCCGAAGCGGCGGCCGAGGAGCTTAACGCACAAGACGGCAAGCTCGGCGACGGGGATCTGGGCATCACCGTCGCCAAAGGCTGGCGCGCGGTGGCCGAGACCGAACTGCCCGAGGATCTAGGTAAGGCATTTTTAGTGATGTCTAAGACCTTTCAAAGGGTGTCGTCCTCATCCTTCGGCACGCTAACAGCGACAGGCCTTATGGCCGCCGCGAAAGCCACCAAGGGCCGAGAAACGGCCGATTGGGCCGACATCTCTGCCCTGCTCGCGGCTTCGCGGGATGCGATGATGGCCCGCGGCCAGGGTGCGCTTGGCCAGAAAAGTGTGCTGGATGCCATCGATGCCCTCGCGGCGGCCTTGGCCGACCAAAAAGACCCTGCCGCAATGCGCGATGCCGCCGACCGCACGCTTGCGCAGACGCTGGACGCCTTTCGCGACCGGCCCGCCGGGCTTGGGCGCGCGCGCATGTTCGGCGAGAAGTCGCGAGGCCTTGACGACCCCGGTATGCTGGCTGTGCGACGGCTGCTCGACGGGCTCATCGGCGCCTGAACGACCGTTTTCGGTCCCCCGACCGCCCTTGGGGCACGCGTCCTGACCAGCCAATCGGATCCGGCCGTCGGTCGGCTGCATGCTTCGTGTCAACGGCGGCGGTGTCGAAGCGGGGTACAGATCTTGCACCGCTGCGCGCCCGGCGCGTGGGTCAGCAAGGGCATCATACGTCCAAAGATCGGGGGGGTTGTCGTGAGCCACAGGGTGCAGAGATCAGGGGCAAGGATGCCCCTCCGCCGCCGTTCGCATCGCGGATCCGGGCGGCTCTCGTCGCGCTGACCGCAGGCTAAACGCGCCACCTTAGACCGCGGAAGACTTGACCTGCTTTCGCAAGCGCGCCACGCTGTGCGATGATGGTTCCATGGCTGGCCAAGCAGCGTGGGGTAAAAGGGAATACGGTGCGGCGTACCCATCAGGGGCCAAAACCGTAGCTGCCCCCGCAACTGTGAGCGGAGAGTGGCCCTCGACAAAACCACTGGCGCATGGGCGTCGGGAAGGACGAGGCGCTGCGGCGAACCGCAAGCCAGGAGACCTGCCATCCAGTGAAACCTAGTGCCGGGCGCGGTGCCTCGGTTGGGAGACTGTGATGCTGGTAGCGGAGCCGCAACCGGGCGCCTCTGGCCCGGGCTCGACCCGACATCGACCCTCGGCACAATCCCAAAGGGGAGGTGCACGGGATGGTCCCTGCAGGGCGAAAACGGTTGGGGCGCGGTGCCGCATATCGCGGTCGGCAGCTTGGGCGGCGGGTTCCGGCGCCTTGGCACGCTAGGCGGGTTGGCACCGCACCGCGTTGGCGGTGTGCCAGCGCCCCACTCCACCCTCATCTTTTTGGACGGCGCACCGGGCGGGTCCCGCCCCGCGCGCCTGCGGGCGGGCCGCACTGCTACGACAGCTCGGCTGCACCATGAGCACAGCGGCCGCGCAAGCCGGCGCGACGCCTGTCGCTGCAACCGAGCGGCCGCGCCTGCGCGCCGAGACCGTCAGCTATCGCACCCCCCGCGGCAGCGCCTTAATCGCGGACGTCAGCCTGAATGTCGGCGCCACCGAGCGGATCGCCATCATCGGCCCCAACGGCGCTGGCAAGACGACGCTGCTTGGGCTTCTTGCCGGGCGCATCCGGCCCACCGACGGCCAAGTGTTTCTAGATGCGCGGGATCTCGCCCGCACCGATCGTCGCCTGCGCGCGCGACGCCTTGCCGTCATGGTGCAGAACGATCGTCCGGACCTGCGGCTGCGCGGGCGGGACTATGTTGCGCTGGGGCGCATCCCGCACCGACAGACCGCAGCGGCCCATAGGCATCAGGCGGCCATCGCGCGCGCGCTGGACGCAGCCGGCGCCGCCGCTTTCGCCCACCGGCCGCTCGCATCCCTATCGGGGGGCGAGCGCCAGCGGCTGATGCTTGCCCGGGCGCTGGCGCAGGAACCGGCCGTGTTGCTGCTTGATGAGCCGACCAACAATCTCGATCTGCGGGCAAGGGCCGATCTTGTCGAGATCGCCGCGGGCCTCGGCATCGCGGTCGTCGCGGTGCTGCACGATCTGGGCCTGGTCCCCGATTTCGCCGATCGGGTGGCGGTGGTGGCGGCGGGACGCATGGTGTGCTGTGCACCGCCTGACGAGGCGCTGAGCGCCTCTGTGATGCGGGACGTCTTCGATATGGCGGTGCTGCGCCTGCCGCATCCCCGCGACGGCCGCCCGTTGCTCGTCTTTGAAAAACCCCAAACCGAGGAGACCCGACCATGAGCCTTTCCCGCATCCCTGGCCCTTGGCCTTGCCGGCGTTTTGGCTGCGACGGCCGCGGCCGCCGACTACCCGGTGACCGTTGAAAGCTGCGGCCAACCGCTCAGCTTCGAGGCCGCGCCGGAACGCGTTGTGGTGCATGATCTGAACATGATCGAGATGTTTTTTACGCTGGGCCTGCAAGAGCGTATGGTCGGCGTGACCGGCATCACCGGCTGGTATAAGGTCGATGCGGGCTTTTCGGCCCAGCTGGGCGACATTCCCGAGCTTGCCCCAAAGTACCCGAGCCTGGAAAATCTGCTTGCGGTTTCGCCCGATTTCTTTTTTGCCGGCTGGTATTACGGCATGCGACCGGGCGGCGAGGTCACGCCAGACACGCTCGCCCCGTTCGGCGTCAAGACGCTTGTGCTCACCGAAAACTGTGTGCATCTCGACGAAAGCGTTCCCGATGCCACCATGGCGTTGCTGTTTGACGATATCCGCAAGCTGCGCCGGATCTTTGCAAAAGAGGCCGAGGCCGAGGCGCTGCTGGCCGGTTGGCAGGCTGAATTAACCGCGATTGGCGAAAAGATCGGCGACCGGCAGCGCAAGCGCGTGTTTCTTTACGACAGCGGCGAGGACCAGCCCTTTACCGCGGGTCGCTTTGCCATCCCAACGGCCATGATCGCCGCGGCGGGCGGCGAAAATGTGTTGTCCGATTTCGATACCAGCTGGGGACGAACCTCTTGGGAAACGGTCGCTGCGCGCAACCCTGAGTTCCTGATCCTGCTTGATTATCAGGACGATGCGGGCTATCGCAAGCTGCTCGACTTTCTCAAGGCGCATCCGGCGATGCGCGAGACCGATGCGGTGAAGAACGAGCGCTTTGTGGCGCTGCGCTATGCCGAGCTCACGCCCGGCCCGGCCAACATCGCCGCAATCCGCAAGATTGCAGCCGCAATGCATGGGCTTGTGTACTGAACGGCGCGGCGGTCTTGCGGGTCCTTGCCCTAACGGCCGGCCTGCTGGGCGCGCTTGCTGCGGCTTTTCTGGCCTCGGTCTCGTTAGGGGCCACGGCGTTGCCCTTCGACGCGGTGGCAGCGGTGCTCTTGCCCTCCCTGGCAAACACGGCGGGGGTGGAGCCAACCCGACGGCCCCATTGCGCGGATCGTTTTGGAGCTGCGCGCGCCCAGGGCGATCCTGGCGGCTATTGTCGGTGCCGGGCTCGCTGTGGTGGGAATGCTCTTGCAATCGGCAGCGCGAAACGACCTGGCGGATCCGTTTTTGTTCGGGCTTTCCTCGGGCGCTGCGGCCGGTGCCGTTTTCGTCATAACCGTCAGCGGCGATGTGCTGGGCGTCTGGACGCTGCCGGTCGCGGCCTTTGCCGGCGCCGTGGTCTCGGCCGCGGCTGTGCTGCTTTTGCTGGCGCGATCCGGGTTTTCAGGACCCGAGCGGCTGATCCTGGCAGGGCTTGCGGTCTCGTTCCTTTTCGCCGCGGTTACGAATTTTCTGGTCTTTTCGGGCGACCAGCGCGCAGCGCATTCAGTCGTATTTTGGAACCTCGGCGGGCTCGGCCTGGCGCGTTGGGACAATCTGGGCCTTGCCGGCGCGGGGCTTGGCATTCTGATCGGCACGGCCTTTGCGATGCGGCGGGCGCTCGATGCCTTACTGGCAGGCGACGAAACGGCCGACAGCCTTGGCATCGCGCCGGGGCGCACGCGGGTGTTGATCTTTCTGGCATGCGCGCTGGCGACGGCAAGCTTTGTGGCGTTGTCCGGGGTCATCGGCTTTGTGGGGCTGATGGTGCCGCATCTGGGACGCGCGCTTGTCGGACCGCTGCACGGCCCTTTGACCCTCGTCTGCGCGGCGATCGGGGCGATCTTGCTTTTGGCCGGCGACATTGCGGCGCGCACTCTGCTCGCGCCGCAGGAATTGCCGTTGGGTATCGTCATCGGGGCGGTTGGTGCGGTGTTCGTGGTTGTTTTGGTTCAGCGGCGCGGCATCTGATGGCGTCTTTTCGAGCGTATCGCCCAGCGCGAGGCGACAAGATCGCGCGCCGTCAGACCCTCCAGGCGCTCAGGCGCTCAGGCGCTCCCGCTGCGTGCATCCTTCATGACGCGGGTCGCGATTTTTGGGCCTCGGCGCCAAAGACCCGGCCTATGGCAACGGATGGCAACCGGGCCGACATGCGAAAGGCGCAAAAGCTGCAGCGGCGTTGATGTCCGATGGCAATTACGGTGCGGGCGCGTCACGCGTGTCGGCGGCCCGATAGGGGGCTGCATATCGACATCGGCAACCACTTTTTTCGCCGGCATTGGCTGGGCGTTCCGGGCGGTATCGCGAAAAGTTGCAGACCCCGTTTATCCTCCCGTCCGATGTCGCGATCTCCTTGGCCGCGATCCCTTGAACCGAGATTTCCCCGACCGCGATCCCTTGAACCGCGATCCCCTTGGCCGCCCTGGGTGTCGCCTCTTTGGGTTGCCATCCAATTGGCTGCACCCCGTGCAAGCACCGGTCAACCGCCGGCCGCGCGCTTGCGAAAAGGCCGTGTGCACAGACTGTTTTCCAGCGCGTGGGCTTGATTGTGCCACATTAAAACGTAGCTGCGCTGGTGGACGTAGCTGCGCAGGAGCTTTTGTTCTCGCCCGTTACTGGCCCGCTTCTGGCCCGTTAGCGACCCCTTTTCTGGAGGACCCCATGGCGACACTCACCGACCACCCAATCACCAAACGCTGGCCCGCCCGCCATCCCGACCGGATCCAGCTCTACTCCTTTCCCACGCCCAACGGCATCAAGGTCTCTGCGGCACTCGAAGAGCTGGGTTTGGCCTACGAGGCGCATACCGTCCATATCGGGCGGGACGACCAGCTGACACCGGAATTCCTCGCCCTCAACCCCAACAACAAAATCCCGGCCATCATCGATCCGGACGGGCCTGGCGGCGAGCCGCTTGCATTATGGGAATCGGGTGCGATCCTGCTCTACCTGGCCGAAAAGACCGGTAAGCTGATGCCGCAAGATCCCGCTGCGCGCTGGGAGACCACGCAGTGGCTGATGTTTCAGATGGGCGGGCTCGGACCGATGTTCGGCCAGATGGGGCATTTCTACAAATTCATGGCGGGGAAGGTTTCGGATGCCTACCCCACTGAGCGTTACGTCAAGGAATCGCGCCGCCTGACGGGGGTTTTGGACCAGCGCTTGGACGGGCGCGACTATGTCATGGGTGCAGAATACAGCATTGCCGACATCGCAATTTGGCCATGGCTTTCCACCGCGATCCGATTTTACGAATCGGGCGAGGCCATGGGCATCAGCGATTTTCCCCGCGCGCTGGCCTGGTGGGAGCGCTGTGCCGAACGCCCAGCCTCCCAAAAAGCCGCCAACATTCCACCGCGCGAATGAATTTTGCGGCGCGGCGGGGTTGCAATCCTTCGATACTTATGAAATTATCGAAGGATTATGGAGGAGCAGGATGTTTGAGCAAAGGACGTCTCAGGCTTCGGACAATGTCGAGCTTGAAGCTGCAGCGCAGGCGTTCGCCGCGTTGGGTTCAGAGCAGCGTCTGGCGGTGCTGCGTTGCTTGGTTCGGGCCGGGCCGGATGGGCTAGCGGCCGGCGAACTGGCGCGACGGGCCGAGATCGGCGCCTCGACGTTGACGCATCATCTGCGTTTCCTCACCCAGGTCCGTCTGGTGGTCCAAACCCGCCAGGGCCGCAGCGTCATCTGCGCAGCCGCCAATCACGACACGATTGCAGGGCTGGCCCGGTTTCTCGTCTCGGAGTGCTGCGCAGACGCACCCCAGGCGACCGGGCAACCGACACCCCCCGGCGCACCTGCGCCGCCCGCCCAACCCGCCGAGGACGTTTCGGCATGAGCGATCTTTCCGTGACGCTGGGATCGGCCCGATCGCTCTGGCGGCGGGTCGATGGCGCCTGGACGGCGCTGGCGCTTTTGGTGATGGCCACGGCAGTCCTGGTCCCGCAGGATCTTTCGGCACGGGCTGTCGAGGCGGGCGGTTTTTTGCTGAACACCGCACCCTTTATCCTCTTTGCAATCCTGAGCCTGGCTTTTGTCAAGGCGTCGGGCTCCGAAGCGCTGCTCGCCCGGGCCTTTACTGGCAGCCCGCACCGGATGATCGTGCTTGCGGCGATGCTTGGCGGGCTCTCCCCCTTTTGCTCCTGCGAGGTAATACCCTTCATCGCAATGCTTCTGGCGGTGGGCGCTCCGCTTTCGGCGGTCATGGCCTTCTGGCTGGCATCGCCGCTTATGGATCCTGCGATGTTTATCATCACTGCGGGTGGGCTCGGTGTCGGTTTTGCGCTGGCCAAGGTGGTGGCGGCTGTCGGGCTGGGGGTTCTGGGCGGCTATGCGATGTACGCGCTGACCGCATCCGGGGCCTTTGCCGATCCCCTCAGACCGCAGGAACGCAAGGGCTGCTGCGGCGCGCGCAAGCCCTTTTCGGGACAGCCGGTCTGGCGCTTTTGGACCGAGCGGCCGCGGCGCGAGATCTTCGGCGAGGAGGCGCTTTCAAACGGTCACTTCCTGCTCAAATGGCTGGCGCTGGCTTACTTTATCGAGGCGCTGATGATCGCCTATATACCCGCCGATCTGATCGCCGAGATCCTGGGCGGCGACGGGGCTGGCCCGATTGTTCTCGGTGCCGTGGTCGGCGCGCCGGCTTACCTGAACGGCTATGCGGCGGTGCCGCTTTTGGCCGGGTTGATCGAGCAGGGAATGAGTGCCGGTGCGGCGATGTCCTTTCTTGTCGCCGGCGGGGTCAGCAGTATTCCCGCAGCTGTCGCGGTCTGGGCGCTGGTCCGCCCGCCGGTCTTTGCGGCCTATCTCGGCTTCGGGATCGTGGGGGCGATCCTGGCCGGGATGAGCTGGGCGCTGATCGCCTGATCGGCTCGGGGCCCGTCAGAAGGCCGGGCTGGGGCGTGCGCGAGGCCCTGCCGCCACGCCCCCAACCATACCCGCAAGGCTCGGTTAACCGCCTTTGATTAAAGAGGGCGGCGGCGTGCGCTGAGGGCACGCGCGATACCGTTCGGTGCGGGGCGCAATGATCGAGTTTGAAGAGGTCAGCAAGTCCTTCTGGACCGGGCGCCGGCGGAAGGTCATTCTCGACAGGGCCAGCTTTCAGTTGAGCCTTGGGCAGAATCTCGGGATCCTCGCACCCAACGGCACCGGCAAATCGACGCTCATCAACATGATGGCCGGGCTTGAAAAGCCCGATGAAGGCACGGTGCGGCGCGAGGCCCGGGTTTCCTTTCCGCTCGGCTATACGGGTGGCACCGACCTGCAGCTCTCCGCGGTTGAGAATGCGCGCTATATGGCCCGGCTCTACGGGCATGATCCGGATTTTGTCGAAGGCTTCCTGCGCAGCCTCGTCGATCTGGGCGACTATTTTTACATGCCGGTCTCGACCTATTCGGCCGGCATGCGACAGCGGGTCGTGATGGCGCTAATGCTGTCTTTACAGTTCGATGTCTATTTGATCGATGAGGGGCTGCCCAGCGCTACCGATGCCGAGTTTCGCCGCCAGGTCGCCCCGGTCTTGCGCCACCGCCTTGAAAGCGCGACGCTTGTGATCGTGTCGCATAACCCGCATGTGGTCGAGGCGTATTGCCACAAGGCGGGCGTGCTGCGCGATGGGCAGCTTTACCTGTTCGATACGGTGGCTGCGGCCCGCCGCCTTTACGATTACGTCGGATAGGGCCATGTACAAGCGCGGCGAAAGAGGACCCGACAGGCGAAAGGGCTCGGCAGAACCCGAAACGATGCAGGCCGGGTCAAAGGCGGATGCCGCGGCGCCACCCGAGGATGCGGCTTGGGGCCCGGCGGCGCGCGAGCGGCGGCAACGGGCAAGGCGGCGCGAGCGCAATCTGGCCCAGACAATGCCCGACAAAACGCCAGCCAGCGTGGATCTCGTGCCCACGGCCAAGGATGGCCTCAGCATCGATGCGGGGTTCGAGCAGCACGAAAAACGGGTGCGCGACCTGCAGGGCGCGCTGGCGCGGCGGCGGCGGCGGCGCATGGTCATGCTGGCGCTGCGGCTGATGTTCTTTGTAATCCTGCCAACCGCGACGGTAGCCTACTATTACATCGCCATGGCGACCGACATGTACCAGACCAACGCGGAATTCGTGATCCAAAAGGCCGACAGCCCGGCAGCCTCAAACGCCGGTCTGGGCGGGCTCTTCTCTGGTTTCGGGCTGGCCGACGCCAAGGATTCAATCGCTGTTCAAGGGTTTCTTGCGTCGCGCGCGGCGATGGAACGGCTTGACCGCGAGGAAGGCTTCGTTGCGCATTTCCAGAACCCCGCGATCGATCCGCTTCAGCGGCTCGACGCCGATGCCAGCCGCGAAGACGCTTACCGGCTTTTTCAGCGGCATGTCGTTGTCGGATTCGACCTGACCGAGGGCATCTTGCGCATGGAGGTGATGGCGGCCGACCCTGAAAGCGCGCAGCGTTTCTCCACGGCGCTCATCTCTTATGCCGAGGAGATGGTCGACAGCCTTTCGGTGCGGGCACGGCGCCAGAACATGGAAGGCGCCGAGACCAGTTTCAGCGATCGCGAAGCGCAGGTGGCCGAGGCCGCGGCCAGAGTGCTGGACCTGCAACAGCGCTACGATACGTTTAGCGCTGAAGGCGAGCTTCAGATCGAGCTTTCTGTGATCCAGTCGCTGGAGCTTGAGTTGGAGCAGCTGCGGCGCGAACGGCGTCTGCTGAGCACCAATGACAAACCCAACGCGGCAAGGCTGAAAGTGCTGGACCAAAAGATCGCCTTCACCGAGGCGGCGGTGGCCGCGCGGCGCAGCGAACTGACCACGACGGACCAGGGCACGCTGTCGCTGGCCGCGATTTCCAGCGCGCTGAGCATGGCCAGATCGGACCTTGCCGCCAAAGAGCAGATGCGCATTGTCGCATTGAATACGCTGGAGCAGGCGCGGATCGAGGCTGCAAGGCAGGTGCGCTATCTTTCGGTAAACGTGCCGCCCGTGGCGCCCGACATCGCCACCTATCCGCGACCGGCCCAGCACATCGCCGTCGGCTTTTTTGTGTTTCTGGGCCTTTATATTATGCTAGGTCTCACTGCATCCATTCTTCGCGAACAGGTGAGCGTCTGACAATGGCCGACCAGACTGTGCTGCGCGTCGGTCCGGTGACGATCGGTAACGCGGCACCGCTGACGCTGATCGCTGGCCCCTGCCAGCTTGAAGACCGCGATCATGCGATGATGATCGCAGCCGCTCTGGCGGAGGCCTGTGCCGCGGCCGGCGCCGGCTTCGTCTTCAAGGCGAGCTACGACAAAGCCAACCGTACCTCGCTGCGTGGCCGTCGCGGGCTGGGGCGGGAGGCCGGGCTGCGCATATTGGCCGAGATACGGGCGGAGATCGGCTGCCCGGTTCTGACGGATGTGCATTTGCCGCAGGACTGTGCCGCTGTGGCCGAGGCTGTGGATATTCTGCAGATCCCCGCTTTTTTGTGCCGCCAGACCGATTTACTTCTCGCTGCCGGCGAAACCGGCCGTGTCGTCAACATCAAAAAAGGCCAGTTCCTTGCGCCCTGGGATATGCCGCATGTCGTCGAAAAAGTCGTCTCCACGGGCAATTCCGGTATCCTGCTGACGGAACGGGGCACCACCTTTGGCTATAACACGCTGGTGGCCGACATGCGCGCGCTGCCGCAAATGGCCGGGACAGGCTATCCCGTGATCATGGATGCCACGCATTCCGTGCAGCAACCCGGCGGCGCGGGCGGCGCGTCGGGCGGGCAACGCGCCTTTGCGCCCGTGATGGCCCGCGCCGCGGTTGCCATCGGCGTAGCCGGGGTGTTTATCGAGACCCATGAGGATCCAGATCGGGCCCCCTCGGACGGTCCCAACATGATCCCTCTGACCGATATGCCGCACCTGGTCGCGCGCCTGATGGCCTTCGACAGGCTGGCCAAGACCGACCCTTGACGACTTGAGAGGCTGCATGCGTCCGCATTCTACCGTTACGCCCAACAGCTGGGCCTTTCTCAATGAGCCGATGATCGTGCCAACCGGTTTTCGGGAGTATGATGCGCGCTGGCGCTTCCCTGAGGAGATCAACCTGCCCGGCATTCAGGCCGTCGGGCTGGGGCTGGGCACCCAGATGCACGAGGCCGGCAAGACCGCCATCGCCATCGGAAACGACTATCGCGACTACTCGCTTGCCATAAAACAGGCGCTGATGCTGGGTCTGATGCAGGCAGGGGTGGAGGTGCGCGATATCGGCGCGGCGCTCTCGCCCATGGCCTATTTTGCCGGCGCGCATCTGGGCTGCGCGGTCGCGATGGTGACGGCCAGCCACAATCCCAATGGCTGGACCGGGGTGAAAATTGGCTTCGATATGCCGCTGACCCATGGGCCCGAGGAGATGGCGCGACTCAAGGCGATCGTGCTGGAGGATGCGGGCGTTTTGCGCGATGGCGGGCGGCTGATCCAACAGGACGGGATGCGCGCGGCCTATCTCGACGATCTTGCGGGCGGTTTTGCGATGTCGCGCCCCTTGCGGGCGGTTGTGGCCACCGGCAATGGGACGGCGGGCGCCTTCGCGCCCGAACTGCTTGAGAGGATCGGCGTCGAGGTTGTCGCGCGCCATACCGCGCTCGACTACAGCTTTCCCGCCTACAATCCCAACCCCGAAGCGCTGGAGATGCTGCACGACATGGCCGTGGCTGTGCGCGAAAGCGGCGCCGATCTGGCGCTGGGCTTTGATGGCGATGGCGATCGTTGCGGCGTCGTGGATGATGAGGGCGAGGAGATCTTTGCCGATAAGATGGGCGTGATCCTGGCCCGCGACCTGGCCCGGCTGCACCCCGGTGCGACCTTCGTAGCGGATGTCAAATCGACCGGGCTGTTTGCAGCCGATCCGGTCTTGCGCGGGCTGGGTGCCAAGGCCGATTACTGGAAAACCGGCCACAGCCATATGAAGCGGCGTGTGCACGAGACCGGCGCGCTGGCCGGGTTCGAGAAATCGGGCCATTACTTCCTGGCCCCGCCTTTGGGCCGCGGCTTTGACTGCGGCATGCGGGTGGCGGTCGAGATTGCCAAGCTGATGGACCGCAACCCGGGCAAGTCGCTCTCGGATCTGCGCCGCGATCTGCCGCGCACCTATGCAACGCCGACCATGTCGCCTTACTGCCCGGATACCGAAAAATACGGCGTGATCGACCGGCTGACCGAAAAACTGGCCGAGATGGCCGGCACAGGACGGCTGGCGGGTCGGCAGATTTCGGACGTCATCACCGTGAACGGCGCGCGCGTCATGCTGGAAAATGGCGCCTGGGGCCTCGTTCGGGCCTCGTCGAACACGCCCAATTTGGTGGTTGTCTGCGAAAGCCCCGAAAGCGAGACCGAAATGCGTGCGATATTCGAGGATCTCGATGCGATCATCCGCACCGAACCGCTGGTCGGCGCGTATGACCAGCGGATCTGAAACCGCGACCGCCCGCCCCGCGCATCATCGCCGTCCCGGCGCGCGATGGCGCCGGGCAAGACCGCCCGGGCGACCTGCAACCACGCCTTGCAGAAAACGGATGACAGAGCGGCGCTACGCCCCCTAAGCTCTTTCGAAACCGGCGCGACATCCAGACCGGTTCGAAAACAAGCGCCTGGCGCGATGGGAGGAACATGGCGGCGATCCTGGCAGCCCTGCGGCCATTGGCAAGGCTAAACATCGCCTTGCTGGCCACCGGGCGGATGCTCGCCATACTGCTGCTCGCGCTCATGGTTCTGGTCATCCTGGCCCAGGTTTTCTTTCGCTACATCCTGGGCGATGCGCTGAACTGGACCGAGGAGGCGGCCCGCTTCGGCATGCTCTGGATGACGGGGCTGGTGGCACCCAGCGCCTATCGTTGGGGCGGGTTTGTTGCCATCGATATGATCGCCATGGCCCTGCCGCGCCTGGCCGGCCGGATTCTGACGCTCGCGCTGCTGTTGATCTCCTTTGCAGTGCTGGTCGCGGCGATCGATTTGGGCCATGCCCACATCTTTTCCGGCTGTCTCTTCAAATCCGCCACCCTCTGGCTGCCCTTCACGCTGGAGTTTTCGCTGCCCATCCCGCTGACCGGTGCGGATCTGACGCTGTGCACGCGCGCAACCGGCATTGCGTTCGAATGGGGTTGGGCGAAGATGCCGCTGGCGCTGAGTTTCCTGTCGCTTTTTTTGGGCATCATCGTCATGACGCTGGTGAGCGTCGAGTTGATCCTGCGTGAGATCGCCAAGCTGGGAGGGCTAGAGACCGCCCTGCCCGCCATCCGCCCGGCCACAGGGACCGAAAGCTGATGCTGGTCTGGTTCCTGCCGCTCTTTCTAGTCCTGTTGCTGATCGGGCTGCCGGTCTTCTTTGCCCTTCTGGCCGCGCCGGGTGCGCTGTTGTGGCTGACCGGGCAAGAGCGGGATTTCGGCTTGCTGTACCGCAATGTCTATAATGGCATGGACAGCTTTCCGCTGATGGCAATCCCGTTCTTTATGCTGGCCGGCGAGATGATGAACCGTGGCGGCATCACCATGCGGCTCGTGGAGTTCAGCCAGGCTATGGTGGGGCATCTGCGTGGCGGGCTGGCCCATGTGAACATCCTCAGCTCGATGCTCTTTGCCGGGCTTTCGGGCTCGGCGGTCGCCGACACCTCGGCGCTGGGCTCGATGCTGATCCCGGCGATGGAAAAGCAGGGCTACAGCCGGCGGATCTCGGCCGCCATCACCGCGGCCTCATCCGTCATCGGGCCGATCATCCCGCCCTCGGGGATCATGATCATCTATGCCTATGTGATGGGCGAAAGCGTCGCGGCGCTGTTTCTGGCCGGCATCGTGCCGGGCGTCATGGTCGGGCTGGGGCTGATGGCGGTGACGGCCATGATGGCAAAACGCCAGGGTTTTCCGGCCGCGACCGCGAAGGCCGGCTGGGACATGCGCGGCCGGGCCAGCCTGCGCGCCTTTTTTCCGCTGCTGACCCCGGTCATCATCCTGGGCGGGATCCTGGGCGGGGTGATGACCCCGACCGAGGCCTCGGCCGTGGCCGTGGCCTATGCGCTGATCGTGTCGGTCTTTATCCTGCGCGAGATGCGTCTGGGCGATATTGGCCCGGTCCTGATGCGGGCCTCGATCACCTCGGGCGTGGTGCTGCTCCTGGTCGGGGCAGCGATGGCCTTTAAGACCGTCGTCAGCCTTAGCCATGCACCCGAGGAGATGGCCGCCTTTTTGACCTCGCTGACCAGCGATCCGCTCCTGATGCTGCTCTTGATCAACCTGCTGCTTTTCATCGTGGGGATGTTCCTCGACGCCGGGCCGGCGATCATCATTCTGGGCCCGATCCTGGGTCCGATCTTTGTCGAGCTTGGCGTGCATCCGGTCCATTTTGCGATCATCATGAGCGTGAACCTGACCGTGGGTCTCGCCACCCCGCCGATGGGGCTTGTGCTGTTCGTGGCCTCCTCGGTGTCGGGCGAGCGGGTGGAGCGCATCGCCCGCGCCATCCTGCCTTTCCTCGCCGTGGAGATCTTCGTGATCCTGCTCATCACCTATGTTCCGGCGGTCTCGCTGACCGTGCCGGAGTTTTTCGGCTTCATAAAGGAGACAAGCCCATGAAACTGAGATCGACGCTGGCCGCTTTGACGGCCGGCATGCTCGCTTTCGCGCCGGTGGCCATGGCTCAGGAGGTGACCCTGCGCGCCACGGCCAATTCGAACGAGAACGACGAGGATTATGACGGGCTGGTCGTCTTCAAGGATTATGTCGAGAAGGCTTCGAACGGCGCCATCACGGTGGAGATCTTTATCGGCACCCAGCTCTGTGCCAATGGCACCGAATGCCTGCAGGGCATCGCCGACGGCTCAATCGACATCTATATTTCAACATCGGGCGGTGCGGCCGGCATCTTTCCCTTCGTGCAGGTGCTCGACCTGCCCTATATGATGCGCGATGATCGGGTGGCCGAGACGGTGCTGGCGGGCGATTTCACCCGCAAGATGCGCGATATGGCTCTAGAGGCCTCCGGCGACACGATCCGGTTGATGACCATCGGCAATACCGGCGGCTGGCGGAACTTTGCCAACACCCAGCGCCGGGTGGCCCAGCCTTCGGATATGGAGGGGCTGAAAATCCGCACCGTGGTGGCCGATCTGCCCCAGGAGCTGGTGCGCGCCCTGGGCGCCTCGCCCACGCCGATCCCCTGGCCGGAGCTTTTCACCTCCTTCCAGACCGGCGTGGTCGAAGGCTCTAAGAACGGCATCACCGACATCATGGGCATGAAGTTTCCCGATGCCGGGCTGCAATATGTGACGCTGGACGGGCACGCCTATATGGGCGCACTCTGGTGGATGAACAATGCGGCCTTCCTCGATATGCCGATGGAGAAGCGCCGCGTGGTCATGGATGGGTTCTATGCGCTCCAGCAGGCAACCTTTGCCAGCCCCAAACGCAAATCGATCGCGGCCTATCAGGAGTTCGTGGCCGGCGGTGGCGATCTCTACGTGCCGACGCCGGCGGAAAAGGCTGCCTTCAAGGAAGCCGCCGCCCCGGTGTTTGACTGGTTCAAGGCCAATATCGATGGCGGTGAGGAGATCTTCGATGCGCTTGCCGAGGCTGTCGCCGAGGCCGAGGCCGCGATCGATGCGGGTCTTGCGGCCGATCTGAACTGATCGTTGTGTCAAACCTGTGTTTGGGGGCTGTCCCAGAGGGAGCCCCCGGACGTGGCGGCCCCCGGACGTGGCTGCCCCCGGACAGGTCGCCCCCGGACAGGTCGCCCCCGGACAGGGCGGCCCCGCATGGGGCCTGTCGGGGGCGCTGTGCCGCAAGGGTGGCGGTGTCGGATGTCTGCGATCGGCCTTTGGTCCGCCGCGCCCTCACAGGGACCGGCAGGTGTCGCGGGTATGGACAGGTGCCATAGGCCGCAGCGGATCTATCGGCATGCCACCCAATCAGCGAAACGGGTACAGCCAGACGCGATAATCATCGATCAGCAATTGGGCCTTTTCGATCTCCTCCGCCGTCATTTTTTTGACCACCTCCTCCTGGCTGATCGCGGCATCGGGGTCGCCGCCAATGGCGCTGAGCGTGTACCAGGTGTACGCTCGGATCAGATCGGGCGCCGGCATGCCAAGCCCGACCTCATAGTACCACCCGACCCCGGAGGCCGCCCCGGCATGACCCTTCATCGCCGCGCGCAGATACCACTCGAACGCCCGGACGGGATCGCGCGGGACCCCCAGACCCAGCGCATACATCACGCCGATAAGCTCCTCGGCCTCGGCATTGCCCGACCGGGCAGCGGGCCAGAGTGCTGTGCGCGCCTCCTCAAAGCGCCCCGCATCCATCAGGTCGCGCGCCTTTTCAAGATCCGCCGCCGCGGGGCCGGCCGCCATCAAAGCGAGCGCAAACAACGCCTGTCGCATGGCATCCTCCTGGCCGCACTCTGTCTGGGGCTGACGCTGCCGGCAAGCGCCGATCTGCCGCTGCCAAAGCCGGTCACGCCGGAGGATTACGTTCCGTTCGATCCCGCGCTCGCGCGGATCGGGCAATTGCTCTTCTACGATCCGATCCTGTCGGGCAACCGCAACATCTCCTGCGGGACCTGCCATCACCATGATCTGGCCTCGGCCGACGGCGTTGCACTCTCCTTGGGCGAGGGCGGGGTTGGGTTGGGGCCCGCCCGGCGCCCCGGCCCGGACGGCATCGTCAAGCGCATTCCCCGAAACGCCCCGGCGCTGTGGAATGTCGGGGCGCGGGAGTATGACGTTCTCTTTCATGACGGGCGGGTGAGCCTGTCGCCCGATTACGACAATGGGTTCGACAGCCCGGCCGAGGAATGGCTGCCCTCGGGGCTGAACGGCCTGCTCGCCGTGCAGGCGCTTTTTCCGCTGGTCGCGCAGTTCGAGATGGCCGGGAACCCAGGCGAGAACGAGATTGCGGGCGCCGTGCATGATCGGATCGACGCGGCTTGGCCGCTGCTGGCCGCCCGGGTGCGGGCGATCCCAGCCTATCGCGCCCTCTTTGCGCAGGCCGGCATCGCCGAGCCGCAGATCGCCGATATCGCGAACGCGCTGGCGGATTTCATGAATGCCGAGTGGCGCAGCACTGACAGCCCCTTCGATCGCTTCCTGGCCGGCGCGCCATCGCTGAGCCCGGCGCAGGAGCGGGGTTTGGCGCTATTTTACGGCAAAGCGGGCTGCGCGGCCTGTCACGCCGGGCCGCTCCTGACCGATCATCGGTTTTACGCCCTGGCCCTGCCGCCGCTCGGACCCGGCCGCACCCGGCGCTGGGATCCCTTTGCGCGCGATGTGGGGCGGATGGCCGAGAGCAACCGGCTGGAGGATGCCTATCGCTTTCGCACACCCTCCTTGCGCAATGTGGCGCTGACCGCGCCTTACGGGCATAATGGCACGATGCCGGGCTTGGAGGATATGGTGCGCCATCATCTCGACCCGATGGGGTCATTGGCGCGGTGGAGGCCGGCGATGGCGGCCCTGCCCCCCGCCCCGGGTGCTGAGGCCACCGATCTGATCGTCTGGCAAGATAAGCGCGAGATGGCGCGGCTGCGCGCGCGGCTCGACATCGCGCCGCGGGTGCTGAGCGATGCCGAGATCGCCGACATCATCGCCTTTCTGCACGCGCTGACGGGAACGGAAAGCTTGGCCGGGCGCCTGGGCCGCCCGAACCGCGTACCCAGCGGATTGCCGGTCGACTGATGGCATCGCTGCTGGTCGTCGGCCAGGCCACGACGGATCTTGTTTTCGGCGTCGACGCGCTACCCCGAGACGGTCTCAAGCATCAGGCGCATGCGCTGACGATCACCGGCGGCGGCATGGCTGCCAATGCGGCGGTTGCGGCCTCTCGGCTCGAGGGCACAATCCGCTTCGTCACCCGGCTTGGCACGGACATGATCGGGCGGGCAACGGCGGAGGCTCTGGCAGATGAGGGGATCGATGTGTCCCATATCCGCTGGAGCGGCGGGCTTTCACCTGTCTCGGCCGTGGCAATCGACCCGCAGGGCGAGCGCCAGCTGGTGAATTTCCGGGGCGCCGATCTGGTGCAGGCACCGGGCGATCTGAGCGATGTGGACGGCCCGATCGATGCGGTGCTGACCGATACGCGCTGGCCGGAGGGGGCGCTTGCCGCGCTCGCTCTGGCGCGGGGCCGAGGCGTTCCCGGGGTGATCGATGCGGAACCGCCCTTCGATCCGGACCTGCTGGCTCTGGCCAGCCATGTGGCTTTCTCGCGGCCCGGTCTGGCAGCCTATGCTGGCACCGATGATATCGCGCCGGGACTTGACGCCGCGAAAGCCTTGCCGGGTTGGGTTTGCGTGACCGATGGTGCCGCGGGCGTGCACCTGCCGGGCGGTGCACGGATCGAGGCACCGAAAGTGACCGTCCGTGACACGCTTGGCGCTGGCGATGTCTGGCATGGCGCTTTTGCGCTTGCCCTTGCCGAGGGTCAGGCAGAAGAACAAGCGGTCGGCTTTGCCAATGCCGCAGCGGCGCTGAAATGCATCGGGTTTGGCGGGCGCGACGCGTCTCCGAACAGGGCCGAGACCGAACGTCTGCTTCGTCGCGGGATCCAAGGAGGCTGCCCATGACCGCTCTTACGCCCGGCAAGCAATGGGGTTTGCGGCGCATGGCCGATGGGCAAGGCTTCTTTATGATGACCGCAGTCGATCAGCGCCCGCCGATCAAAGCCCCGATTGCGGCCCATTACGGGCGCGCGGAGGCGCCTTACGAAGACGTGGCCGCCGTCAAAGCGCTGCTGACCGAGGTGTTGCAAGCGGCCTCGACGGCGCTGCTGCTCGATCCGCATTTCGCGATCCCACGCGCGCTGCCTCTGCTCTCGCCGACAAAGGGTCTGATCGTGACGTTGGAGGATTCGGTCTTTGTCGAAAGCCCCGACGGGCGGCGTTCGGCCGAGATCGATGATTGGAGCGTCGGCAAGATCCGGCGCATGGGCGGCGATGCGGTCAAGGTGCTGGCCTGGTATCGCCCCGATGCCGGCGCCGATGTACGGGCCCATCAGCAGGATTTTGTAAAGCGCGTCGGAGCCGCCTGCGCAACCTTTGACATCCCGTTTTTGTTCGAACTGCTAGTCTATCCGCTCGCCGGCGAGATTGCGGGCAACTATGAGGAGTTGGCCAGCAAACGCGCCGATCATGTGCTTGCCTCGGTCGAGACCTTCGCCGCGCCCGATTTCGGCGTGGATGTGTTCAAGCTTGAAAGCCCATGCGCCGCCAAGGAGGTGCCCGAGCCGGGCGATGCTCAGACCCAGGCGCTGTTTGACGAGATGGGACGGCTGGCCGGCCGGCCCTGGGTGATGCTCTCGGCCGGGGCGGGAAAGCCCGAATTTCAGCGCGTGCTGACCTATGCCTGTCGGGCCGGGGCGTCGGGCTATCTGGCCGGGCGCGCGATCTGGGCGGAGGCTTTTGCGCGCTTTCCCGATTTCGATGCGATCCGTGCCGGGCTGACGGCCGAAAGCCTGCCCTATATGGCCGGGCTCAACGAGATCGTGCAGGCCCATGCCGCCCCTTGGCATCGCCATGCCTGCTATGACGGCGACGGTTTGGCTTTTGCGCCGCCGGATGGCCGCTTTCGCCATGGCTATCGGAGCATCTGATGCGTATCGCGGTCCTGCCCCTGGGCCGGCCCACCTTCGATGTGCCTTTTGCGCGCGCGACATTGGCGGCGATGCTGGCGGCTTTGCGAAAAACCGGGCACGACATCACAGGGCCGGACGATCTGCTGCTCGATGCGCAGGCCGCCGCCATGGCGCGGGATGCCGCCATGGCCGCGACGCCGGATCTGATCCTGATCCTGCAGGTCACCTTCACCGATGCCGCCTTTTTGGGCGGGCTGGCCGAGACAACGAAGATCCCGCTGGCGATCTGGGCCCCGCCCGAACCGCGACTGGGCGGGCGCCTGCGGCTCAACGCCTTTTGTGGGCTGAACCTGGCATCCCATGCGCTCGGGCTGCGCGGGCGGCGGTTTTCCTGGGCATATGGAGCACCGGACAACGTTGATTTTGAAACGCTTTTGTCGGGAAGAGCGGCGGCAGAGCCGCCATCGGCACGACCCGTCCAGGCCAGCGAGACCGGTCGGCAGCTTGCACACGCGCTGCGGGGCAAACGGATCGGACGGATCGGCGCGGCACCTGACGGCTTTGACACCTGCGCCTTCGAGCCGCAGGCAATGCGCACTTTGGCCAGCGTTGAGGTTGAGGATATTGATCTGGCCGGATTCTTCGACCGCGCCCGCAGCACGCCCCCAGCGCCGCGCGCGACGGTTGCGGCCCTTGCTGGCATCGATGGCGTCGATCAGACCGAACTTGACCGGTCGCTGCGGCTGGCGGCCACCTTGCGCGAGATGACCCGCGAGGGTTACGCCGCCTTTGCGCTGCGTTGCTGGCCGGAGTGTTTTACCGAGTATGGCGGGGCCGTCTGCGGGCCGGCAGCAATGCTGGGCGAGGCGGGCACCCCCTGCGCCTGTGAGGCCGATATCTACGGTGCGCTGACCCAGCTTGCCTTGCGCGAAACCGCCCAGGCGCCGGTGTTTCTGACCGATCTGGTGGATATGGATGTCGCCGATGACAGCGCTGTGCTCTGGCATTGCGGGCAGGCACCGCCATCCATGGCCGGCAGCGCCGCAGCAGCCACGATCCACACCAACCGCCGCATGCCGCTGCTTTACGAGTTCGCGCTCAAGCCCGGGCGGGTGACCCTGGCACGCATCAGCCAAGCGCAGGGCGTGCCGAAAATGGTGCTGGCCGGCGGCGAGATGCTCGCGCGGCCCATGGCCTTTACCGGCACCTCCGGGGTGATCCGCTTTCATGCATCCATCGCCGAAACCCTGCCGGCCTTCATAGCCGCGGGGATCGAGCACCATATGGCGCTGGCCTATGGCGAACATCGCCCGGCGCTGCGGGGGCTGGCCGGGGCGCTTGGCCTGCCTGTGCTGGAGATCACGCCATGATGCGCTACGGGCTGATCGGGGCGGGCATGATGGGCCAGGAGCATATTCGCAACATCGCGCTTTTGGATGGGGCCGAGGTCGCGGCCATCGCCGATCCCAACCAGGAGATGTTGGGCCAGGCCGCGGCTCTTTGCGGCGCGCGGGCCTATCCCAGCCATAAGGCGATGCTGGCCGCCGAGCGCCTGGATGCGGTGATCATCGCTGCACCCAACGATCTGCATTTCCCGATCATGCAGGACGCGCTGGGCTATGGCCGGCCGATCCTGTGCGAAAAGCCGCTTGCCATCTCCGGCGCCGAGGCCGCGGCCTTGCTGGGCGCCGGCGGCCCGCCGGTCTGGGTGGCGATGGAGTATCGCTATATGCCGCCCATCGCCCGGCTCTGCGCGGCGGTGGCGCGCGGCGATGCCGGCCCGCCCCGCATGGTGGCGATCCGCGAACACCGCTTCCCATTTCTGGACAAGATCGGCGATTGGAACCGCTTCAACGCGCGCACCGGCGGCACGATGGTAGAAAAATGCTGCCATTTCTGGGATCTGATGCGGCTGATCCTGGGTGCCGACCCGATCCGGGTCTATGCCTCGGCCGGGGCGGATGTGAACCATCGCGACGAGCGCTACGCCGGCCGCACCCCCGACATCGTCGATAACGGCTTTGCGATCGTGGAGTTTGCCGGCGGGGCGCGGGCGATGCTCGATCTGTGCATGTTTGCCGAGGGCAGCCATTGGCAGGAGGTGGTCGCGGTGACCGGCCCCAAGGCGCGGATCGAGGCGCGGGTCCCCGGCCCGGCCCGGTTCTCGGCCGACGGGGCCGAGCGCCATGCCGAGCTTGCCATTGCCGACCGGGCCAGCCGGCGCGAGCATTGCGAGATCATCGAGACCGACGAGACCATTCTGCGCGCCGGCGATCACCATGGCGCGACCTTCTTTCAGCATCAGCGCTTTTTGCGCATGCTGCGCGCGGGGGGGCGCCCGGAGGTGACGCTGGCCGATGGCGCCTGGGCCGTGCGGATCGGGGCGGCGGCCGAAGAAAGCGCGCAGACCGGCCAGCCCGTTGCTTTGGAGCCCGCATGATCCTGATCACCGAGATTATGGACGCCCCGGCCGTGGACAGCCTGGCCGATCTTGGCGTCGACTATGCGCCGGGGCTGGTGGAAGATCAGCCCGCGATCCCGGCTCGGCTTGCGGGAAAGCGGGCGCTGATCGTGCGCAACCGCACCCAGGTGAGCGCGTCCATGCTGGCCACCGCCCCCGATCTGGTCTGTGTGGGCCGGCTGGGGGTGGGGCTCGACAATATCGACATGGCCGCCTGCGCCGCGCGCGGGATCGAGGTCTACCCTGCCCTCGGCGCCAATGCTCGCTCGGTTGCCGAATATGTCGTGACCACGGCCACCATGCTCTGGCGCGGCGCCTATGCGGCCAATGCGCGGGTCGTGGCGGGCGAGTGGCCGCGCAACGCGCTCATCGGGCGCGAAGCGGCGGAAAAGACGCTGGGGCTTCTGGGCTTCGGGGCTATCGCGCGGGTCACCGCGGCGCTTGCCCGCGCCTTTGGCATGAACGTCATTGCGCATGATCCCTTCATCGCCGCGGATGAGCCGGTTTGGGTCGAGATCGGGGCAGAGCCCGTCTCCTTTGCCGCGCTGCTGGCCCGCTCGGATGCGCTTTCGCTGCAGATCCCGCTGACCGACCAGACGCGCAGCATCATCGATGCTGCGGCGCTTGCGGCGATGAAGCCCGGCGCCGTGCTGATCAATGCCGCGCGCGGCGGGGTGCTCGACGAAGACGCGCTGGTCGCCGCGCTGCGCACCGGCCGCCTGGCCGGGGCTGCAATCGACACCTTTTCGCAGGAACCGCTTTCGGCCCGAGATGCCGCGCGCTTTGCCGAGGTGCCGAATTTGATCCTCACCCCGCATATCGCCGGGGTCACCGCCGAGGCCAACACGCGCGTCTCGACCCTCATCGCCCAAAAAGTGCGGGCCCGGCTAATGCAGATCTAAACGGTCAGCGTCGCGGCGACTGCCCGCTTCCAGCGCGCATAGGCGGCATCGCGGCGATCCGGCGCCATCACCGGCGTAAAGCGCCGCGCGGCCGCCCAGCCCGCGGCAAAGGCGTCCTGGCCCGGATAGATCCCCGCATCCATGCCCGCAAGCCAGGCCGCCCCCAGCGCCGTGGTCTCGAGCCCCGCAGGCCGGTCGACCGGCGCGCCCAGGATATCGGCCAGAAACTGCATGGTGTAGTCGGAGGCCGTCATGCCGCCATCAACCCGCAGCACCGCATCGGTTCCCGGCGCATCGGCCTGCATCGCCTCCAACAGATCGCGGGTCTGGAAGCCGACGCTTTCCAGCGCCGCTCGGGCCAGCTCGGCCGGGCCAGAGTTCCGGGTCAGCCCATAGACCGCGCCGCGGCATTCGGCGTTCCAATAGGGCGCGCCCAGCCCAACAAAGGCCGGCACCAGCGTCAGCGCCTGAGCCGGATCGGCATTTTGGGCCAGCGCCTGGGTCTCGCCGGCCGCCGCGATCACACCCAGCCCATCGCGCAACCATTGCACAACCGCGCCGGCCACGAAGATCGCGCCCTCCAGCGCATAGGTCGGCCGGCCATCAAGCTGATAGGCGATGGTGGTGAGCAGCCGGTTGCGGCTTGTCACCGGCGCATCGCCGGTGTTCAGGAGGGCAAAGCAGCCCGTGCCATAGGTCGATTTCATCATGCCGGGCTGAAAACAGGCTTGGCCGATCGTGGCCGCCTGCTGATCGCCCGCCACACCGCGGATGGGTATCGCGCGGCCGAAATGCACCGGATCCGTCTCGCCGAACACACCGGCACAGTCGCGCACCTCCGGCAGCATGCTGCCAGGGATATCGAGCAGCGCCAGGATCTCGGCATCCCAGCCTCCTTCGCGGATATTGTACAGAAGGGTGCGCGCGGCATTGGTCGCGTCGGTCACATGCGCCCGCCCGCCGGTCAGCCGCCAGATCAGATAGCTGTCGACGGTGCCGAAGAGCAGCCTTCCCATGCGCGCCTGGGCCCGCGCGCCCTCGCAAGTGTCGAGCAGCCATTTGACTTTGGTGCCCGAGAAGTAGGGATCCAAGAGGAGGCCGGTTTTCGCGGTGATCATCGGCTCATGCCCGGCGGCGCGCAAATCGGCGCAGAGATCGGCGGTCCGGCGATCCTGCCAGACAATGGCGTTATGGATCGGCTTTCCGGTCTCGCGGTCCCAGATCAGCGTCGTTTCGCGCTGATTGGTGATGCCGATGGCCGCCACCGGATCGCCCGTCGAAAGCACCTCGCGCGCCGTGGCCAGAACCGAGGACCAGATCTCCTCGGGATCATGCTCGACCCAACCCGAGGCCGGGAAATGCTGGGTGAACTCGCGCTGTGCAACCGCTTTGGGCTGCAAATCCGGGTCGAACAGGATCGCGCGGCTGGAGGTTGTGCCCTGATCGATGCTCAATATATGCGTCATGAACCCCTCCCCGAGATGTTGATTTGCGGGGTTCTTAGCGAACCGCTTGCGTGGGGAAAAGGGTCCGGAGCGCGCCATTCGTCGGCCCTGCTTGGGGGCCCTGCTTGGTGGCGGTGTGTGGTGGCCGTGTTTGGTGGCCGTGATTGGTGGCCGTGATTGGTGGCGTTGCATGTTGGCCATGTTTGGTGGCCGTGTTCGGCGAAACCCTTCGCCGGCCTTATTCGGCGGCGCGGTTGGTCGGCGCCTTGCGGGCAGCCTGCATCCAAGCCTCGAGTGCTGCGACCGCATCGGCATCCATCCGCAGCCCAAGCTTGGAGCGGCGCCAGAGCACATCCTCGGCCGTGCGGGCATATTCGCGCGCCATCAGCCAGGCCACCTCACGGGCCGTCAGGCTGGCGCCGAAATCGCGTCCCAGATCGGCTGGCCCGGCGGCATCGCCCAGCATCGCCGCGGCCTCGGTGCCATAGGCGCGCACCAGCCGCCGGGCCCAAGCCGCGCTCAAAAAGGGATAGCGCGCCCGCAGATCCGCCATCAGCGCGGCCGCACCCTTGACCGGAAAATCACCGCCCGGCAGTGGGATCCCGGCGGTCCAATCGCCCGGCGTTCCGGGAAAATGCGGTAGGATCCGCGCCAGCGCGTTTTCGGCCAGCTTGCGATATGTGGTGATCTTGCCGCCGAAAACGTTCAGAAGCGGCGCCCCGGCCGAGATGTCGGTCGTGAGCACATATTCGCGCGTCGCCGCGCTGGCCGAACTCGCCCCGTCATCGTAAAGCGGCCGCACCCCGGCATAGCGCCAAACCACATCGGCGGGTGCGAGCGGGGTCTGGAAATACTGCGAGGCGAAATCCAACAGATAGTCCCGCTCGGCCTCAGTGCAGACCGGCCGGGTGTCGGGATCGTCATGCTCGGCATCGGTGGTGCCGATCAGGGTGAAGTCGGTCTCGTACGGAATGGCAAAAATGATCCGCCCGTCTGTGCCCTGAAAGAAGTAGCATTTGCCATGCTCAAAGAGCTTGCGGGTCACGATATGGCTGCCCCGGACCAGCCTTATGCCGGCCTCGGCATTGCGGCGCAACCGACCGCTCAGCACCTCCGCAACCCAGGGCCCGGCGGCATTCACAAGCATGCGGGCGCGGCGGGTCTGGGTTTTGCCGCTTTCCACATCGCGCAGCTGCACCGACCAGAGGCCATCGACGACCTCCGCCGAGACAGCCTCGGTGCGCGTCAAGATCTCAGCACCGCGCGCCTCGGCATCGCGGGCGTTCAAAACGACAAGCCGCGAATCCTCGATCCAGCAATCGGAATACTCGAAAGCCCGCGTCAGATGCGGCTTGAGCGGTTGGCCCACCGGATCGCGGGTCAGATCGACCGCGCGGGTGCCCGTCAGGATCTTCCGCCCGCCCAGATTGTCGTAAAGAAAAAGCCCCAGACGGATCAGCCAGGCCGGCCGGCGCCCTTTCATCCAGGGCATGATACGGTCGAGCAGCCGCGATGTGGGGGTTTCACTTTCGAACCGCATCGCGGGGTTGAGGGGCAGAACAAAGCGCATCGGCCAGCTGATATGCGGCATGGCGCGCAAAAGCGTCTCGCGCTCAACCAGCGCTTCGCGCACGAGGCGGAACTCAAAATACTCCAGATAGCGCAGCCCGCCGTGAAAGAGCTTGGTGGAGGCCGAGGAGGTCGCCCAAGCCAGATCGTTCATCTCGGCCAGGCTGACGGTCAAGCCGCGGCCGGCCGCGTCGCGGGCGATCCCACAGCCATTGATGCCGCCGCCGATGATGATGAGATCGACCGTTGCGGCTTCGCTTTGCGGGGTATCGACCGCCGGCATCGCGCCCCTCTTTCCAACCCAACACCCTGCTCGGCCTTCTAGCGCTGGACGCATGGCAGGTGAAGGGGTTTGACCAGGGTGCGGCATAGAGAGCGTGCACGGAAAATCGCCCAAAGATTAGGCATATGCCAGGATAGAAGCCAAAAACCCAGTAGAAAGACCAGATCGACGGCAGGCGTGCCCCCAAACGCGCTGGCTTTGGGGCGCCGGGCCGACTAGACCTCGCGATGTCACGACATGACGCGGGGAGACGAGAGTGAACGCGAGATCCATCCTGACCGCCGCCGCGCTGGCCCTGGCCGTGCCGGCCGCCGCCGCGGCCGAAACCGCGCTGTCCTTTGCGCTTGATTGGAAATTCGAGGGCCCGGCCGCGCCCTATTTCGTGGCCATCGACAAGGGCTATTTCGCTCAAGCCGGGCTCTCGGTGGAGATCAGCCCCGGATCGGGCTCGCTCGACGCCATCCCGAAGGTCGCCACCGGCGCCTTTCCGGTGGGGCTTGCCGATATCAACTCGCTGATCCGGTTTCTTGACCAGAACCCCGGCGCACCGGTCATCGCGGCGATGATGATCTATGACAAGCCGCCCTTTGCAATCGTGGGCCGCAAATCGCTGGGCGTGGAAGCACCCAAGGATCTGGAGGGCCGCATCCTGGGCGCGCCGCCGCCCGATGGCGCCTGGGCGCAATTTCCGATCTTTGCCGCAGAAACCGGGCTCGATGTCGACAAAATCACCGTCGAGCCGGTGGGCTTTCCCACCCGCGAGCCGATGCTGGCCGAAGGCAATGTCGCGGCCGTGACAGGCTTTTCGTTTTCCTCCTATCTCAATCTGGTGCGGTTGGGGGTGCCCGAGGATGACATCACAACCATTCTGATGGCCGATTACGGGGTCGATCTTTACGGCAATGCGGTGATTGTGAACACCGAATTTGCTGCTGAGAACCCGGCGCTGATCGAAGGGTTTCTGGCGGCGATCGCCAAGGGCTGGGTCGATGCCATCGCCGACCCCGAGGCCGCAGTGGCCGCATTGATGCCGCGCAACCCGGCCGCCGATGCCGCGCTGGAGACGCGCCGGCTGATCCTGGCGATCGAGGCGAATGTGGTCACCGACTACACCACCGCCAACGGGATGGGCGGGATCGACGCGACGCGGATGGCCAACGCGTTGGAGCAAATCTCGCTCACCTACACGTTCCAGACCGCGCCCGATGCCGCCCTTTACTTCACCAATGCCTACCTGCCCGATGGCGGTTTTGCGCTGAAGTGATCGGGACGCGGAGGTGACCGGGGCGCGGACGTGACCGAGGCGCTAATCGAGATCGAGGGGGTTCGCCACGCCTACCGCACCGCGGCGGGGCCTCTGCCGGTTCTGGACGGGCTGGCGGTGTCGGTTCCCGAAGGCGGCTTTGCGGCTGTGGTGGGGCCGTCGGGCTGCGGGAAATCGACGCTGACCAAGCTGGTAGCCGGGCTGATGCGGCCCGATGAGGGCACAGTGCGGCTGCATGGCGCCGAGGTGACCGGCCCGCGAGCGACGGTGGGAATGGCGTTTCAGAACCCGGTGCTGCTGGAATGGCGCACGATCCTGCGCAATGTGTTGCTGCCACTGGAGATCGTGCCCAGCAAGCTGTCGCGCCGCGCGCAAGAGGAGCGGGCGCGGCGGCTGCTGAGCCTGGTCGGGCTGGCGGGGTTCGAGGATAAGCGGCCCTCGGAGCTTTCGGGGGGCATGCGCCAGCGCGCCTCGCTTTGCCGGGCGCTGATCCACCAGCCGGAGGTGCTGATCCTCGACGAGCCTTTTGGGGCGCTCGATGCCTTCACCCGCGAGGATCTTTGGCAGACGATGCAGGCGCTGAAGGCCGAGGAACCCTTTACCGGCCTGCTCATCACCCATGATCTGCGCGAGGCGATCTTTCTGGCCGATCAGGTCGTGGTCCTGTCGGGCCGGCCCGCGTGCACGCAATATGTGCTGGATGTGCCGCAGACGGGGCCCCGCGATCTGACCCAGCTTTACACGCCCCAAGCGGCCGAGATGCTGGCGCTCCTGCGCGACCAGATCCGCATCGCGCAGGGCCGCGACCCCGCCCCGGGCCATCCGCGGGCGGCATGAGTGCGCGCAAGCTCCTGGTGCCGCTGGTCGCGGTTGTCGTTTTTCTGGCGCTGTGGGAGGCGCTGGTCTGGATCAATGACTGGCCCAATTACAAAATGGCCTCGCCCACCGATCTGCTTCCGGCCTATGAGCGCCATTGGGCGCTTTTCCTCACGATGGGCTGGCAGACGCTGTGGCGCACGGTGGCCGGCCTTTTGATTGCAATCGCGGTGGGGGTGGGTCTGGGCATGGTGATGGGGTTCTCGCGCACCATGCGCGATGCGCTCTACCCGCTGCTGGTGGGCTTTAACGCCGTTCCTAAGGCCACCGTGGTGCCAATTGTGGCGCTGATCTTTGTGGGCGCGCATGATTTCAACACCGTGCTCATCGCCTTCATGATCTCGTTTTTTCCCATTGCGGTTTCGATCTCCATCGGGTTGTCGACGCTCGAGCCCGAATACCGCGATATCCTGCGCGCGTTGGGCGCCAGCCAGGCCACGATTTTTTGGAAGATCGCTCTTCCCAAAACCCTGCCGGAGTTTTTCGGGGCGCTGAAGGTCGCGGTGACGCTGGCCTTCATCGGCACCAATCTGATGGAGATCGTCTCGCCCCATGGCCGCGGGCTGGGCGCGCTTTTTGATTCCGGCAAGACCAATTCGGACTATCCGCTGATGTTTGCGGTGCTGATCGCACTCGCCGCCCTGGGCATCCTACTCTATTACGTCGTCGTCGCTTTCGAACGGGTTTTTGCCGGCTGGGCGGAGCGGCAACTGGCCTGACATCCTTGGAAAATCCCGCGATTGCCCGAAAAC
Source organism: Pseudomonadota bacterium (assembly GCA_039184655.1). Classification (GTDB taxonomy): domain Bacteria; phylum Pseudomonadota; class Alphaproteobacteria; order Rhodobacterales; family Rhodobacteraceae; genus J013. Next base: position 55,948 of record JBCDAZ010000007.1, on the reverse strand, counting down.
CGACGTATTGTTGCGCATAAGCGCGCCAGACGGTCGATGGGTCGATGGACGGATCGCATTGCCGGGCGACAAGGACGGTCGATGGGGGCCCGATCCAGTGAAGCTCATCATTCAGATCCCCTGCCACAACGAGGCGGATCAGCTTCCCGGTACGCTCGCCGATCTGCCGCGGGCGGTCGAAGGCTTTAGCAGCGTCGAATGGATGGTCATCGACGATGGCTCGACCGATCGCACGGTCGAGGTCGCGCGAGAGCATGGCGTCGATCACATCGTACAGCTGGGGCATAATCAGGGGCTTGCCCGGGCGTTCATGGCCGGGCTTGAGGCGTGTTTGCGCCGCGGTGCCGATGTGATCGTCAACACCGATGGCGACAACCAATACCGGGCGGACTGCATTGCGGCACTCACCAAACCGGTGCGCGACGGTCAGGCAAGCATAGCCATCGGTGCCCGCCCGATTACGACGGTGGCGCATTTTTCGCCGCTCAAGCGCATGTTGCAAAGCCTCGGCAGCTGGGTGGTACGAACCCTCTCAGGCACAGATGTGCGCGACGCGCCAAGTGGTTTTCGGGCCATTCACTGGCAAGCCGCCGTCCAGCTCTACGTTTTCAATCGCTACACCTACACGCTGGAGACGGTGATCCAGGCCGGGCGGCTCGGCCTGCCGCTTGTCTCCGTACCGGTCGCGGTGAACCCGCCCACACGGCCCTCGCGGCTCTTTCGCTCCATCGCCCAATATGTTCTGCGCTCGGGCGTCACCATCCTGCGTATCGTGGTGCTCTACAAGCCCCTGCGGGTCTTTTCGATTGCCGCCTCTTTGATCGCCCTTCCCGGGCTGATCGCCTTCTTGCGCTTCATCGTTCTCTACCTGTCTGGCGGGGGTCAGGGCAATGTGCAGTCGCTGGTCATCGGCGCTGCCTTGATTGCTGCAGCTGCCGTGGTGTTCGTCGGCGGTCTACTGGCCGATCTCGTGGCGGCCAATCGAATGCTGCTGGCTGAAATTCGGGCACGGCAGCTTATGGCCGAGATCGGCGGGGACCGCCGGTGAGCAGTGTCTGGGCAGAGCGTCACGGGTTTCGCGTGAGCGTTGTTCTGGCGCTGATCCTGGTCGCCGGCGCGGCATTGGCCTCGCCGGGGCTCTTCATCATCGACGAGGTGATCTACTGGCTCAGCGCCCTGAGGATGGCCGAGACCGGCAGCTTCACCGTGATCCCTGCCGGCGGTCCAATCGCGCATGAGGCGCTGCATCTGTGGCTGATGACACCGGGCGAGACCGGCCTCGTGCCGCAGTATCCGGCAGGCATGGCGCTTCTGGGCGCGCCGATGGTGGCGCTGTTCGGCGCCAAGGGGCTCATTTTGCTCAACGCTCTGGCCGCCGCAGCGACCGTACTTCTCACCTACAGATTTGCGCATAGCGTCACCGGGAATGCCGCCCTTGCACTGCAGGCGGTGCTGATCCTCGTCTTCGCCAGCTTCTTTGCCGAATATGCTTTGGGTGTCTGGCCCCACGCAATCAGCACGGCTTGCGTGACTGCGGCATTGTTTTTTGGCTATCGGGCCATCGAAGGTCAGGGTCGGACCGTTTTCGCCAACGCGTCCTATTGCGGGCTGGCCGTGGGTCTCGGCTTTCTCTTCCGCGTCGATACCGTACTGGTGCTGCCGGCCTTGTCGGCGGCCGGCATTCTTTATGCCGCGGCCCCGGTGCGCTGCGCGATTGGCGGCGCGGCGGGTCTGGCGCCGCCGCTTCTGGCCAGCGCGCTGATCGCGCAGATGAAGTTCGGCAGCTTCAATCCGCTCTCCTATGGTCACAGCGACGGCGAAGGGATCGAACTGGCCAATTACATCGGCCTGGCCTTGGTCTTGCTGCTTGCCCTTTCGGCATTGGTGGCGGCCCGATACATCACCTGGCAACCCAGATGGCGAACGGCCGCGCTGCTGGGCGTGGCCGGGCTCTGCGCGACCGGGGCCGTCGCACCCTTGCCGGGCGATCCTGCGGCGCAGCTCCTGCACGGCGTTCATGCGCTTCTCGTCGACATAAGGGTCGTCGATGATCCGCGAAGCGGCGTTGTCCTCCAGCCCGACGGCACGCTTTCGTTCTGGGGCCTTTGGAAGAAGGCGCTGGGACAAAGCCTGCCTTGGGCCGGGCTGGTCCCGCTCTTGCTTTTACGCGCCGGGCCGGGTTTGGAGCGCCCGGCCGTCAGGCTCTTGCTGTTTGCCTGTGCGGTCTGGATGCTCCCCTTCCTTCTGCGGGCCTGGCATGGCGGCCTGGGAAGCAACATGCGCTACTTCCTGCCGATCCTGCCCTCGCTTGCAATTCTTGCCGCGCTGGCCTGGCAGCGTTTGCCGATGGCGTCGAAACCGACCCGGCCGGCCTGGGTCGTCGCCTGGTTGGGTATGGGCCTGCTTGCACCGGTCGTTTGGGCGCTGGCTGCGCCGTCCGGCCTTGGCGGGGCGCATCAGGTTCTTCCGGTCTATGTGCTTGCGGCCGTGGTCGCCGCCATGCTTTACAGCAGCCTAAGCGGTCGCGCCGGTTTGGTCCGCGCTGCCTTTCTTGCCGGGTTGGGGGTGGCAGCACTCTTAGGACCCGTAGCCGATCTTGCCGCGGCGCAGGCGCGGCGGGCTCAAAATAGCGGCCTCGCCTCGGCCTATGCGGCGCTCTTACCGGCACAGAGTCTTTTTGTCGGGCCCACCGAGCTTGCCACAAAGCAGCTTGCCAGGCCTGGGGCGTTGGCCGCCCTTCCAGAGCGTAGAACCGGCATGATCGACCCCGCCCTGGTCCGCGCCGCGCTGGACAAGGGCCTGCCCGTCTTCATTCCAACGGCCGAGGCGCAGGTTTTCCTGCGCTCCAACCCGCCTTTTGCGGGCCTTCCGCCGATCGGCCCGGCATCCCGCAGCCTCACCGGAATTGTCCGCTCAGATCGGCCCTTGCCCTGAGGCGACCAGCGCGGTCCAGCCAGGTTCACCGCCATAGCCGTGGCGGTTCATCCCGGGCGCGCAAAACTGCGCAATCTGCGCCGCCTGGGCGGGCGAGAACCTGCTCCAGGCCAGTGCCTTGTCGGTACTGGCGGAGGCATTGCGCACCGTGCGGACCGCCTGATCGGGATCCTGCAAAAACGGCAGATCCCCCGACGGCTGATCGCAGACAAAGCGCAGAAACGGATCCAGCGCCCCCGAATGGCGGGAAAAGAGATCCTCGAAGCGAAAGAGCGCGACAGCCGCCGACGTCGCAGCGGCCCGACTGAGGTGCTCTTCAATCACCGCCCATTCCCAGGCCAGCCGGCCAAACTGGTCGAGCGCAGGCCAAAGGCCAGCGGCTGCGATATCACCCAACCGCGCGGGCGTCATCGGCCCGGGCGGCCAGCGTTCGCTGAACGCTCCATTGCGGCGTCCCGCGCGTGCCGCAGCCAGGAGGCAATCCAGCTTCGCGGATCGCGTATGACGCCGGCAAGCCTTGCGCCCGCATGAAGCCGCACGCGCCCGGAACGCAGGCGCTCAACGCAAATCTGCGGCTCGATGCGCCCCTCCAAGAGGGCCTGGCCGAGGCTGCGCACACCCGTGCGACCTAGCGCGCGTCCCAGAACCATATGCCACCGGCCGAAGCGACGGACCCGGGCCAGTGACAGGCGGCTGAACCCGGCGATCATATCCGGTTCATGTTCGGAGTAGCAGTCTGCTACAATCCTGCCGAGCATGTCGCCGAAGAACTGCGTGCCGGTGCGCCCGCCCGATGCGTTCAGAACCAGCCGCGGCGCGCTCATGATGCCCGCCAGCCGGTAAGGGCAGAGAGAGCAGCCGCGGCAACCAGGTCCAGGCAACGGTTGAGCGCTACGGCCATAAAGGCCGCCGCAGGCGAGGCATCGATCATCTGCGCGAGGCCGGCGGCCAGGCTTTCGTTCAGACCGAAGCCGCCTGGCACAATCCCGACACTGGCGCCCAGGGTCGTTGCAACAGTGTAAAGCAAGGCCTGCACAACCGTGCCGGTCTGGCCGAGGGCGGCAAGGCTGGCCAGAAGCCTGACGATGGAAAGTGTGATCGTGAGGATCCGAAGCCCAACCATCGCGGCAATCAAGCGGATTGCCACCCGCCGGGTCATGCCCGCCACCACCAACAGCAGCCCCAAGCCGGCGCCTAACATAAGCGCCCAACCCAAGGGCAGCCCAAGGACAACCAATGCAAAGCCTGCGCCGGTCAGCGTCATCGCCAGGGTCAGCAGCGCTGTCGCGATCACCATCGATGCTGCTGCAGGCGCCGAGGCTCCGGCCTCCACCAGCGCCGCGCCGCGTACCATCGCCCCGCCCGGCAGCGGCAAAAGCTCGGCCAATGCGGCCTGTGCGGTTCGGGTGGTTGCAAGCCGGAGCGCCATGGGGCGCTGCAACGCGGCCGCCGAGAGCTGTAGCGTCATCGCAGCCAGCAGCAGATTCAGCGGCGACAGCACCAGCAGGTTTAAAAGCACCGGCCGCAAGGACAAGGCAGCAAGATCCAGATCGAGCGCGGCGAAGGCCCAGCCGGCCCCGATCGCCAGCACAACGAAGCCCAAAACCCGCAGCCTTCGGCGGGTTTGAGGCCGCGACAGCACCTCGCGCACGCGATTTTGCAACGGAACCAGGCGGGCGGACAGACGGGCGGACAGGCGGGCGGACAGACGGGCGGACAGACGGGCGGACAGACGGGCGGACAGGCGGGCGGACAGGCGGGCGGACAAGCGGGCGGACAGCCGGCCAATCCATCGCGCGGCTTGCCCCGTGCCCATCACGGTCCCCGGGTTTCTTCGTAGAGCTTCGCGGTTTCGCGGGCCACGCGCGTCCAGGAGTATCGACGCGCAACCTCCGCCACGGCAGCGCCGATGAAGCTGTCGCGCCTGGCGGCGGGCCAATCGCCGATTTCGCGGATTTTGGCCTCCCATGCGGCCGGATCGCCGCTGGGCAGCAAAAAACCCGTATGGCCATCGACGACCGCATCGCTCAGCCCGCCCTCGCGCGCGGCCAAGACAAGTCCGCCGGCCCCGGCGGCTTCGACGGCAACCAGGCCAAACCCCTCATACTCGCCGCCCGGCATTTCCAGGTTGGGCACTACCACGCAGAGCGCGCTGCGATAGGCCCGCCCAAGCGCCTCGGCATTAAGCGCGCCAAGGTAGTTTACCCGCGGATGCGCAAGCGCGCTCCGTTCGCTGTCATGCCAGAACGTGCCCGCGACATCGAGTTCGAAGCGCTCCGGCAGTCGGCTCAGCACCGATCGGACGAACCAAGACAAGCCCTTTCGCCGCACCAAGCGGCCGGAAAACAAGAGCTTGTCGCCAGGGCTTCGCCGGGCGGGGCATGGGGTATCGGCCGCGAGCGGCACGACATGCGTGTTGCGATAACCCAGTCGCCGCACGCGTTCGGCCGTGGCATGCGAGTTGGCGATCACGCAAGCGCCGGGCATCAGGGCCGCCCCGAGTTTTAGGTAAACCCGGTAGGCCCCGCTGCGCCAACCGCCCCTGTCACCATAGGCCACATCCGTTCCATGGGCCGAGAGTACGATACGCCGCCCGGGCCTGCGCAACGCTCCCAAGAGGGCAAGCGGCCAGATCGCCATATCGGCCGCATGGATTACATCCGCAGGGTTGCGCGCAAAAAGCAGCGACACCCCCGTGGTCACGCCCCAACGCAGAAGGCGGGCGGGCCGCGGGACCGATCCGTCCGCCCGCCCGGGCAGGACCCACCGTGTGACATCGACATGCGCGCTCAACACCTGCGAAAGGCGCAGCGCATAGGTTTCCATTCCGCCGACGGCCGGCGGCCATTTACGCGAGATGAAGGCGACTGTCTTCCTTTGCGACATGGCCTCTTCTTGCTCGGGCATGCTGTGGCCGGTCTCTTTGCAGGTCTGAGGCTGCAAGTTTGACGTCACTGGCCGGCATTGCAGCGGCGCGAAAGCTTATAAGCCGCAGCGCATGAGCCGCCAAGCCCCGCCGCCTTTAGAAGCCCCGCCGCCTCGACACATTCCGCCGCTCTGGCTCCGGCCGCCTGTCCGGCACGCAAGGCGCCTCGCTTGACAGAAGGCCGCGGTCGCTTAACTTGTCCGGACAAATTTAGGGGGTGCGGGTGGTCGGAGAGCTCAGCTGGCCGGACGGCGCAACGCTGGCGCTGTCGCTGGTGGTAAATGTCGAAGAAGGCTCGGAGATGACGGTCGCGGACGGCGACAAGAAGCCCGAGCCGGTCGACGAGCTCGGCGTGGCGCTCGGCATTCCGATCCGCAACTATGTTAACGAGTCGAACTACCAATACGGCATTCGGGCCGGTGGGCCGCGCCTCTTTCGCCTGCTCGCCGGACATGGCATGCCCTGTACGGTGACGGCCGCTGCGCTAAGCCTTGAGCGTGCGCCCGACCTGACCCGGCAGATCGTTGCTGGCGGGCATGAGGTGGCCGCGCATGGCTGGCGCTGGATCCACCAGTTTTCCTATGACGAAGACCGCGAGCGAGCCTTCATCGCCAGGGCCGCCGCCTCGATTGCAAAAACGACCGGTTCGCGACCGGTCGGCTGGCTCAGCCGTTACCTGCATACCCCGCAGACCCGACGCCTGCTCGTGGAAGAGGGCTATCGGTACCACATGGACGATCTCTCCGACGATCTGCCGCGTTGGGAGCGGCCGGAGGGAGCTGAGCGGCCGCTGGTCTGTATGCCTTATGCGCTCGACACCAACGACATGAAATTCTGGACCGCACCGGCCTACGGTCCGCAAGACTGGCTGGATTATGTGCGCCGGTCCTTCGACTGGATGCTGGCGGAATCGCAAAGTGAGGGGCCCAGAATGCTGTCGGTGGGCCTGCATCTGCGGATCATCGGTCGGCCAGGCCGTATCGGTGCGCTCGATGCCTTTCTAGACCATGTTGCGGCGGCCGACGGGGTGTGGATCGCCCCGCGCAAGGCCATTGCCGCGCGTTTTGCCGATTGTTGCCCGTGGACCGGCTGAGCGATGCCCGGCACGCTATCGGGCATCCTGGCGCTTTTGACCGGCCAGGCGCCTCTTTTCATGGCGGCGGGGGTGCTGGTCGGGCTCACCCTGCCCGATCTCGCGGCAGTCTTCCGGCCTGCCGTGGTGCCGGTCTCGATCCTCATGGTCGTCGTCTCGATGCTGCGGGTCGAACCGGGGCGGCTGTTTGCGACCCTGCGGCGTCCCGTTTTCGTGACCTTGGCCGGGCTCTTTGCCCTGATGGCGCTGCCGCTTGGCGTCGCCTTACTGGCCACCGGGTTCGGGGCGCCGGCGTGGCTTGCGGCCGGTCTGGCCTATGCGGCCGCCGCTCCGCCGCTGAGCTCTTCGGCCGCCTTTGCCATTCTGGTGCGGATCGAGCCGGCTACGGTGACGGCCGTTTCGCTGCCCGCCACGCTGCTGGCGCCGCTGACCGTCTGGGCGGTGACGCAAATCGCACCGGGTCTGGAGACCGGCATCGACATCACCGCGCTGGTCCTGCGCCTATCGGCGATCATCCTGGGTGCTTTCGGCTTTGCGCTGCTGTTGCGCTGGATCGTCGGCGCGCGCAGGGTCCGGCGTTGGGGTCAGCCGCTCGACGCGGCCATCGTGGGTCTGGTCGTGCTCATCGGCATCGGCGTTATGCACGACATCGGCGGTGCGATGCGCACCGATCTGACCGGCTGGATCGGCATTTTTTTGGCCACCTGGGGCCTCAATCTTGCCTCGCTCCTGCTAGGCGTCCTGGTCTTCTGGCCTTTTGGGCGGGATGCTGCCTTTGCAACCGGCCTCTGCGCGGCGATCAAGAATATGGCGGTGATGGTCGCCGCCGTCCTCGGCACGGTCGACCCGCGCATCGCGCTGGTGGTCGTGACCGCGCAGCTGCCGATTTTCTTTTCGCCCCTGCTGATGCGACCTTTCTTTGCCCGGTTGCGCCGGGTCGGCACGGTCTAACCCGCCAGCCGGACGCCAAAGAAGCCCGGAAGGCAGAAGGCCAACAGATCCGAGGCCCGCATGCGCAGTAAACGCACAAGCTTTACCCTGGCCCACACCCATGCCATGGCAAAGAGCATCGGCCAGAGCGATATCGAGGCTGCTTTGCGGCCGCTCACCCTATGCGCCTACGAGGCTTTGGGCGATCCCGACGCGGCGGCGCGCCCCGGGGCGCTGAAGGATGGCGAACGGGATTACCGGGTGGCCGGCGTTTTCCTGATCACCCCGGATCGGCGTTACAATATGCTGATCGCCAATCACGGGTTTCCGGCCGAGCAAAAACGCCTGGCCATTCCCATCGACTGGAACCATCCCGGCGAGGTCGTGCGCACGCGGACCTCGATCCTTCTGGAAAACACCGACGAGCATCGGGCGTTCCGGCAGTTTTTGAAGACCTCGCGCATGGGCTCGTCGATCTATGCGCCGATCCTGACCGGGTCCGCAATGATCGGGCAGATCGTCGCCGCCGCGCAGGCCCGCTGGACCTACAATGCAACGGACCTTGCGCGGCTTGAGCGGTTGGCGATGTCGGCGGCCCGGCTGTGGCAAAGCATGAAGGGCGCGGACTGGCTGGCACAGGCCTATCCCGCAGCGGACCTCTGGAGGGCCGAAACCCATGTCTGAGCCGCCCATCATTGACCGGCTGGTGGCGCATATCTGTGGCGCGCAGTTTACCGATCTAGACCCAGCGAGCCTGGACAAAGCCCGGATCTTCCTGCTCGACAGCTTCGGGGTGGGGATTGCGGGATCCTCCGGCGCGTCGGTCGCGGCCCTGACCGAGACGGTGGCGCGCTGGGGCACGGGCGACGAAGCCACGGTTTGGGTCAGCGGTGCGCGTTTGCCGGCCGGTGCGGCGGCCATCGTCAACGCCTATCAGATCCATTGTCTGGAGTTCGACTGCGTGCATGAAGGCGCGGTCGTCCATCCCATGGCCACGGTGCTGTCGGCCATGATGGCCTATGCCGAGCGGCGCAGCGCGGCCGGGCATCCGGTCTCGGGCCGCGACTTTCTGCTCGCCCTCTGCCTGGGTGTCGATGTTGCAACGCTTTTGGGCGTGGCCTGCACCGGGCCGGTTCGGTTTTTCCGCCCCGCCACAGCCGGAGGGTTCGGCGCGACGGCGGCGCTGGCGCGGCTCGAAGGGCTCGATGGGCTGGGCGTGAAGAATGCGCTCGGCGCGGTCTATGCGCAGACCTCCGGCACGTTGCAGCCGCATGTCGAGGGCTCGCCAATGCTGGGTCTGCAGATCGGCTTTAATGCCCGCGCGGCGATCGAGGCGGTGGATCTGGCCCGTGCCGGCCTGCGCGGCCCGCATGATGTGATCGATGGGCCATATGGCTATCTGCGGCTGATCGAGGGCGATGCCTTCGATCTGAGCAAGATCACGCCGCTGATCGGACAAGACTGGCAGATCGCCCGGCTCGCGCACAAACCTTTCCCCTCCGGCCGGCTCACGCATGGCGTCGTCGATGCGCTGATGCAGCTGACCGCGCGCCACGGCTTTGCCCCGGATGAGGTTGTGCGTCTGCGCGGCCGTGTTCCGCCTTTGGTCATGCGGCTTGTGGGCCGGCCCGACATACCTGCGCCCGAGCCCAATTACGCCAAGCTCTGCCTGCGGTATGTGGCCGGGGCCTGGCTGGCGCGCGGTCGGGTCGATGTGCCGGAGTTCCGCGATCCCGCGATTCTGTGCGACCCTCGCATCCATGACTTCGCCGCCCGGGTCGAAATTGCGCTCGACGACAATCCGGATGTGAACGCGCTCGACCCGCAATGGTTCGAGGTTGAGCTGGCCTCCGGCGCGCGGCACGAGATCCACCTCGCCCGGGTCTATGGCCATCCCGATGCGCCGCTCAGCGCCGAGGAGAACCGCGCCAAATTCCGCCGCTGTGTCGGATATGGGCGTGCGGCGCTAACCGAAGCGCAGGGCGACGCCATCGAGGCGGCGATCGACGGGCTGGCGGAAAGTGCCGATGTCGCATCACTGGCGCGGCTGACCGTGGCCTGAATTTGTCCGGACAAGTGCTTGACAGCCGCGCGGACGCAAAGGAAAAACGGGAACAACAAGGGGACATATGCGATGGCCGGTCAGTCGGTTCAGGTGGGGGAGAACCGTTTTCGAGAGCGGTTTGGCCGTTACTTCGAGGAGTTCGAGATCGGCCACATCTATGAGCACCGGCCCGGGCGCACAATCAGCGAGACCGACAACACCTGGTTCACGCTTCTTACGATGAACACCCATCCGATGCATTTCGACGAAGAATATGCCAAGGCCAGCGAGTTCGGCCGCACCATTGTCTGCTCGCCCTTTACCGTGGCGCTGATGGTCGGCATGTCGGTGACCGATGTCAGCCAGAAGGCCATTGCCAATCTTGGCTGGTCGGAGATCAAGCTGACCCATCCCCTCTATGCCGGTGACACGCTGACCGCGGAGAGCGAAGTTCTTGCCAAGCGCGAAAGCAGATCCCGGCCGAATGCGGGGCTCGTCACGGTGGCGACGCGGGGCTTCAATCAGGACAAAACGCTGGTCTGTTCGTTCGAGCGCACCATCCTGGTGGCAAAGGACGGCTTTGAGAACGAGGACAAGGCCGGATACTGAGCCGTCGGCCCGGCTGACGCAAGCCGGGGCGCAGACGGCAAGCAAAAAGGGATGTTGGCATGAACGCGATGACCCAGATCTCGGAAGAAGACCGGTTGATACTGGACGCCATCGAAAAATGGCTCGAACGCGATGTGCGCCCGCATGTCCTGCGTCTGGAGCATGCCGATGAGTACCCCGCCGAGATGGTCGAGCAGATGAAGGAGATGGGGCTTTTCGGCGCCACCATCCCGGTGGCCTATGGCGGGCTGGGGCTTTCGGCCATGACCTACGCCCAGATCGTCGAGAAGATCGCCGAAACCTGGATGAGCCTGACCGGCATTTTCAACAGCCATCTGATCATGGCGGCCTGTGTCACGCGGATGGGCACGGAAGAGCAAAAGCAGAACTATTTGCCCCGCTTTGCATCCGGCGCCTTGCGCGGCGGGCTGGCGCTGACCGAGCCCGATGCGGGAACCGATCTGCAATCGATCCGCACGCGGGCGACGCGGGCGGGCAATGGCTATACCATCAACGGCACCAAGACCTGGATCTCCAACGGCATTCACGGGCAAGCCTTCGCGCTCCTCGTCAAGACCGACCCGGACGCACAGCCCCGCCACAAGGGCATGAGCATGTTCATCGCCGAGAAGGGCGAAGGGTTCACCGTCTCCAAGAAGCTCGAGAAGCTGGGCTATAAGGGCATCGACAGTGCCGAGCTTGTGTTTGAGGACTACCAGATCGGGGCCGAAGCGCTGATCGGCGGCACGGAAGGGCGCGGCATGCAGACGGCCCTGGGCGGGCTGGAACTGGGCCGTATCAACATTGCCGCGCGCGGCTGCGGTCTGGCCCAGGCCGCGCTGAAGGACAGCCTTCGCTATGCCCAGGAGCGTAAGACCTTCGGCAAACCCATCGCCGCGCATCAGGCGATCCAGCTCAAGCTGGGCGAGATGGCCACCAAGGTGCAGGCCGCGCGACTGCTGACCTATGATGCCGCGCGGGCCTATGACACCGGCGAGCGCTGCGACATGGAGGCCGGCATGGCAAAATACTTCGCCTCGGAAGCGGCCGTCGAGAACAGCCTGGAGGCGATGCGGATCCATGGCGGCTATGGCTATTCCAAGGAGTATCACGTCGAGCGGTACTTCCGCGACGCCCCGCTGATGTGCATCGGCGAAGGCACCAACGAGATCCAGCGCATGATCATCGCCAAGCAGTTGATCGAGCGGCATCCCGCCTAGGGCTGCCCAGGCCAGGTGCCTCAGCCGCCCCCGGCCGGACGATATCGAAAGGACCCGCCGACCGAACGGCGGGCCGCCAGCAGAGGAGAAGGACAATGACTGTCAGAACCATGATCGCCGCCGGCGCGCTCTTCGCGCTGGCCGGCCAGGCCGCCGCGCAGGTGGAGTGGGACGTCGCGGTGCCCTGGGGGGCAAGCGAATTTCACACCGTCAATGCCATGAATTTTGCCAAGCGGGTGGAGGAAGAGACCGGCGGGGCCATCAAGATGACCGTGCATCCGGGTGGCGCGTTGGGCATCCGGGCCAATGAGAGCCTGCGCGCCGTGGAAGACGGGGCCGTGCCGATGGCCGAGTACGCGCTCTTTCAGAATGTGGGCGATGTGCCGATCCTGGGGATCGAGTCGATCCCCTTCCTGATCTCGGATTATGCCGAACTACGCAAGATGCATGAGCTGGTGCGGCCGCTCTGGGAAGCCGAGCTGGAAAAGCGCAACCAGAAGGCGCTCTACATCGTGCCCTGGCCGAGCCAGAACTTCTTTACCAAGGACCCCGTTGGCGGGATCGACGATCTCTCCGGCGTGCGGTTCCGGACCTATGACGCCAACACCGCCACAATGGTTCAGCGCCTTGGCGCCGTGCCCTTGCAGATGAACAGCCCCGATATCGTTCCGGCGCTGGCAACCGGCAAGCTCGATGCGGTGATGACCTCCGGCACGACGGCGGCCGCCCAGAAATACTGGGAGTTTCTGAACCACACCTACAACACCAACCATCTCTGGGCCTCGAATGCGATGGCGGTGAGCCTCGATTATTGGAACGAGCTGACGATCGAACAGCAGGCGATGATCGAGGCCATTGCCGCCGAGATGGAGCCCGATTTCTGGGCGATCTCGGAGACCGAGCACGCCAAGCGCATGCAGCAGCTGATGGATAACGGGATGACCGTGCAGGCGCCGACCCCAGCGATGGCGGCGGCCATGCGCGCGGCAACCTCCGATATGGCCGCCGAGTTTGCCGCGCGCGTCGATGGGTCGGGCGACATCATCGATGCATTCAAAGACGCCACCGGCAAGTAGAACTTGATCCTTGCGCCGGCCGATCCTGTGGCCGGCGCCTCCTTCCCCTGACAGCGGGAGCCTGGCATGCGCGCAATCCTGCGCCTTCTGGATCTTGTGTGCGCCTTCGGGGCCGCAATCGCTGCCCTTGCCTGCCTGTCTCTCGCCGTCATGTTGATCGTCGAGGTCATCACCACCTCCTTCATGGCCTACTCCCAGCCCTGGGCGGTGGAGTATTCAAGCTATCTGCTCGCGCCGGTGCTTTTTGCCGGTGCCGGCTGGACGCTCGGGCGCGGCGGGCATATTCGCGTCGCGGTGCTCACCCAATTCCTGCCCGTCCGGGGCCGGTGGCTGGCCGATCTGCTCGCCTCGGTGTTCGGCTTCGGCGTGAGCCTCTTTGTGGCGCTGGCGCTGGTTGAATACACCGCCCGCAGCTATGAGGTCGGGTCGCAATCGACCTATCCCACTCGCACCCCGATCTGGATGCCGCAGGCGGTGCTGACCTTCGGCTGGGCGGTCCTGGTCTTGGGGCTGACCGCGCGGATCCTGCGGCTGTTGACCGGCCGCGCGGCAGAGGACGCGCCCGACACGCCCGATCTCGCCGCCACGGCCGAGCCCGACGCGCGCAACGCAAAGGCCAAGGCGTGACCGCCCCGCTTGCCCTTATTGCGGGGCTGATGGCGCTGTTTCTGGCCGGCGGCATCTGGGTGGGCTTTGCGTTGATGTCGGTGGGCATCATCAGCCTAGAGACCTTCAAGAGCATGCGGGTCGAGCGGTTTCTGGCCGGCGATGTCTGGGGCTCGGCCACCGCGTTGGAGCTGGTTACGCTGCCGCTCTTTATCCTGATGGGCGAGATCCTGTTCCACACCCGGCTCAGCGAGAACCTCTTTGGCGGGCTTGCCCCCTTCGTGCGCCGCCTGCCCGGCCGCCTGTTGCATGTCAACATCCTGGGCTGCACGCTCTTTGCTGCGGTCTCCGGCTCATCGGCGGCGACGACCGCGACGGTTGGGCGGATCACGCTGACCGAGCTGAAGGGCCGCAATTACAGCCATGGCCTGGCGATCGGCAGTCTTGCCGGCGCCGGGACGATGGGCTTTCTGATCCCGCCTTCGATCCCGCTTATCGTCTATGGGGTGCTGGCCGAGATCTCGATCCTCGATCTTTTCATCGCCGGGATCGTGCCGGGGCTGCTCCTGGCGGTGATGTTCATGCTTTATGTGGGTGCGGCGGCGCTGGTCAGCCCGGGAGCGGCGGCGGCGGCCCAGCCCTCCACGAGTTGGGCCGATAAGGGCCGTGCGCTGACCCGCCTCTTGCCAACCGTGGCGCTGATCGGGCTGGTGATCGGCTCGATGTATGGCGGGTTTGCCTCGGTGACCGAGGCGGCGGCGGTGGGCGTGCTGGGCGCGGCGATCCTGGCCGCTTTGGAAGGCCAGCTGACCTTCGGCATGGCCCGCAAGGCGCTGCTTGGGACCGTGAAGACCTGCTCGATGATCGGTCTGATCATCACCGGGGCGCTCTTTCTGTCCAAAGCCATGGCGCGGCTGAGCATCCCCACCGATGTGGCCGCGGCCATCGAGGCGCTGTCCCTCGACCCGATCACGCTGATCCTGCTCTTGATGCTTTTTTACCTCGTTCTGGGCTGCTTTCTCGACGGGCTCTCGACCATCGTGATGACTTTGCCTGTGACCCTGCCTTTGGTGGTCGCGGCGGGGTTCGACCCGGTCTGGTTCGGGATTTTTTTGATCGTGACCGTCGAGATGGCCCAGATCACGCCGCCCATCGGCTTCAACCTTTTCGTGATCAAAGGGCTGACCGGCGATGGGATCGGGCGCATTGCGCGCGCGGCGGCGCCGTTCTGCCTGATCATGGTCGCGCTGGTATTGATGCTGATCGCCATGCCCGGCATCGCAACCTGGCTGCCGGGCTCGATGCGCTGAACCGCAAGGGCACCTTGCCGGCGTCAAACCCACTTTTTGGTGTTCGTCGGTTGAATGCCGCAGTGCGGCGGCCACATGTCAGGAAACAGCCGGAAACGACAGGAGGTCGATATGCCGCTTCGGACCGTTCAACGCGCAACCGGGGTCTCGCGCCGTCATGTCCTGCAGGGTTCGGGCGCGCTTGCACTGACGGCCGGGGCGCCGGCGCTTGCTGCAGCGTCCGAGACGGCCAATGTCGCGCTCGGACGGCAGATGCGCGAACTGGTCGCGGGCTGGCTGTCTATGCTGAGCGAAGAGCAGCATAACGCTGCCAGCTTTGCCTTTGCCAGCGGAACCCGGCGGCGTTGGAACTATATGCTGGGCTCGTCCTTTGCCAACGGTCTTGCGCTGGAGCATATGTCGCCCCCCCAAAAAGATGCGGCGATGGCCGTGCTTGACAGCGCGCTCAGCGCTTATGGACTCGCCACGGCTGAGAACATCATGCTCCAACAGGACATTATGCGCGACGAGTGGGGCAAAGGCAGCCCAGATCGAAACCGCGAGCGGTTTTCACTGCAAGTCTATGGGACGCCCTCGCCGACCGAGCCCTGGGCGTGGCGCTGGGAGGGGCACCATCTCACCCTCACCGTCACGCTGATCGGCGAGGAGATCGTCTCGACCACGCCCAAGGCGTTTTCCTCCGAACCCAACACGGTGCCTTCCGGGCCGCATCGCGGACTTGTGGTGTTGCCGGAGAACGAGACACTTGGCCGAGCGCTCTTTGAAAGCCTGCCCTCCAACAAGCGTGGGACGGCCCTGTTGCGCGAACGGTCCTACGGCAACATCTTGGCCAAGCCGGGACGGGAGACGGCGCTGGGCGCACCGGTCGGCCTGCCGCTGGCCGATCTCAACCCGTCGCAGGCCGATATCCTACGCCGCCTCATCGCCCTTTACACTAGCGCGCATCTGGCCGACCCGCTTGCGAACAGTCAGCGCGCCGCGCTTGCCGTCGAAGACGAGGCCGCAATTCGCTTCGCCTGGGCGGGGCGCAATGTCGCGGACGAAACGATGTATTATCGCATCCATGGCGCCGGCTTTCTGATCGAGTTTGCAACGTTGCGGCGCCAGCCTCAGCATCACCACACCATCGTACACGATCTGGAGCGGAACTTCGGCGATCACCGGCTGGGCTGACGCCCGCCCTAACCGCCCGCCCGAACCGCCCCTGTGCCAGACTTGTAGCCCTACTCGCCGACAGCCGCGCCGCCCGAACTTTCGCCACGACCCTCGCCGGCGCCCTCCTCGCGCCGCAGGCGCATGGCATAGGAAAAAGTCTCTGCCGGGTGCCAATTGAACGCCACGATCAGCGGCTGGTCGGAAGCATCGAGGTAACGCCGGGTCACCCGGATCGCCATGGCATCCGCAGCAAGACCCAGCGCCGCAGCGATGCCCTGAGGAAACGCGCCCGCGGTGATTTCCTGCGCAACCTCCGCGACGCGGGCGCCAAAGCGCTCCTCGATCAAGGGGTAAACCGGGCCCTTATGCAGCGGAAGATCGGCAGCAAGCGGCGCAAAATCCTCGTGCAGATAGACCCGCGCACCAGCAAGCGGCGTGCCGCTGCGGGTATGGCGCACGCCCTCTGCCCGCAGCCAGGCGCGCCCGGGACGACGCCCCAGGCGGGCCGCCAGCGCCTCGTCGGCGGTCACCATAGCGATCTCCGAAAACACCAGCTCGGTGTCCTCGGCATATTCGAAGAGCTCGCTGAGCGAACGCATACTGTGGCGATAACCGGCCCGTGGCCGGTCGGCGATCACCTCCGAGCCCGATCCCTGGCGGCGCCGCACATAGCCCTGTGCTGCAAGAAGGCGCAGCGCCTCGCGCACTGTATGGCGCGAGACGCCGAACTCGGCGCAGAGCTCCTGCTCGGTCGGCAGCAAACGGCCCAAGGCATGTTCGCCCCGCTCGATCCGGCCGATCAGCGTTATCGCCAAAGCCTGGTAGCGGGGCATAGCGGGACCCGTCATCGGCTCACATCGCCCGACGGCGGGCGTCCCACCCATTGGCAAGCGCGTCGCGATGCGCCGGATCGGCGATTGCGATCAGCGCTTGGGCCCGCGCATCGCTGTCGAGCCCGGCCAGATCCGCTATGCCATACTCGGTCACCACGATGCCTGCATCGGCGCGCGGTAAAGACACCGGGGTTCCGGCCTCTAACGCGACGCGGATGCGGCTGGTCCGGCTGCGCCCGGCTGTCGATGGAAGCGCCAGGATCGCCCGCCCGCCCGGCGCGGCCAGCGCCCCGCGGTGAAAATCGGCCGCCCCGCCATGGCCCGAAATCTGCCGCCCCCCGACCATCTCGGAGTTTGCCTGGCCCATAAGGTCGATCTCGACCGCCGCATTGACCGTGACCAGATTGGGGATCGCGGCCAGAACGGCGGCACTATGCGTGTGCGCGACCCCGCGAAACCGGATGCGCGGCTCATCGGTCAGGCGCCGATAAAGGTCCTGCGAGCCGAGCGCGACCCCCGCCGTCACACCCCGGGTCAGCACAGTCCGATCGAGAAGCGGCAATAGCCCGTCGGTGACCATCCCGGCATGATAGGCCAGATCGCGGTGATCGATCAGCGCGGCCAGCACCGCATTCGCCGCCTTGCCGATCCCCACCGATACGGTGTCGCCGCAATCGATGAGCCCGGCAACTTGACCGGCAATGGCAAGGGTTGCGGCATCGGCAGGCCCCGGATCATGGGTCAAAAGCGGCGTATCCGCCGTCACCAGCGCCGAAAACCGCGCGACCGCAAGCCTTGGCGCCCCTGGCGGTGCCGGCATCGCAGGGTTGACCTGCCCGACCAGCCGGGCCGGCGTCGCCGCGAGCGTTTGGGCGAAGTCGCTGGCCAGACCGGGGCTGACACAGCCGTTCACGGGGGGCGAGACCTGCATGAAGACGCAATGTGGCGGCGCTGCCGCGATCCAGCGGGGCAGCGCCGAGTAATGCCGCGGAACATGCCGGATACGGCCCGCCGCAAAGCCCTCTCGCTGCCCGCGATTGACGAAAATGGTCTCCGCCGTCGCCCCTGGAACGCCCGCTGTTGGGTCGCGCTCATTCACCCCGGGCAGCCAAATCCCGCAGAAATCCAGACCGCGACCCAGCGCCGGCTCCGCTGCCAGCGCATCGAGCGCGGCCGTCGGCTCGCCCGGCGCCCCCGCAATCCAGACCCGCATCCCGGGCGCGCAGCCCGCCCATATCTCGGCGAACGCCTTGCGGCCTTGGGCGACCAGCCGATCTGGCGTTCGCTCTGGCACGAGGGCCGGCTCCTTCCCCTAAGCAAGCGGGCGGTTTTCGCAGACCGAGCATTGCACCCACCCGCGGCAACGCTAGAATATGTCCGGACAAATTTTAAAGCGCAACCTCGACCAGAGCAAAGGACCTGCGCGGCGATGACCCGCAACCTCCCAGAAGATGCCAGCCTTACGCAATGGCTTGTCGCGCGCAGCGAAAGACGGCTTGACGCGGCCGATCTTGCACGCGCGGCGCTGCATGTGCTGGACTGGGTGGGATGTGCCGCTGCCGGGCGGAACACACCGGCCGGCCGGGCGCTGGCCGCCACCGCCCGTGCAACCGGCGCCGGCAAAGCGGCCGGGCTGGACGCGCCGGGCCTGTCGCCGGCAGCAGCCGCCTTTTTGAACGGCGGGCTCGGCAATGTGCTGGAAATGGACGATATCCACCGCAGCTCGATCCTGCATCCTGGACCGGTGGTGATCCCGGCTGCCCTTGCCGCCGCCCAGACTGTTGGTGCCGACAGCGCGACCTTTTTGCGCGGGGTGATTTGCGGCTATGAGGCGATGATCCGGATCGGCGCCGCGCTGGGGCCCAGGCATTACGCGCTCTGGCACAACACATCGACGGCTGGCCCCTTTGGCGCTGCTATGGCGGCCGCCCAGATCATGGGGCTGAGCGAGACGCAAACGGTGTGGGCGCTCGGCAATGCAGGGACCCAGGCTTCGGGCCCATGGCGCTGCCGGCATGAGGACGTCATGACCAAGCAGCTTCACACCGCGCGCGCGGCGCAATCGGGCTATCTGGCCGCAGCGCTCGCCGGCGAAGATTTTACCGGACCGGCGCGCATATTGGAGGGTGAGCAAGGTTTTTTTGCCGCAATGGCGCCGGATGGCCGGCCGGACGCGATCCGCGACCAGCCCGACGCGGCATGGAAAATCTGGGACACCAGCTTTAAGCCCTGGCCAGCTTGCCGGCATGTACATCCGACCATCGACGCAGCCTGCGCGGTTCATGCATCCGGGATCGACATACGGAAAATCCGGTCGGTGCGAATTGAAACCTATGCCGATGCGCTTCGCTTTTGCGACAGGCCGGCGCCGACCAACCCGGCCCAGGCCCGCTTCTCTCTGCACCATGCCGCGGCCGTTGCGCTTCGCGACGGCCCGCCCTGGCTGGCCGCGTTCGAGCCTGAAGCGATCGCGTCCGTCGCACCGCTGCGCCGCCTGTGTCGCGTGTCCGAGGCGTCATCCTGGTCGGCCGCCTATCCGCAACGCTATGGGGCGGCGCTTAGCGTCACGCTCCGCGACGGGACCGTCCATCATGTCGAAAAGCCCGACGCGCTGGGCGATCCCGACAATCCGGTGGATGCGCAACGGATTGCCCAAAAAACCCGCGGTCTTTGCACCTCGGCGGGCTGGACGCCGGACCGGATCGAGGCGGTCGTTGCGGCGACGTTAGGGCTGGCCCGGGGCGGGGCGCTGGCCGCGTTGGCGTCCGGGCTGGCCACGACCGATAGCGCAACGAAAAGGGCGGCGGAATGACCGGGCCCAGCTATTTCGACGCGATGGATCTGGAGAGGCTGCGCCGCGATATCCCCATCGGCGCGGGTTTTTCCGAGACCTTTGTGGGCATGAGCCGCGATGCGCTGCGCGCCCGACAGGAGGCACTCTTTGCCCGCAGCCTAGCCCGGGCCTGGAAGATCCCCTTTTATCAGCGGCTTTGGGGTGCGGCTGGGATCGAACCGGGCGACATTGCCGGGCTTGCGGATCTGCCGCGCCTGCCCTGCTATGATAAGGGCGATCTGATGGCTTCGGTCGAGGCCCATCCGCCCATCGGCGATTTTCACGGGCAGGAGAGCTACGCCCCCGGAATGGCCCCGCCCCTGATCCTTCAGACCACATCAGGGACCACCGGCAAACCCCAGCCGCTGATCTACGGACCCAAAAGCCGCGAGGCGCAGAACCGCCTGCTGGCGCGGCTTTACCTCTTGCAGGGCATGCAGGCCGAAGATGTGGTGCATTCGGTCTATGGTTTCGGCATGGTCAATGGCGGGCATTATGTGCGCGAGGCGATCACCCATTGGATCGGAGCGCGCATGCTCACCGCCGGCACCGGGGCTGAGACCCGCTCGGCCCAGCAGGTCGCGCTAATGGCCGGCTTCGGCGCCAGCGTCATCGTCGGTTTTGGCGATTATATCAAGCGGCTGTCGGATGTGGCGCGCGATGCGGGGCTGTGCCCGGGCGAAGATATCCGCATTCGCATGATTTCGGGCCATTTGGGGGCCGAGACCGCCGCTGCGATGTCCCAGGCCTGGGGCGGGGCGACGGTCTATGACTGGTACGGGGTCGGCGATACCGGCGCGATAGCCGGGATGGGCCCGGATGGCGAGGGCATGCACATCATGGAGGATGCGCAGCTCATCGAGCTTCTCGACGTCGAAACCGGCGCGTCTTTGCCCGAAGGTGCGATCGGCGACATGGTCTGTACCTGTCTTTACAAGGACGACCTCTTTCCCATCATCCGCTTCAATACCCATGACGTCACGCAAATCCTGCCCGGCGCCAACCCGCTCGATCTGCCCTTCCGGCGGATGGCGGGCTTTCTGGGGCGCTCGGACAATATGGTCAAGCTGCGCGGCATCAACATCTACCCGCAGGGGATCGGTGCGCTGCTCAGCGGCCTGTTCGACGGGCTGACCGGAGAGTTCGTCTGCCGGGTCGAAAGCCAAGCGGGCCGGGAGGAGATGGTGGTCACGGTCGAGGCCGCCTCGGAGGATCCAGCGCTTCCCGCGGCGATGGAGGCGGCGCTGCGCAGCCGTCTGGGCGTGCAGATCGGGGTGGAGGTGGTGCCGCCTGGGGGGACCGCCGCCCTCACCCAGATCGAAAGCCGCCAAAAGCCGATCCGCCTGATCGATGGGCGGTAGTGTGCCCAAGGCGCCGCCCGCTGACGCGGTGCCTGCGCAGAACGCTGCCGCTGGTCCGGCCGAAACCCGCCTGAACCGAATCCTCGACCGCATCGCTGGCGAAAACGACCGCAGCTGCATTTTCCTCGATCTCGATCCGGGCGGCGCCCGGGCAGCGGCCCGGCTTTCGGATGCGCGCGCGCCCCTTGGCCCCCTCGATGGCAAAATCGTCGCGGTCAAGGCCAATCTGGCGGTCCGGGGTCTGCCCTGGTCGGCGGGGACTGCCGGCTGGCGCTACCGGGTCGCCGCCCAGGATGCCGGCGCTGTGGCCAAGCTGCGCGCCGCTGGCGCCATCGTTTTGGGCACAGTCAATATGGATGAGGGCGCGCTCGGGGCCAGCGGCGACAACCCGGTTTTCGGGCGCTGCCGCAACCCGCTCGATCCCGCGCTGAGCCCGGGCGGCTCTTCGGGCGGCTCGGCCGCGGCGGTGGCGGCCGGGCTCGCAGATCTCGCTCTGGGCACCGACACGATGGGCTCGATCCGCCTTCCGGCGGCCTATTGCGGCCTTGCGGGGTTAAAGCCGACCCGCGGCCTGATCGGGCGTTCCGGGCTTGCCCATCTCGCGCCCAGCCTGGATGCGCTCGGACCCATCGCCGCCACGGCCGCCGCACTCGACGCACCTCTGCAACTCTTGGCCCGTGCCGATCCGGCCGACAGCGCGGATCCCGACTGGATGTCGTCGACGCTCGGGGCGCCTGTGGCGCTGGCCGGGATCCGGATCGGTATCCTGCCGCCGCCCGCCGGCGATCTCGCCTTAAAGCGCGGGCTTGACCGCGTGCAGCACGCCGCTGCAGAGCTTGGCGCGCTTCTGGTTGCAACCGACCTCCCCGGCTGGGAGCCCGGACCGGCCCGCCGAGCCGGGCTGCTTCTGGCCGAGGCCGAAGGCGCTCTGGCTTTGGCAGATCTTCTGGAACGGCCGGGCGCGCTCTCGCCCGATCTTACCGCCGCCCTGCAATTCGGCCAAACGGCCTCCTCGGCCAAGCTGATCGCTGCCCTTGCGCGCATCCGCGCGGCTGCAATGGCTGCGCATCGCGCGCTGGCCGCGCTTGACGCGCTGCTCCTGCCCACCGCCCCGCAAGGCCCCTTCCGCCATGGCACCTCGGCCCCGCCCGACCAGGCCGATTTTACAGCGCTTGCCAGCTTTGCCGGCCTGCCCGCCCTTGCCTTCCCGGTCCCGGATCCCAAGGGCGGGCTACCCGGCTCGGTCCAACTCATCGGCCACGCCTACTCGGACCGCCGGCTGATCGGCTGGGCTGCGGCGCTTCAGGACGCGCTCGGCACCTGACATCTTCTTGGCAAAAATACTCCGGGGGGAGCCGCAGCCGCGGCACGCGGCGCGGCGGGGGGCAGCGCCCCCCAGCCCGGCCTCATCCCGTATTCCGCGCCAAAACGGCCGCGATCACCGCCGTGTCGCAGCCCGCCGCGCGCAGCACCGCCTCAGTATCCGCCCCAAGCCCCGGCAACGCCGTCTCCAGCCGCCCCGGCTCCTGGGCAAAGCGGATCGGCATACCGATATGCAGATTGCCCTCCGCATCGTGATGCAGCATCCCGCGGGCGGCCACATGGGGGCGATGAAACGCCTCATGCAGGTCCAGCACCGGCGCAAAACAGACATCGCGCCCTTCAAACCAGGCTTCCCATTCCGCGCGGGTCTTTTGGGCAAAGACCTCCGCAAGATAGGCCTTGACCGGTGCCTGGCCTGCCCCGGGCGGACCCTCGGCGGCCGGGATCAGATCGGGCCGGCCGAGATCGTTCAGAAGGGTTCGCACGAATTTATGCTCCACCCCGCCCAGAACCACATGCCGGCCATCCTTGGTGGCATAGGGGCGAAAGAACGCATAACCCCCAAAACTGCGCTCTTCGGCTGGCACCGGCGCGCGATCCTCCGCAAAGACCGGGCCGATCACATTGGGCAGCCAGGACATCAGCGCATCCTGCATCGAGATGTCGATCACATCGCCCTGCCCGGTCTTCTCGCGCCGCAACAGCGCCATCAGGATCGCCGACAGCGCCATCAGCGAGCCGGCCAGATCCGCCGCCGGCACGCCGGGATTGGTCGGCCGGCCATCCGATCCCAGCGTCAGCGAAGCCGTGCCCGAAAGCGCCTGGATCGCCAGATCATGGGCTGGCCGCCCGACCTCCGGCCCGCTCTGCCCGAAGGCCGCGATCGAGCAATAGACCAGCCGCGGATTGACCGCGCGCATCGCCGCCGGCCCGACGCCCAGCCGCTCGACAACCCCCGGACGGAACGCCTCCAGAAACACATCCGCCGTCTCGGCCAGCGTCAACAGCGCCGACCGGCCGTCTTGCGTCTTCAGATCCAACACCACCGAGCGCTTGCCGCGATGCGTGTTGCGAAACCAGGTCGTCCAGCCATCGGCCGTGCGATGGCCGATCTGACGCGCGGGCTCGCCCGAGGGCGGCTCGATCCGGATCACCTCCGCCCCGTGATCGGCCATCATCATCGTCAGATGCGGCCCGGGCAGAAACATCGACAGATCGAGCACCCGGATGCCTTCGAGTTTCATGACACTCCTCCCCGTTCCGGCCCGCCCGGACATCCGGGCAGGCCAGCCGTCTCAGCCAGGAAAAACCTGACCGGCCAGCGGCGCAATCGCAACCCGACCGGAGGCAAGAGGATCGGAAGGACCGCAAAGGGGCCATCTCCGTGATCATCCCGACCTCAGGCACCAGACGCTGGATCAGGAAACCCACCCCCGCCTGGGCATCAGCGTGCTCCAGCACCAGCACCACCACCGCATAGGCTGGACGTTCAGGTCGTGATGCTTGAACCGCCCAAGTTTCCTGATCGTGATAAAGCCTACTTCTGTGTGTCGTCTTTAACGGTGCCTCCAACGCACCAAACATCTGCCCGTTTCTGTGACGATGGGCATCGAGGATCGCCCCGCCCGGGATCCTTCAAAGCCTTGAAGACCGCGTCCGTCTAGATCACGCCGGCCGCACGCAAGGCCGCAACCCGCTCGCCCATGCCGATCTCGGCCAAAAGCGCTTCGGTATCGGCCCCCATTGCCGGCGCGGGCTGGGTGGGCGGTGCCGCGCCCATACGCACCGGATTGGCCAGCATCGAGAGACCGGGCATGGCAGGATGGGCATGCGGCACGACCCCGCCCCGATCGCGGAAATAAGGATTGTCGATGGCCTGGGCGAGATCATAGACCGGCGCCGCGGGCACCCCGCCGGCCATGCGCGCCATCCAATCGGCGGTGCTCCGGCTCCGGGCTCGCTCATCGAGGATCGCCATCAGCGCGTCGCGATTGGCAAAGCGCTCCCGCGGGCCGATAAAGCGCGGATCGGCGGGCAGGTCCGGCAGACCCATCGCCGCGCAAAGCCGCTCCCAGAATTTCGGCAGCACGCACATCACGAAGATCCAGCCATCGGCGGTGGGCAGCGCCTCGCAGGGCACATGCGCGGGATGGCCCGAGCGCGTCCGCCGCCCGGTCATCTCGCCGGCATTGAGATACCAGGTGGCGGGATAGGTGAGCTGATGCATCGCCACATCGTAAAGCGAGACATCGACATCGCGCCCCTGCCCCGTGCGCGCGGCGGCCAGAAGCCCAGCCAGCAACGCAAAGGCGCAGGTGATCCCGGTCATGTAATCGACCAGCGACAGGCCGAACCGCGCCGGCGGCGCATCGGGCTCGCCGGTCAGGCTCATGAACCCCGCCTCGGCCTGCATCAGATAGTCGTAGCCCGGCCAGGATGCGCGCGGCCCGTCCCGCCCATAGGCCGAGAGATGCGCACAGACGAGAGACGGCTTCAGCCCCCCGAGCGCCGCATAAGTCAGCCCCAGCTTGTCGGGCTGATCGCCGCGCAGATTGTTCATCACCGCATCCATGCGCGGGGCGAGCGCGCGCAGGATCTCTTGACCCTCTTTGCTCTTTAGATCGAGCGTGATGGAGCGTTTGTTGCGGTTGAAGGTCTGGAAGAACTGGCTGTCATTGCCCGGCAACACATGAGGGCCCACCTGGCGCGAGCTGTCGCCCCCCGGCCGCCCGTCCGAGGCGGGCGTTTCGATCTTGATCACCTCCGCACCCATATCGGCGAGGTAGAGCGAGCCAAAGGGTCCGGCCCCGTATTGCTCGGCCGAGAGCACGCGGATGCCTTCCAGCGGCAGGCGGGTCATGACGCGGCTCCGAGAGCTTCGGCAATGTCGAGGATCCGGCGCATCGACCGGATGACCGGTGCCTCAATGAGCTTGCCCTCATGAACCACGAGACCCGTGTCGGAGGCCTCAAAGAGTGCCATGATCGCGCGGGCCTTCTGAACATCCTCAGCGGTGGGGGTGAAGGCGGCATTGACGATCTCGACGCCCGATGGATGGATCAACGCCTTGCCGGTAAAACCCATTGCATGCGCCGCCTCGGTTTCCGCCCGAACCCTGTCGAGATCCCTGAAATCCAGCACCGGCACGTCGAGAACCCCGATACCGGCGCGCTTGGCCGCATGCACAATGCGCGCACGGGCATAGGCCAGAGGTCCGGGATCCATCGCGACGCCCAACTCGGCAGAGAGATCCGCCGCACCGAAGAGCAGGAGCTGCAGGCGTGGCGAGGCCGCCGCGATGTCTTGAACGTTTTCCAGCCCTTCCGCGCTTTCGATCAATGCGATCAGACCGACGCTTGCGCCAGCCTCGCTCAGCACCGCATCGGCAATGCGGATCTCGGCGGCCGCATCGACCTTGGGCAGCATCAAAAGCCCCTGATCGGGCGCGGCATCGGCCACGGCACCGAGATCGGCGAGCCCGGCGCGGGTCTTGATTGCGTTGATGCGCAGCACCCGCTCCGCCCCGCCTCGGCCGCCAAGAAACTCCACCGCTGCGGCCCGCGCGCCGGCCTTCAGATGCGGCGCCACGGCGTCCTCAAGATCCACGCAGACCATGTCGGCCGGCCCGGCAAGCGCCTTTGCAAACAGCTCCGGCCGGGTTCCCGGCACAAACAGCATCGACCGTCTGAGCGATTGCACTGGCATGTCCTCCCCGCGCTTCGAGGCCTGTTTTTGACAGCTCTTCTAGGGGCAGATCTGGCGGGCAGGCGCGATCTGTCAAGCCGACCCGGCGTATCCAGCCTTGACAGGCTATCGCATCGCCTCAAACTTGTACGGACAAATTCGGGTCGAGGGGAAAGACCAGATGACGATGTCGATCACTCAACGGGCTGCGGCTGCGGCCGCGTTCTGTGCGCTGGCCGCACCGGCCGTGGCGCAGGATCTGCTATTTCTGGCTGAGGATGTGCCGGCCGGTCTGAACTATGACGGCCCGGCGGCCGCCATTCCGACCAGCCAGACCGGCATGGTCAACCTGATGGAGCCGCTTTTTTCCTATGCCACCAACCCGCCCGATGCTGAAGGCATGATCACCCCCGATTTCAGCACGTTCGAGGGCCGCCTAGTGGAAAGCTGGCGCTTTGACGAGGCGACGCTGACCTGGACGCTCAACCTGCGCCAGGGGGTGACCGGCTGCAACGGCGCCACCTTTACCGCCGACGATGTGGTCTACACCTTCGCACGGGCCAAATCGGTCTCGGGCGCAGCACCGATCGGCTGGTTCCTGTCCAATGTCGGCTCGATCGCCGGCTTTACGGTGGATGTGTTCGGCGACGAGGCGGCCCGGGTTCTGGGCGACGAGGTCGTCAAGATCGACGACTATACCGTGCAGATCAAGCAGTCCGAACCCAATGCGCTGTTCCTGCCGGTGCTGACGATCTTTGGCCTCTACATCTTCGACAAGGAGGGGATGGAGGCCGAAGCCACGGCCGAGGATCCCTGGAGCCACGAGTTTGCCAACAATCGCGGCGTGGCAAGCTTCGGCCCTTATTGTCTGGAGCGTTGGACCAAGGACGATGAGATGGTCTTCGTGGCCAATGAGGACTATTACCTCGGCCCGCCCGCGATCAAGCGGGTGGTGATGAAGAAGGTCCCGCAGAGCTCGAACCGGGTGGTGATCCTGCGCACCGGCCAGGCGCAGCTGGTTCAGAACCTCACCCCGCGCGAATATGACAGCCTGCGCGATGCCGCAGGCGTTGCCGTGGCCGGCGTGCTGGGCAACTCCAACCTCTTTGTCCATATGAACTTTGCCACGCCGCCTTTCGACAACCCGCTGGTCCGCCAGGCTGTCGCGCATGCGATCCCGACCGAGCAGATCATCGCCAATGCCTATTTCGGCCAGGCCACACCCTGGATGGGCCATGTGCCCTCGGGCTATCCGGGCTATTCGGAAAGCACGGCGCAATACCCCTATGACCCGGACCGGGCCAAGGCGCTGCTGGCCGAGGCGGGGTATCCCGAGGGTGCCGGGCTCGAAGCCTTCGCCGAGGCGCTGCAGCTGACCTATGTCGCCGAGAAGGAAACGACGCTCGGCCCGGTGGTCAACGCGATCCAGACCAGCCTGCGCGCGGTGGGTATTCCCGCCACGCTCAACCCGATCCCCCAGACCCAGTATGGCGACCGGCAGCTGGTCAAGCGCGACCTGCCCTTTGCGATTAACGATCAGGAAAAGCCTATCGGTGTGGATGCGGGCTATGCAATCCAGCTCTTCTTCGTCTCTGCCGACAAGGGCGGGCTGAACAACATGGTCGTCTACGCATCCGAGGATGTCGACAACCTCTGGGCGCAGGCCCGGGTCGAGCAGGATGTCGAGGCGCGCAACGCGCTGCTGGCACAGATCCAGGAGATCCTGATGGGCGATGTCGTCTGGGCGCCGGTTGTGGAATACAAGACGCAATGGGCGTTTTCCGACAAGCTTGCCGGGTTGCAATGGCATCCCGACAACTCCGTCCGGTTTGCGGATCTGAGCTACGAATAGTCGAAGAAGGCGGGCGCCCCGGACCAACGCGGCCCCCGCGCCTCGCCCATGCTGCTGCGCTATGTCATCCGGCGGATCCTGATCGGTGTCCTGCAGCTTTTGGGCCTGACGGTTGCGGTGTTCTTCCTGATCCGGCTGCTACCGGCTGACCCCGTCTCACGCTTTGTCGGGCTGAACGCATCCGAGGAGGCCTATGCGCAGGCCGAGGCCAATCTCGGCCTCGACCGTCCGCTGACCACACAGCTTCTGCACTATCTCGGGCTGGCGCCATCGGAGGGAGACGGGCTGCTGCAGGGCTCGCTGGGCACAAGTTGGGTCACCGGCTCGACCGTAGCCGCCGAGATCGGCGACAAACTGCCCCTGACACTTGAACTGATCACGCTGAGCTTCATCGTTGCGTTTCTGATCTCGGTTCCGATCGGGATGCTCGGCGCGCTTCGCCCGGGGGGGCGGGCCGACAAGGGCGTCTTTCTCTACTCGCTCTTTGCCGGCTCGCAGCCGGAATTCTGGTGGGGCCTGCTCTTTGTCTTCGTTTTTTTCTTTCAACTGGGCTGGGCGCCGCCGCCGCTGGGCGTTCTCTCACCGCTGACCTCTGCACCGCCGGATGTCACCGGGCTGATCCTCGTCGACAGTCTGATCGCGGGGAGACCGGCGGTCTTTCTGGAGGCTCTCCACCATCTGATGCTGCCGGTCCTGACGCTGGTCTTCATCCTCTCCGGGCCGATTATCAAGATGGTCCGGCAGAACATGGCCCGTGCGCTGCAGTCGGATTTCGTGCTCTATGCGCGCTGCGCAGGCCTGCCGCGCGGAACGGTGGCGCGCTATGCGCTGCGGGCCGCAATGGCGCCGTCGATGACGCTGATCGGCATTCTTTATGGCTTCATGCTGGGCGGTGCGGTGCTGATCGAAAGCGTGTTCTCGCTGGGAGGGTTGGGGCAGTTCGCGATCCGCTCGATCCTCGCCTTCGACTACCCGGCCATTCAGGGCGTCGTGCTGGTGATCACCGCGATCTCGCTTGGCGTCTACCTGTTTCTGGATATCTTCCATGCCCTGATCGATCCGAGGGTGGCCTATTGAACGCGGCCGAGCAGGAGACCGCGCCGGTCCGGCGCGCAGGCGTGGACACGCTGTTTGCCATCGGTGTGGCGCTGGTGGCCCTTGTCGTCTTTCTCGCGGCCGTCGGCCCCGGCATCGCCCCGTCCGACCCCACGCTTGCAAGTGGCGGTGTCAACCTGCCGCCACCGCCCCTCGCGGAATGGCCGGGCCTTCTGGCGGGCGCGATCTTCGGCACGCTGGAGACCCCGGTGCATTGGTTCGGGACGGACGCGTCTGGCTTCGATGTGTTTTCGCGCGTGATCGCTGCCCCCCGAACGGACCTGACCATCGCGCTGGCGGCGAACATCCTGTCGCTTGTCCTGGGCGTGTTTCTGGGCCTGATCGCGGGGTATTTCCGCAATGGCGCGACCGAATTCATGATGCGCCTGTCCGATGTTCTGCAGAGCTTTCCCGTCTTCATCTCGGCGATGATCCTCGTCGCCCTCGCCGGCCGCTCGACCTTCAATATCGTGCTGGCGCTGAGCCTTCTCTACACCCCCATCTACATCCGGCTGACCCGCGCGGAAGTCATGGCCCAGAAAACCCGCGGTTTCGTGGAAGCCGCCCGGGCGATCGGCCTGACCGAGTTGCAGATCGCGCTGCGCCATGTTCTTCCCAACGCGTTGACGCCGGCACTGATCCAGTCCTCGGTGACGATCGGCTTTGCTATCCTGTTGACGGCGGGGCTCTCCTTTGTCGGAGCGGGCGTGCGGCCGCCGACGCCCGAATGGGGGCTGATGATCTCGACAGGCGCGAACCAGATCATCCTGGGCGAATGGTGGCCCTCGGTTTTTCCGGGGATCGCCATCTCGCTGACCGTTTTCGGTTTTGCGATCCTCGGCAATGCGCTCGAACGGCGCTATGAAGATGCATAAGACTGTAACGCCGGAGGCGTTGCTCGCCGTCGACGGTCTCTGCGTGCGCTATCCCATGCCGGGCGGCTGGGCGGTACCGTTGCGCGATGTCGGGTTTCGGATCGCACCGGGCGAGATGGTCGGCCTGATCGGCGATGCAGGCTCCGGCAAATCCACCCTGGCGCTGGCCCTGCTGGGTATTGTCCGCCCGCCGGGCGAGATCGTCTCGGGTAATGTGACCTTTGCCGGTCAGGACCTTCTTGGCCTTGACGAGGATGCGCTGCGCGCGCTGCGCGGGCGCGATATCGGCGTGATCGTGCAGAACCCCCGCGCGGCCCTCAACCCGATGCTACGGGTCGGCCGGCAGATCGGCAATGTCTACCGTGCGCACAACCCGGCCGGGCGCACAGAGGTCCGCCAGAAGGCGGTGGACATGCTGGCACAGGTGGGGATCAATGACCCCGAACGCCGCGTTGCCTCCTACGCTCATGAATTGTCGGGCGGCATGGCGCAACGGGCCCTGATCGCCATGGCCCTGTCTTCGGCCCCGCGTTTGCTGATCGCCGACGAGCCGACCTCTGGCCTCGATGTGACCATCCAGGCCCAGTTTCTCGACCAGATGTGGCGCAATGTGCAGGAAACCGGGTCGGCCGTGCTGCTGATCAGTCAGGATCTTGGCGTGATCGCCAATTACTGCGACCGGGTCCTGGTGCTGCATGAGGGTCGCATCGTGGAGGACCGGCCGGCCCGAACGTTCTTTGCCGCACCCGAGCATCCTTACGCGCAGGAGGTTCTGGCGCTGCAGCGCGAGGACATGGCAAACGCCGAGGCGGACACCGAAGGCACCCCGCTGATCGAGATCGAGGGGCTGGTCAAGCATTTCCCGCTGCGCGGCACGGCCAAGGTCGTGCAGGCGGTTGGCGGCGCGGATCTGACGATCCGCCGCGGCGAAACGCTGGGCCTGGTTGGGGAATCCGGCTCCGGCAAGACCACGGTCGGGCGTTGCCTGATGCGGCTCGAGACGCTGACGGATGGGGCCATTCGCTATGACGGTCAGGAAATCGGCACGATGCCAATGGCCGCCTTTCGCGGCCTGCGCGCCAGGATGCAGATCGTCCTGCAGGATCCCTATGACAGCCTCGACCCGCGCTGGACGGTCGAGAGGATCCTGCGCGAACCGCTCGACGTGCACACCCGGTTGAGCGCTGCTGAAAAGCGCGATCGCATTGGGGTTCTGATGGATATGGTGGGGCTCGACCGCGCCCTGCGGAACCGCCGGCCGAGGGGTCTTGGCTCCGGGGCCCTGCAACGCATCAATATCGCGCGCGCGCTGGCCACCGAGCCTGAATTCGTGGTGCTCGACGAGCCGACCTCGGTTCTGGCCCCTGCGGCGGTGACTGGCCTGATCCAGCTCTTGCGCCGTCTACAGGCCGAGCTGGGGCTGAGCTTTCTCTTCATCAGCCACGACCTGACGACGGTGGGCCATCTGTGCCACCGCGTGGCGGTGATGTATCTGGGCCAGATCGTCGAGCTTGGCACGGTCGATCAGGTGTTTCGGGCGCCGGCGCATCCCTACGCGCAGTCGCTTCTGGCCTCGCACCTCTTTCCCGACCCCGAGAACCGGCGGGTGGATCAGCCCGACACCCGCGCGCTCAGCGGCGAGATCCCTTCGCCCGTAGACCTGCCCGAAGGCTGC
Source organism: Pseudomonadota bacterium (assembly GCA_039184655.1). Classification (GTDB taxonomy): domain Bacteria; phylum Pseudomonadota; class Alphaproteobacteria; order Rhodobacterales; family Rhodobacteraceae; genus J013. The sequence continues at coordinate 24,514 of JBCDAZ010000007.1, read as the reverse complement.
TATCTGGCCACCCGCTGCCCGTTCGTGATGAATGATTGCCGCACCACCAAGCAAACGCTCAGCCCCCTGCCTGACGGAAGGCAGGTGCGCTGCATGCGCGTTGCCAGGGGAGAGATCTGATGCCCAGCCTGCCATCGACCGAAGCGCCCGAGGCCGACGACGTCGTGATTGTTGGGGCGGGCGCGGGCGGTGCCGCGATGGCCTGGCGCCTGGCCCGGGCGGGCATCTCGGTGACCTGTCTGGAACAGGGCGGCTGGGTCGATCCCGACGACACGCCTTCAAAGCACCCCGCTTGGGAACTGGCGCGCCAGACCACGCATCACCCCAACCCCAACACGCGCATGAATGGCTGGGATTATCCCGTCGAGCAGAGCGATGCCGCGATAAAGCCGCTGATGTATAACGCCGTCGGCGGGTCCACCCTGCACTGGGGTGCGCATTTCCCGCGCTTCCGGCCCAGCGATTTCCGGGCCCGCAGCCTCGATGGCGTGGCCGATGACTGGCCGCTCGATTACTGGGATCTGGCACCCTATTATGAGGAGAACGACCGCATCATGGGCGTGTCGGGCATCCATGGCGATCCGGGAAACCCGCCACGCGAGCCGCGCCAGACATCGCCGCTTCCGATCGGCGAGGGCGGACGCCGCATGGCTGCCGCCTTCGACCGTCTGGGCTGGCACTGGTGGGTCTCGGACGCCGCGATCAACAGTACGCCCTATGGCGAGGGCTGGAAGGGCGCGGGCCGGCAGGGTGCGGGTCGACTGGCCTGCAACCATTGCGGCCCCTGCGATGTCGGCTGCCCGGTTCAGGCACGCGCCTCGACCGACATAACCTATTGGCCGCTGGCGCTGAGCGCTGGCGCGACCCTTCTCACCGAAGCCCGCGTGTTCGGGGTCGAGGCCGACGCGTCCGGCCGCGTGACCGGGGTTGCGTTTCACGACGCCCGGGGCAATGCGCGTCGGATAAAGGCGCAGATCGTGGTTCTTGCAGCGAATGGCGTCGGCACGGCGCGCCTGCTTTTGCTTTCGAACCTGGGCAACCGGTCGGGCCTTGTCGGCAGGCGCCTGATGCACCACCCCACCGGCATGGCCACGGGGGTGTTTGCCGAGCGGATGGACGGGTTTCGCGGACCCTTTGCCACCTCGATCCTGTGCCAGCACTTCTATGAAGGCAACGCCACCCGCGGGTTCGCGCGCGGCTTTCAGATGCAGCTGGTCCGTTCTGACGCGCCGCTGGGTACCGCCGTCGGGGTCTATCTGCCCCGCGTGCCCTGGGGCGCGGCCCATCACGACCGCTTTCTGGCCGTGTTTGGCAAGACCGCCTCGCTCACCGTCACGACCGAGGATCTACCGCGCGAGGACAACCGCGTTGTTCTGGACGACAGCCTCACCGACCGGATGGGCGTTCCGGCGCCAAAGATGATCTACAGCCTCGACGACAACACCCGCCGGATGATCGCCTTTGGCCTGCAGCGCGCCCGAGAGGCGTTCGAGGAGGCCGGCGCCATCGAGGTTCTGACCCAGGATCTTGTCACCGAGGCCGGCTTTCACCTGATGGGCACGGCCCGGATGGGCGAGGATCCCGAACGCTCGGTCACCGATTCCTGGAACCGGGCGCATGACCATCCCAACCTGCTGATCGCCGACGGATCGGTCTTCGTCACCGCAGGCGCGCTCAACCCCACGCCAACGATCCAGGCGCTCTCGCCGCGCGCCGCCGATGCGCTGATCCGCGATCGGCGGGATGTGCGGGGGGCGGCATGACTGCCGAACTAACCCGGCTCCTTTCGCTTCTGCTGCCGGGACAGGACCCGTTCCCGGCCGCCGGCGCGTTGGGGATCGACCGCGCCATATTGGCCGAGCCACGTTTTGCAGGGCCGGTTCAGGCGGTGCTTGCGGCGCTGCCGGATTTGGACACCCTTGGCGAGCGGGACGCTGTGACGCGTCTGAAGGCGACCGAGGCAAAGATGCCGGAGGCGTTCTCGACCTTGGTCGTCGCGGCTTACTCCTTTTATTACACGCATCCGCTGGTGCTTGACGCCATCGAGACCGAGACGGGATACAAATCGGGCGCCCCGCAACCGGGTGGCTACGATCTGGCACCGTTCGATCCCGATATGCTGGCCATACCGGCGGCCCGGCCACGGCAATGGCGAGACCCGCGATGACCGACCTTTCGGGAAAAACCGCCTTCGTAACCGGTGCGGCGAGCGGCATCGGCAGGGCCATCGCCGAAAGGCTGGGCCGCGACGGCGCAACGGTGATCGTGACCGATATCGATACAGCGGGCGCCGTCGCAGTTGCTGGCGGGATTACGGGGGCCGAGGCGCATGCGCTCGACGTCACCGACGATGCACGCTTTGACGCGCTGATCGATGATGTCGCCGCGCACCTTGGGCTCGACATCATGGTCAACACCGCCGGCTGCATAGCCGTCGCCCCGGTCGTGGACACCGAGCTTGCCGCCTGGCAGCGCCAGATGGCGGTCAATCTCGACGCTGTGTTCATCGGGGCGCGGGCCGCGGCCCGGGTGATGTCCGCGCAGATCGCGCGTGGCCGTCCGCCGGGGCTGATCGTCAACATGGCCTCTGGGGCCGGCCGGCGCGGCGTCCCGATGCTGGCGGGGTACTGCGCGGCCAAAGCGGCTGTCATCTCGCTGACCCAGACCCTGGCCCAGGAGCTTGGACCGCAGGGCATCCGCGTCAACGCCCTCGCACCGGGCCATATCGAAACGCCATTCTGGGAAGAGATCGCGGCCGGTTTCGCAGCCCATACCGGCGAGACGGCGGGTGCGGTGATCGAGCGGTTTCGCGCCGGCGTCCCGATGGGCCGGTTCGGCACGGCCGAGGAGGTTGCCGCGGCCGTTGCCTGGCTGGCCAGTTCCGACGCATCCTATGTGTCGGGCCAGGTGATCGCGATGAACGGCGCAGAACTGCCCTGGTAGGAGGCCCATCATGGAGCGCTTCGACTTTATCGTTGTCGGTGCCGGATCGGCCGGCTGTGTGCTGGCCAACCGGCTCAGCGAGGACCGCAACAACCGCGTCCTGCTGATCGAAGCAGGCGGGCCGGACACGAACCCGTTCATCAAGGTGCCGATGACGGCCGGGCTGGTTTACTTCTGGCGCTCGATCAACTGGAACCTCTCGATCGCGCCCCAGGCTCATATGGACGACAGAAGCGTTGCCTGGCCGCGCGGCAAGGTGCTGGGCGGCTCCTCTGCGATCAACGGCATGATGTATATGCGGGGCCACAAGCGCGATTATGACGATTGGGCGCAGTCCGGGCTGACGGGCTGGCGCTATGCCGACCTGCTGCCCTATTTCAAGCGCTCCGAAGACAATCCCGAACGGGCCGGCAGCGCCTATCATGGCCGCGGCGGTCCGTTCCGCGTGACGCGGGCAAGGGCCGAGAACCCGCTATACACGGCTTTCCTCGCGGCCGGTTATGCCACCGGTCAGAAACCCAATGACGACTTCAACGGTGCCGATCAGGAGGGGCTGGGGCCTTACGATTTCAACATCCGCGACGGGCGGCGGGAGTCCACGGCCAGCGCTTTTTTGCGCCCGGCACGCGGCCGGCCGAACCTCTCCGTCTGGACGCGGACGCTCGCCGATGCGCTGCACGTCAACAAGGGCGACGTCGCCGGCCTGCGCGTGATCCGGCGCGGCAAACCCACCATGGTCACGGCGCGCCGCGAGATCATCCTCGCTGCCGGCGCGGTGAATTCGCCGGGGATCCTGGAGCGTTCGGGCATCGGCGACCCGAAGGTGTTGCACGCAGCCGGTGTGGCATTGACCCATGCCGCACCGGAGGTCGGCCGCAACCTCCACGACCATCTTGGGGTGTACCTCACCTATCGCTGCACGAAGCCGATCACCCTTTTCGGCCTCATGCGGCCGGACCGCGCCGTCATCGCCGGGTTGCGCGCCCTGCTTTTGGGAACCGGGCCGGCAACGGCCGTTCCCCTGGAGGCGGGCGGCTTTCTGCGCACCCGGCCAGAGCTGGAGATCCCCGACATCCACATGACCTTCGTGCCGGGCCTCAATCTTGAGGTGACGCAGTCGGGCCAGGGTCTGCACGGATACCTGATCAACTTCTACCAGCTGCGCCCCGAAAGCCGCGGCCGGGTTCACATCACCAGCCCGGCGCCCGCGGCAAAACCGGTCATCGATCCGAACTACCTTGCCGAAGCGGCGGACCGGCGCTGTCTGCGCGACGGGTTCAGGCTCGCCAGGGCCATAGGGGCAGCGGAGCCCCTTGCCCCCTACAATGCCGGCGAGATCTCGCCCACGCCCGATATCGAGAGCGACACCGAGATCGACGCATGGGTGCGCGCCAACGCCAATACCATCTTTCACCCGGTGGGCAGCTGTCGCATGGGGGCAGATCCGGCCTCGGTCGTCGATCCGGAGCTGAAGGTGCGCGGCATCCGAGGGCTTCGGATAGCCGATGCCTCCATCATGCCGCGGATCATCGGCGGCAACACTTCGGCACCGACCGTCATGATCGCCGAAAAAGCCGCGGATCTGATCCTCGGCCGCGCAGCACCTCCGCCTGAAGACCCGGCCATCGGGTGAACGGGCGGCAGCGATCCCAGGCCTTGCCGCAAAAGGCGCGTGCGCTCGAAAACCCCTAGACCACGCCTTTGCGGCGCAGATCCGCCAGCATGGTCGCATCGATCCCGATTTCGGCGAGGATCTCGGCGTTCTCCTGACCCGCATCGGGTGCCGCACGGCTGATCGCCGGCGGCGTGCGCGACAGCCGGACCGGCTGGCTGACAAGGGCAATGTCTCCCAGCCGCGGGTGCGCCACGGATTCGGCCATGCGCAGATGCCGCACCTGAGGGTCCGAAAAGACAGCATCCATCCGGTAGATCGGCCCGGCCGGCACCGACGCGGCCACCAGCGCCTCCATCCACGCCGCCGTGTCGCGGGTCAGAAAGACCGGATTCAGCGCCGCCCAGCAGGCCTCGCGGTTTTGCGTGCGGGCTTCCGCCGTGGCAAACCGTGCATCCCCGGCAAGGGCCGGCTGCCCGATCACCGCACACAGGTCGCGCCATTGCGCATCGCCGGCCACGCCGAGATTGAGATGCCCATCGGCCGTCTCGACGACCCCCGTCGGGATGGTCACCGGATGATCGTTGCCGGCCTGACCCGGCACCTCCCCTTCGACCAGGTAACGCGCGGCCTGAAAATCCATCATCGCGATCTGGGCCTGCAGGAGCGATGTCTGAACCCACTGTCCGCGGCCCGAACGCGCCCGCTCTGCATGCGCCAGCAGGATCCCGATGCAGGCGTAGAGCCCGGCCGCAAAATCTGCGACCGCGGCCCCGGCCCGCAGCGGCCCCTGCCCGGGATGCCCGGTCACGGCCATCAGGCCGCCCATCCCCTGGGCAAGCTGGTCGAACCCCGGCCGGTCGGCATAGGGGCCGTCCTGCCCAAAGCCCGAGATCGAGGCCAGGATGATGCGCGGATTGACCGCCGCCAGCGCCTCATAGCCAAGCCCCAGACGGGTCATCACGCCGGGGCGGTAGTTCTCGACCACCGCATCGGCGCCCTCGATCAGCTTGAGCAGGATCGCGCGGCCTTCGGGTTTTTTCAGATTGAGGGTCAGCGACCGTTTGGAGCGATGCAGGTTCTGCATGTCCGACCCGTCGCGCGGCCCGTTGATCGCCTCGTTGCGCGTAATGCCGGCGGGCGCCTCGATCCGAATGACGTCGGCACCGAAATCGGCCAACACCCGGCAACAGGTCGGACCCGCGCGGACACGGGTGAGATCGAGCACCCGAAGCGATCCCAGCGCATTCATGCCGGTTGCCCGGGCGGTGCTGCCGAGAACGCCTCCATCGCCGCCTGGCCGGGCGCGTCAGCCGCCATATACCAATCGCCGATCTCGCTGGAGGTCATGAAGATCACATCGTCACGGGCCATCAGCAGATCGAGCGTCTCGACAAGGCGATGCGCCAGATGCGGCACCCCGATGACATGGGGGTGCAGGGCGAGGGTCAGCACGCGCGGCTGCTGGGCGGCTTCGCGGGCGAAGACGGACAGGGTTGCTGCCACCCGGCGGGTCCATTCCTCCGATCCGGCCTGCTCGATCACGAACATCGGCACATCGTTGAGCGCAAAGGCATAGGGCATCGCCAGCATCGCGCCATGCCGGGTTCGCATCCAGACCGGTAGATCCTCCACATACCAATCATGCAGGAACAGGATCCCATGCTTGCGCAACAGATCGGGCGTCGCATCGGTTTCGCCCAAGCCGGGGCCCAACCAGGCGCGCACGGGCCCCATCTGCCGAAGCCTGTCGAGCGTGGCGACGATCACCGCCTCCTCATCCTCGGCCTGCTTGAGCGATTGCTGGATCCAGCCATGGCCGACCAGCTCCCACCGGGCCTTCAGGATCGCCTCCATCAGCGACGGGTACATATCGGCGACCGACGCGTTGAGAAGTGCAGAGGCCCGAAGCCCGCGATCTTCCAGCATCGCCATGATGCGCGGCATGCCGGCCCGCATGCCATACTCCACCCAGGCCCAGTTCGGAACGTCCGGCGGGGCGGGTGCGGCGCCATGCGGGGGCGGCAGCACGCCGCGCGGCATCGGCCGGTCGAAAGGCTGGTGCTCGATATTGATCGCGATGTTCGCGATGATCGGCTTGCCTTCGGGCGGTGCCAGGGGAGCACGCGCATTGGCCATCGCGAAAGGCATCCGGGGGCTCGACCAGGTCATGCAGTCTCCCGTGGCTGTATCCGCCGAGATTACGTGCTATGCCCAACGCCGCAATGCAAAATTCGTCCGGACAAATCGCCAGGAGACACGCATGACCGATGCCAGCGCCGCCCCGACCGGTGTTGCCGATGCCCGCGCGATTGTGACGGACCGCGGCGACCTCGCCATCGCGCTGGTCACCATCAATCGGCCGGACCAACGCAATGCCATGACGCTCGCGATGTGGACGGCCCTTGCCGATGCCTTCGAGGGGTTGTCCGCCGAACCGGCAATCCGTGCCATCGTTCTGACGGGTGCTGGTGGTGCCTTCTGCGCCGGCGCGGACATAAAGGAGTTTGCAACCACGCGGTCGAATGCCGAAGCCGGCGCGCGCTACTCCGAGGCGGTCGAACGCGCCAATCATGCCATTCTCGACTCTCCGAAGGCCACCTTCGCCGCCATTTCCGGTGCGGCCATGGGGGGCGGTTGCGGCTTGGCGCTGTGCTGCGATTTTCGTCTCGGCGATGAGAGCGCCTATATGGGCATACCCGCCGCGAAGCTCGGCCTTGTCTATGGCGTGGCCGAGACCCGCGCCCTGCTTGCGGCCGTCGGATTGGCCGCGGCCAAGACGGTTCTCTTTTCCGGCCGTCGCTTCATGGCGGCCGAGGCCGTCGGCATGGGCCTTCTGACTGGCACAACGCAAGGCGATCCCGTCAGCGCAGCCATGGAACAGGCCGAGACGTTCCGCGGCTCTGCACCGCTTTCCATCGCGGGCGCAAAGCGGGTTCTGGGCGCCCTGCAGCAGATCCCGGAGCCGGATGCTCTGGCGGCAATCACCCAAATCGCCGCCAGCGCTGTGGAAAGCGAAGACCATGCCGAAGGCGTGGCCGCATTCCGCGAGAAACGCGCGCCAGTGTTCCGCGGGATCTAAGCCCGAGCGACCTGCACGCCGGCCCAGGCATAATGTGCAGGTGGGCGACCTTGCCCCAAAACCCCTGTATGGGATCGCTGAGCGCTCCTGATCGGAAGACTCATTTAATTCAGATACTTAGAAAGCAAATTTCGAGCTTTCTCTAAGACCTAAGCCGGCCCGGCAAGGCACATACCCGCCGTCGCGACCCGGCCTGATCGGGCCGCGTTTGATCTTTGCAATAAATTGAACCCGGCCGGTCGAGAAAGCCTTGGCGACGATCTACGGCGCACGCGTTGCGGATGCCCTGCTTGCGGGCCGCCGAGGGGCGGCTTGCCCGATCCGCCCGCTGGAGCGGCGGTTTTCTAGGGCGCTCTGTCGCAACTGCTAAAGCGCCGCCGTCGAAACGGCGCTGACCTTACTTTGGCCATCCGCCATATTGTGGCAACTCTCTCACAATCACCCCTTAGTCCAGTCACAATAAAGTATTAACTGTTTAATGTCAGATTGCCGAGTGTTGGTCATCAGCGCTGCTGGTGTTCTGACAACTTCCTCCCTGTCGAACTGGCCGCGCATCCAGCGCGGCCTTTTTTTTGCTGCGCCGGGTTTGCGCCCTGCCCTGCCAGGTATGCAGTTGACCAGCAACCCGAATCTTCGTAGCGTCCGGTGGCGACAGGCTTGGCCAGTCCGACAGGGAAGAGACAACAGATGGGGGGTGCCGGATCGGACGGCCCCCCCTTTTTTGTGCCGGCCCCACAGCCAGCACGGCACTTTTGGCTGGCGAGAGTTTGACTTTGCAAGCCCCCGGAGAATGGCATTATACCAGCCCGGGGCACCGGTGCAGCGCGGAGCGACGAGGATCCCGCCTCGCTGGTCGCAAGCCGGTCACGAACGGAGAGCAGGAACCTATGCAGACGCGCGTCAAGATTGTGATTTCAATGCTTCTTCTGGCTCTTGCGGCACCGGCGGTCGCCCAAGACACGACCGCCGAGGAGACGGTCGCGGAAGAAACGACCGAAACATCGCCCGAACCTGCATCGTCGCAGGACCTCGACGAGATCTACCCCTTGGCCGAAGCGGAGAAGCCGCGGGAGGTGCTTCAGTCCGAACATGGCGACTGGCAGGTGCGCTGCAACGCCTCGGATGAGGATCAGTGCTTCATGTATCAGCTGGCCAAGGACGACCAGGGCCGGACGGTCGCCGAGTTCACCATGATCAAGCTGCCCGAGGGCACTCAGGCGGCGGCGGGCGCAACGGTCGTCACCGGGCTGGGCGTGGCTTTGCCGCGCGGCCTGGCGCTGGTGATCGATTCGGGCACACCGCTAGCCTATCCTTATCTTTACTGTGTGCAGGCGGGCTGCTTTGCGCGGCTGGGCCTGACCGCAGCGACCGTAACGCGTCTTAAAAAAGGTGCGCAGGCGAAGCTGTCTGTCGTCTCGGTCACCGCCCCCGACGCGCCGATCGTCGGGACACTGTCCCTGACCGGGTTCACCGCGGCCTTTGACTCGCTCAAACCCGCAACCGAATAAGGTCGTTTCCGGGCGGCGCGGTCGGGCCGTGAGGTCGGCGCGCCGTCAGCCGGCGCGGAAAGCCAGAACCGCGTTCAACCCACCGAATGCAAAGGCGTTGGAGAGGGCAGCGCCAATCCGCGCCTCGCGCGCGACATTCGGGACCACGTCAAGATCGCAGTCGGGGTCGGGCGTTTCGTAGTTTATCGTCGGCGCGATCACGCCATCCTGCAGCGCCATCAACACCGCCAGCAACTCGACCGCGCCGGTGCCGCCGATCAAATGGCCATGCATCGACTTCGTCGAGGACATCATCAACCGATCCGCATGGGCCTTGAACACCTGACGCACCGCGGCGCATTCGGTGCGGTCGTTGGCGGCGGTTCCGGTGCCATGCGCATTGATGTAGCCGATTTCCTCGGGCGCCAATTGCCCGTCGCGTAGCGCCCCCGCGATCGCCCGGGCCGCACCGTCGAGGCTTGGCATCACGATGTCCGAGGCGTCCGACGTCATCGCAAAGCCGACGATCTCTGCCAGGATCGGTGCGCCCCGCGCAAGGGCCGCCTCGCGCTCTTCCATCACGAAGATCGCAGCGCCCTCACCCTGTACCATGCCGTTTCGGGTCTTGCAGAAGGGCCGGCAGCCATCCTTGGACATGACGCGCAAGCCTTCCCATGCCTTGATGCCGCCAAAGACCAACATCGCCTCGGTCCCGCCGGTGACCATCGCATCCGTCGTTCCGCCGCGGATCAGATGAAACGCTTGGCCGATGGCGTGGTTGGAGGAGGAGCAGGCCGTCGCCACGCAATAGGAAGGCCCCGTCAACCCCCAGGCCATGGAAATCTGGCTTGCCGCGGCGCTGTTCATCAAGCGCGGTATGATGAAGGGATGCACCCGGTTTTTACCGTCTTCATAGACCAGGCGGTAGTTCTCGTCCTGCGTGCGCAGCCCGCCGCCCGAAGTCCCGATCACGACGCCGACCCGGGCCGCGTCCGCCCCTTCAACCGTGAGGCCGGACTGGGCCATCGCCTCTCGCGCGGCGATCATCGCATATTGCGAGAACCGGTCTAGAATGGCGATTTCCGAGCGGTTGAAATGCGCGGTTTCGTCGAAATCGTGGATCTGGCCGCCGATCCGGATCGCCAGACGCTCTACATCACGAAACGCCAGAGCTCCGATGCCGCAAACGCCTTCGCGCATTGCCGCAAAGGTCTCCGCGACCGAGTTGCCGAGCGCATTGATCGTCCCGGCCCCGGTGATGACGACGCGCCGCATCTGGCTCGTCACCCCTCCGTCTTGGCCGCGATCAGGCCTTTCACCGCCTCGACGATGGCGGCGACATTGCTAACGTCGAATTCGGACTCACCCGGCTCATTCGCGTTGAATGGGATCGAGATGTCGAAGGCTTCCTCGATGGCAAAGACAGCCTCGACCAGGGCCAGACTGTCGACCCCAAGATCTTCGAGCGTCGCCTCCATTTCGACCTCGCCCGGCTCCAGCACAGCCTGCTCGGCAATGATCTCGATCACCTTCCGCGCAACCTCGTCGGACATGTGCCTCTCCCTCTTGCCCGGCCCTGCTCTAGCCGTTGGACTTGCGATTGGAAACCGCTTTCTGCAGCGCGGCGACGCGGTCGAAAAGCTCTGGCAGGCGCCGCATCAGCATCAGCATCTTGGCGGCGCGATCGCGCGGGACGGCCGGAGCCGCCATGTAAACCCCTGGTCCTTTCAGATTTGTGCCGACGCCGGACTGCGCGGCAACAAGCACATCCGACCCGATCTTGAGATTGTCCGCGACACCGGTCTGACCGCCCAGCACCACCCTGTCGCCGATTTGGACAGAGCCGGCAACGCCCGCCTGGCCGCAAATCAGGCAGGTTTCCCCAATTTCAACATTATGTCCAATCTGTACAAGATTGTCGATTTTTGTGCCTGAGCCGATGCGGGTGTCGGTCAATGTGCCGCGATCGACGCAACTATTCGCCCCAACCTCGACATCGTCGCCGATACGCACCGCGCCCAAGGACGCAATGCGCCGGTAATGAGCCGCGCGAGCGACCTCCGGGCTACGCTCCATCGACCGAGCGGCTTCGACGGCCCCACGCTCGGGCGTGACAAAAGAAAAGCCATCTGCGCCGATCACCGCCCCTGGCTGGGCCCGAAACCGATCGCCGATCGCAACCGCAGTGCCGATCCGCACCCCTTCATGCAGAATACTATCGCAACCCAGCGCCGCACCGCGACCGATGCTGCAATGCGCCGCAATCGAAGCGCCCGGGCCGATGCGGACCCCAGCCCCGATTCGGACGAAGGGGCCGATGGCGGCATCCGGCCCGATCTCGGCGGTCGGGTCGATCGCGGCAAGCGGGTGGATCCCCGCCTCGGGCAGATCGGGCGTCTCGAAGCGTCCGGTAAGGTCGGCCAGGGCCAGGCGTGCACGCCGAACGAAGATCGCCGCCTCAAAACCCAGCGCATGCCAGTCCGCACCGGGCCAAAGCAAGGCGACCCGGGACGGGCAGCGTTCCAACCCCTTGGCATAGCGCCGATCCATCGCCACGACGAGGTCGTCGCGCCCGGCATCCTCCGGCGCCGACGGCCGGCCGATGGGAAGCGACGCGTCGCCCACGGCCTCGCCCTGCAGCGCCTGGGCCAGGAGAGCCACGGTTAGGGTCAAGGATGTCTCCGCCTTCTGTCGCAGGTTGCGTCTGTATAGCGACTGTCCGACAGACGGAAAAGGCCGGGTACGCGACCCGGCCTGTGCTTTGCGGTCGTTCGGCCCGCTACTGCCTCAGACTGGCATCAAAGCGGCTGCACCCCTTCCTCAGCCAACCTTGCCAGAACCCGCTCATCGCGCCCATAGACATCGTCGCGGAACTGCAAAACCCCGGCGCGGTCGACGAACACCGTGCGATAGGTCAGATAGACCCGCACCGGGCGGTCGAGGTTGATCCGGCGCTCCTCTTCGCGGTCGAGAAGCCGGTTGAAATAGAGCTGAGGGTCTGCAACCTGGCCCTGCAGCAGCGCATAAGCCAGATCGAAAGGTTGTTCGACGCGCACGCAGCCATGGCTGTAGGTCCGCTGGTCATAGTTGAACAGGCTTTTGCTGGGCGTGTCGTGCAGATAGATCGCGAACTGGTTGGGAAACATGAACTTGACCCGCCCCAGCGCATTAGAACTGCTCGGGTCCTGCTTGATCCGAAACGGAAAATAGGCTCGCGAGAATTGGCTGAAATCGCGCGTTACCCCGTCAGGGACCGGCTCTTCGCCCGTCGGGACCAGACGCATGCCGTTGCGTTCAAGATAAGTCGGGTCCTGTTGCAACGCGGGCAGGATCTCCTTGGTCGCGATGCTGTAAGGCACGTGCCAGGTCGGGTTCACGACCATATGGTCCATATCGTCGATGAATTCAGGCGTTGCGTGGCGCCGTTTGCCGACGACGACCCGGCTGGCCAGCAACACCCGCCCGCCATCCATGAATTCCATGGTAAAGTCGGCCTGGTTGACGAAGATATGACGCTCATTGGGGTCGCGGTGCAGCCAGCGGATCCGCTCTAGATTGACGATGATCTGACCGATGCGGTCATCCGCATCGGTGTTCAGCCGGCCAAGTGTTGCCGGGCCGGCGATGCCATCCGGCGTCAATCGGTTGCGCGCCTGAAAGCGGCGTACAGCCTCCATCAATGTCGCATCATAGACACGCACATCGCCCTCCGGCTCAACCATAGCCGCCGGAGACGTTCGGGGCGCTTCGGGCGAGGCGAGTGTTTGAGGCGTTTCGTGCGAAGTCGGCAGATGCGCGGCAATCAGAATGGGGGTTGTGGGATCAACGGTCTGCGGACGCGCAACCGCATCGGCCAGCCGCGCACGCAACAAAACCACCCGATCCGAGCGGTAGCCCAGCCGCATCGTCCGCCCATCGGGAACCTTGGCAAGGCTTTCACGCTCGATCCTGCGCGCCCGCATCGCGGCAAGCTCGGCCACCAGCCGGCGATACTCCTGCGTTTTCGGTGCAAAGCCAAAGAAGTCGCGCGGCGGCGCGCCGGCAAGCCGCGCCAGCACCGCATCCAGAGGCATAGCTTCGGACGGGATATGGATCTCGCTGTCGGCCGAACGCGGTTCGATCACGCCCGCGGCGATGTCGTTGACGAAATCCAAATAGGTCTTCATAAGCGCCGCTTCGGCATCCAGGCTATTGCCGCTGCCGATCAGCGCCAGCAAATGCGGTCCGGCATAGCGGCTGCGCGGCAACCCGTGCGTGTCGGCCGCCTCGATGCTGCGCAACAGCGCTGCGCGCCAGCGCGTGTCGCCCCCCATCCAGAACGGACGGTGATCGCGCGCGGCATAAAACGCCTGGACCGCATCCGACGCGACCGACCGGTCGGTAAGCGCGCGCGATAGGGCCATTTGCGGCGCGCTCACCGCAGCCGGCACCAAACCCGAAAGGCGTGTCGATTGGGCCAGAATCGTGTCCTGGGCGGCCAGTGGCCCCCCGATCTGAATGGCGGCGGCCAGCAGTACACCTGGCCCGATGCGATAAAGACGTGTCATTGTTGCTCCTTCGCAACATCATACTACAAGCACGCTAAGCGTATCTCAAAGACCGAATTTTGACGATGCACCAAGAGTTCATTAGGCAAGATTTTGCTCAAGCGTGTGGATCGCGCCGCATATGAGCGGGATTTTGCCGATCAGTTCAACGTATTGGCATAATCAGGCCGATTTCTTCACCCTTTTTCAACAGATCATCTGTGACAAGGCGCACAGACGAGAAAATTCTTGAGATAAATCTGCAACTTGGCTGAGTCGCCCCGACATGCAATAGTCTCCCTGGGACACGGGATGGGCGATTAATCCGCGGGAAACGCGGAAGTCGGAACGAGGCGACAGTGCACAACAACACATCGGACGAAGCTGGGGTTTCCCGTCGATTTCTGTTGGGCGTGGCGTCCGCTTTCGCCTCAATAAGCGCAGCACCGGTCCTGGCCAATGCGCCGGGTCTGATACGCGGGGCCGGCGACATCCGGCGGATCGCTCTGAGCAATCCGCGCACCGGCGAGCAGGTCGATACCATCTACTGGCTCGACGGGGCCTATATCCCCGACGCGATGAACGAGATCTCGTTCTTTATGCGGGACTGGCGGCAGAATGAGCTGATCGCGTTCGATCCGCGCGCGGTCGACATCATGGCTGCGGCGCATAACCTGATGGAGGCGACGGAACCGTATACGGTTATTTCAGGGTACCGAAGCCCCGCGACCAACAACATGTTGCGGCGGCGTAAACGCGGCGTTGCGTCCAATTCGTATCACACAAAAGGCATGGCAGCGGATTTGAAGCTACGCTCGCGCAGCGTGCGGCAGATGTTTGCTGCGGCTGAAGCGTGTCATGCCGGGGGGGTCGGCAAATACACGCGCGCAAAATTCGTTCATATGGACTGCGGACCGGTTCGAACCTGGGGAAGGTAGCGGCAGGTGCCGCTGGGTCCGGAGAGCCCCGCCCCAGCGGCGGGGCTTTTCCGTTTCGCGCCTTTCCGTTTCGGGCTTTTCCGTTTCGCGCCTTTCCGTTTCGGGCCTTTCCATTTCGGGCCTCATTACTTCCGCCCCAGCCTCGCATTCGGGCCGGCCGGTTTTTTGGGCCGGCATTTGCCGCGGTTCGGCCCGAAAGCCCGGGTTTGGGGTCGTCTCGGTTGCTTCGGATTGCGCTCAAAAAAGGGTCTGGCGCCAGTTCGACATGGGTCTGGCATAGTGTCATTGTCCGGCCTTGGCCTGGCCCCGCATTCTGCTTGGAGCGTTTCCCGATCATTCTGGTTCATATCCTGTTGCGGTGAAGAAGTTTGCGCTCTCGTCTGGGGCGATGAGATCGCCGCGGCGGCCGATCGCGTCCCAGAGGCCCTCGACGGTTCGCTCGGCGGCCCTTCTGAGGGAGCGCCTTGGGCTTTGAGAAGGCCATTTCGATGGGATGGAAATCAGGGCTGCAGGGCGAAAGGAAGCGCCGCTCGGCGCCCGGAAGCCCTCCGCGATTCACGTCGGCCGGGAAACGCTCTAGTTGGGAAAATGACAGGCCGCCCGGGTGTCGCCCATCGGTGCCAGGGCCGGCATGACCTCCCGACAGATCGCCTCCGCGCGCACGCAGCGGCTGGCAAAGGCACAGCCCGGTGGCGGCGAGATTGGGCTGGGCGGATCGCCGGTTAGTTTTTGGGGGCGTACATAACCGCGGCTCTTGCGCCGTTGCAGCGAGGGGGCGGCCGCCAGCAGCGCCTGCGTATAAGGGTGCCGTGGGCTTTTGAACAGGGCCGCCCGCGGCGCCTCCTCCACCACACGCCCCAGATACATCACCGCAACCGTGTCGCAGATCTGTTGGATCACCCCCAGATCATGCGAAATGAACAGATAGCTTAGCCCAAGTTCGCCCCGAAGCCGGGCCAGCAGGTTCAAGATCTGCGCCTGGATCGCGACATCGAGCGCCGAGACCGGCTCATCGCACACGATCAGCGAGGGGTTGGTGGCCAGCGCCCGCGCAATCGAGATGCGCTGCCTTTGCCCGCCGGAAAACTGATGCGGAAAAAGCCCCAGCTGATCGCGCCGCAGCCCGACCATCGAAAACAGCTCGGCCACCCGGTCGTTGCGCGACTGGCTGTCGCCGACGCGCAGCAGGTCCATCGGCTCGCGCACAATGGTGTCGACCCGGTCGCGGGGGTTGAGCGAGGAATAGGGATCTTGAAAGATCAGCTGGATATCGCGCCGTCTTGCCCGCATGGCGCGCTCATCAAGGCTTAGCAGATCCTCGCCGCGAAACAGCACCTTGCCTGTAGCGGGCCCGGTCAGGCGGATGGCTGCCATTGCCGTTGTGGTCTTGCCGGATCCGGATTCGCCGACGATCCCCAGCGTCCGCCCTTCTTGAAGCCGGAACGACACGCCGCGCACCGCCTCCAGAAAGGGGCGTGGCGCAAAGGGGCGCGGCCGCGGCATCGGAAAGCGCACGACCAGCTTTTGGGCTTCCAAAAGAACGGTCACAATCGCCCCTCGGACACCGCGTGACAGGCGGTCGGATGGGCCGGATCGCCCTCCAGAACCGGGATACGCGATGCGCAAGGGCCGTAGCTTTGCGCGCAGCGTTCCCGGAAGGCGCAGCCCGCGCCGAGAAGATGCAGCGGCGGCACCACGCCCGGGATTTCGCGTAGCGGGGCGGGGCGACCGTCGGCATCCTCCTTTCCCAAGGTGGGAATGCAGGCAATCAACCCTCGCGTATAAGGGTGCTTTGGGCTGTCGAGGATCGCATCGGCGTTGCCCTCTTCGATCACCCGACCCGCATACATCACCGCCACGCGGTCGGCCATTTCGGCGATCGCGCCCATGTCATGGGTAATCAGGATGATCCCTGTGCCGAATTCGCGCTGAATGTCGTTGAGCAGATCGAAGATCTGTGCCTGGACGGTCACGTCGAGCGCGGTGGTCGGCTCGTCCGCGATCAGCACCCGCGGCCGGCAGCTGACGGCCATCGCGATCATCACGCGCTGACGCATGCCGCCGGAAAGCTGATGGGGAAAGTCATGCGCCCGCCGCGCCGCTTCGGGAATGCCGACCCGATCGAGCAGCGCCACCGCGTCCTTGAAAGCCTGCGCATGCCCCACTTTCTGGTGCAGCATGATCGCCTCGGCAATCTGGTCGCCCGCCGAATAGACCGGATTGAGCGAGGTCATCGGCTCTTGAAAGATCATCGCGATCTCGGAGCCGCGCAGATCCCGCATGCGCGCAGGTTTGGCTCCGACAAGCTCCTCGCCGGCCAGCGCGATCGAGCCGCCCGCCACCTCGCCTGGCGGCGCGGGGACCAGCCCCATGATGGCCAGCGCGGTAATCGATTTTCCGCAGCCGCTTTCGCCGACAACACCCAGCGTTTCGCCCGCATCGACGCCCAGCGACACACCGTCAAGCGCTGTGACCTTGCCGTAGCGGGTGCGAAACGCGACGCGCAAATCCCTAATCGAAAGGAGCATCAGCGTTCGCGCAGCTTGGGGTTGAAGGCATCGTTGAGCCCATCGCCGATCAGGCTGACAGCGAACACGGTCAGGAAAATGGCGAGCCCCGGAAAGGTCACCGGCCACCAGGCTTCCAAGATGTAGTCACGGTTGGCGCCGATCATCAGCCCCCAACTCATCGTGTTGGGATCGCCCAGGCCCAAGAAGCTCAACCCCGCCTCAAAGAGGATCGCCACCCCCACCGTGAGCGTGGCCGAGACGATGAGCGGCGGCAGCGCGTTGGGCAGGATCACCCGCCACATGATCCGCCCATCCTGCGCCCCGATAGCGCGGGCGGCGATGACGTATTCGAGCTGCCGGATCTTGAGGAACTCGGCCCGGGTCAAGCGTGCGGTTTGCGGCCAGCTCACCACGCCGATGGCAATCGCGATCATGGTCAGCGACGGGGTGAACAGCGTCACCAGCACCATCGCAAACAAAAGCGCCGGCAGCACCTGAAAGAACTCGGTGATGCGCATCAGAAGACTGTCGACCCAGCCGCCGAAATAGCCGGCCACCGCGCCGAGCGTGATACCGATCAGCATGGTGATTGCAGCCGAAGCCGCACCCACCGCCAGCGTCGGCCCGCCGCCGGTTAGCAGCCCCGCGATCAGATCGCGGCCCAGATAATCGGTGCCAAGGGGAAACTCGGGCGTATAAAGCGGCGGCTCATGCGGTGCCCAGACGATCTCATAGGGATCGCCGGCGTAAACGAAGGTGCCGTAAAGCGTCAGCAGCACGATGATCAGCAGCAAAGCCAGCCCGGCCAGCGCCGGGATGTTGCGGCGAAACATCCCCCATGCCTCGCGCAGGGGCGAGCGCGCTTGGGGGGCAGCATTGGCGGTCTCCACAGGGCCGGTGGCGGTTGCCTCGCTCATTTCGGGTCTCCCCGCAGCCGCGGATCGGCCAGACGGTAGCTCAGATCGGTCAGGATATTGGCGATCACCACCATGGCCGAGGCCAAAAAGAGCACGCCCAGCATGGTGGGATAATCCCGCCGCAGGATGGCGTCGAAGGCAAGCGTGCCGAGCCCCGGCCAATTGAACACGGTCTCCACCAGCAGCGCGCCGGAGACGACCGAGCCCATCTGCAGCCCCGCCACGGTCAAGATCGGCAGCGAGGCGTTGCGCAGCGCATGGCGAAAGAGCACCGCGCGTTCCGAGGCGCCTTTGGCGCGGGCGGTGCGGATATAATCTGCCCCCAACACCTCCAGCATCGAGGCGCGCGACAGCCGCGCATAGAGGGCAAGATAGATGATGGCCAGCGTAAAGGCCGGCAAGGCCAGATGGTGTAGCACGTCGATGGTCTGGGTCAGCCAGCCGGCATCGCGCAGCCGCACATCCATCATGCCTTCGACCGGAAAGACCGGGATGATCGAGGCAAAGAGAATGATGAGCATGATCCCGGTCCAGAACACCGGCACCGCATAGCCGATGGTTGCAAAGACCGAGACAAAGCCCGAGAGCACGCCATTGGGTTTGCGCGCGGCAAAAACCCCCAGCGTGGTGCCGATGCAGATCGCCAGGATCTGGGCGGTCACAACCAGCAGCACCGTGGGCCAGACCCGCGCGCCGATCAGCTCGGACACCGGGCGATCGAAGAAGTAGCTCATCCCCAGATCGCCCTGGACCATATTGCCCAGATAGATCCCAAGCTGGACCAGAACCGGCTGATCGAGCCCGTAAGCCGCGCGGATCTGGGCCAGCATCTCTTCGGTTGCCCCGCCCATCTCGCCCGCGATCACCTCCGCCGGATCGCCCGGCGCGAGACGAATGAGAAAGAAATTCAGGATCACGACCCCTGCCATCAGCAACAGGCCATAGAGGATCCGGCGAGAGAGATAAGCGGCCATGGCGCGTCACGCATGCAGCGACCCGGGGCCCAAACCCCGGGTCGGCACGCTCAGTTCCAGGAGATCTCGTCCATGGGTGCCATCGGTCCCCAGATCGAAACCGGCGGGTTGGTCAGCCTTGCATCATAGGCGGTGTGATAGGGCAGTGAGTTCAGCCAGTAGATCGGCAAATCCTCGCCCACGATCTGACTGAACTCGGCATAAAGCGCCTTGCGCGCCTCGACATCGAGCTCGGTCGCCGCCGCGGCCAGGATCTCGTCGACCTTGCCATTGGCATAGGATTGGGTGTTGGACCAGATCACCCCCGACACGATGTTGGAGGACAGATAGGTGCGGTGCACCCCGATCACCGGATCGCCCCAGTTAAAGACCACATCCATGGTCAGCTCGAACTCATGGGTCGAGACGCGCTTGGCCCAGGTCGGAAAGTCGGGCGCGGCCCGCACCTCGATCTCGATGCCGATTTTCTTGAGCTGGCTCTTGAGATACTCCGCGACGTTCTTTTGCTGCTCGGCCGGGCCGGGGATGAAATCGACCGTCAGGGTCATGCCATCGGCAAAGCCCGCCTCGGCCATCAGCGCCGTCGCCTTGTCGAGATCGACGTCATAGCTGGGGATCGCGGCATCGAAGAAAGGCGAGCTTTCGATGATCGGGCCGCGCTGCGGCTGGGTGGTGCCGCGATGCAGCGCCTTGGTGATGAAATCGCGGTCGATGGCATAGGCGATCGCCTGGCGCACCCGCACATCGGCAAGCTTGGGCGATTTGGTGTTGAAGGCCAGCCAGTTGATGGCGCCGATGCCGGCATAGCCTTCGCTTGTCACCGCCAGCCGGTCGACCGCCTGCATACGCCGAATGCCGGTCGAGGTGGAGATGAAGGGGTACATATCCGCCTCGCCATTCTCCATCGCGATCAACAGCGCGCTTTCATCCCGTATGGTGCGGATGATGATCTCGTCGAGCTTCGGCCGCCCTTCCAGAAAGAAATTGGGGTTCTTCTTTAGGATGATGCTCTCACCGGGGGTGAAGCTTTCCACCATGAAGGGGCCCGCGCCGATAGGGGCGGCATTGGCCGGATGGGTTTTGGCATCCTGCCCGTCGCCATAGATGTGCTTGGGCAGGATCGGGCTAAGCGCGGGCGACAGCGCCAGCATCAGCGCCGGATGCGGCTGGCTGAGCTTCAGGACGGCGGTGTGCGCGTCCGGCGTCTCCACCGTCTCGACCGGGGCGAACATGGTTTTGAAGGGATGGTTGGCCTTGATGGTCTCGATCGAGAAGGCGACATCCTCGGAGGTTACCGGCGCCCCATCGTGAAAGGTCGCATCCTGCACCAGGTTGAGCGTGACCGTCAGCCCGTCCTCCGAAATCTCCCAACTTTCGGCCAGATAGGGTTGCGGGTTCCATTCGTTGTCAAACCGCACCGGCGAGGCGAAAATCTGGGTCGAGGGTACGGCCGTGGCGGTGCCCGACTGCACCGCGCCATTGAGATGCCGCGGCACCTGGGTGGAGACGATGACCAGCGTGTTGGTCTCTTGCGCGGGCGCCTGCGGTGCCAGGGTCGCCCCCGCAACGAAGGCCGCCGCCGCGAGGCGGGCGAATTGGGTCATGGAACTCTCCCTGTTTTGCTAGCGCTTGGATCAGCCTAGCCGCGGCACGCCGCCGATGAGAAGCCAAAAATCGCGCGTGACGGCGGGGCCCGGCCTCCGCTAGTCTGGGTGCGGGCTGAATTGGCAGGGGCGGCGCGCAGATGGGCAAAACGGTGGTTTTTCAGGCCCGCAAGATCCTGACCATGGATCCCAACCGCCCCATAGCAACCCATGTCGCGGTGCGCGAGAGGCGCATTCTGGCGGTGGGCGGACCCGATTGCGCCGAAGCTTGGGGCGGGGCCGAGATCGACACGCGTTTTGCCGATGCGGTGCTGATGCCGGGCTTTGTGGAAGGCCATGCGCATCTGATGGCCGGCGGCATGTGGCGCTTTCCCTATGTGGGCTATCACGACCGCACCGACCCAGACGGCACGCGCTGGCCGGGGCTCGACAATATCGAGGAGGTCATCGCGCGTCTGCGCGCGGCCGATGCGGCGCTGGCGCCCGATCAGCCGCTTTACGCCTGGGGGTTCGATCCGATCTTTCTGCCCACCGAGCGGCTGAACAAACACCATCTCGACGCGGTGACGACCGAGCGCCCGGTGGTCGTGCAGCATTCCAACTTCCATCTCTTGACGGCGAATTCGGCCGCGCTCGCGCTCGCCGGCTACACCCGCGAGACCAACATCCATGGCGTGGCCAAGGGCGCGGATGGCGAACTCAATGGCGAGCTGCAGGAGCTTGCGGCGATGTTCCCGCTGATGCGCCGGATCGGTGTCGATTTTCGCAGCTTGGCATCCAATCCTGAGACCATCACCAATTACGGCAAGATCGCCCGCCGGGTCGGGGTGACGACCTGCACCGATCTGCATGCCGAGTTGGGCGATGCCGATTTGGCGGTGCTTTTGGCCCGCACAGGGGCCGAGGATTTTCCGCTGCGCCTGGTGCCCACCTTGGGTGCGGCGCTGATGCCGCCCGATCAGGTCGCGCCACGGGCCTCAGCGCTCGCCGCTCGATCGACCGAGATGCTGCGGCTGGGCGCGGTCAAGCTGGTGCTCGACGGCTCGATCCAGGGCTACACCGCAAGGCTGCGCTGGCCGGGCCACATCAATGGCGCGCCCAACGGGCTTTGGGTCATCGCCCCCGAAGCGGCCGACCGCCTCATCCATACGCTGCATGCTGCGCGCGTGCAGATGCATATCCACACCAATGGCGATGAGGCGAGCGAAGTGGCCATCGATGCCATCGAACGCGCGATCCAGGCGCATGGCGATTGGGATCACCGCCATACCCTGCAGCATGGCCAGATGATCGACGCCGCGATGTTCCGGCGGATGGCCCGGCTGGGGATCTGCGCCAATCTTTTTGCCAACCACATCTGGTATTTTGGCGATGTGCATGCGGCCAAAACCATCGGCGAGGATCGGGCCGTGCGGATGGATGCTTGCCGCAGCGCGCTCGATGAGGGCGTGCGGATGACGATCCATTCCGATGCGCCGGTGACCGAGATGGCGCCGCTATTCACCGCCTGGGTTGCCGTCAATCGGCTGACGGGCTCGGGACGTTGTCTGGGGCCGGCGCAACGGATTGCCGTGGATGAGGCGCTGCGGGCGATCACGCTGGGTGCGGCCTACACGCTAAAGCTCGATGGCGAGATCGGCTCGATTGAGACCGGCAAGCGGGCCGATTTTGCGGTGCTGGGCGACGATCCGCTGGCGGTCGATCCGGCGCGCCTGCGCGATTTGGCGGTGCTGGGCACCGTCTCGGGCGGGCGGGTGTTTTTGACATGACGCCCTTGCCTGTCACCGTCATCGGCGGCTATCTCGGCGCGGGCAAGACGAGCCTGGTCAACCATCTTCTGCGCCATGCCGATGGGCGGCGCCTCTTGGTCATGGTCAATGATTTCGGCGCGCTCAATATCGATGCGGATCTGATCGAGAGCCGGGATGAGGACACGATCACGCTTGCCAATGGCTGTATCTGCTGCGGGATGGGCACCGAGCTTCTTTACGCGTTTGGCGATGCGCTCGATCGCCGGCCGCGTCCCGATGCGCTGATCATCGAAGCGTCGGGCGTGGCGCTTCCCGACAAGATCGCTGCCGTAGCGCAGGCCGAGCCGGAGATGCGCTATGCCGGGATCGTCACCCTGGCCGATGCGGCGCATCTTGCGGCACTGCTGGCCGATCCGATGATCGGAACGCAGGTGGCTGCGGCGCTGAAGACGGCCGATCTTGTGGTGCTAACCAAGGGCGACCTCGCCGACCCGGCTGCCGCCCGGCGCGAGATTGCTCGACAGAGCGCCGCACCCGTGATCGAAGCGCTGCATGGCCGGGCACCGGTCGATCTGTTGCTGGAGCCGCGAGACGATGCCAGCGCCCATTCACCAGCCGCTGCAAGATGTGGCGGCGATGAGGTGGTCACGCAGACGGCCGGCCCGTTGCTGCGCAAAGACCGGCAAGACAGGCCTTATAGCAGGCAGTGTCGCCCGCGGCCCGGCGCGCAACATGACGGGCAAAGTGACGGGCAAAGTGACGGGCAAAGTGGCGGGCAACATGGTAGCCCGGAGCATGTCGGAACGGATCACAGCCGCGCCTTTGCACAATGGTCGGCGGCAGGCGGCGTGGTCGATCGGGCTGCCCTGATGGCGTTGCTCGCAGCGCCTCCGCCAGGGCTGTTTCGCTTCAAGGGCCGGCTTCGCCTAGTGGATGGCGGCGCGCTAGAGGTGCATATGGTCGGTGGTCTGGTCGACTGCCGGCCGCTTGCGCATCTGCAGGAAACGCGGGCCGTCGCCATCGGCCTTGCACCTCTTTTCGATGCCCGGGCTTTCGAGCGGCACTGGCAACGCCTGCGCGCGGCATCGCTTAACCGCGCGCAACCCTGAAGCGCGCTCCAAGAGAGGCTTTTGCGCGCGATCAGCATGCGTCGGGCTGATGCTTTGTTTCGCCTTACGGGCCTTTTTTCAGCTCAACGAGCTTTTGTGGTTGCCAAAAAGCGCGGGAAACCGCGGCGACTGCGGGAAGCGATGGCGAAGAAAACGCGAACGCGATCTGTGCCACCGCAACCGGATCCGAACGCGACGAGCTGCCGGGACAAAGTGGGGGGACGGGCTAGCAAGCCGGGCAGCGGAACCGCGCTTTTGCAATCCTTCGACGGCTTTTTGAGCCGGCCTTAGCCGGCCGGGTTCGCAGAGACCCCGTATCGGCGCTGGTCCGCGCTGGCGGTTTTTGCGCCCGAAGGCCAAAGCATGGGAGACGGCCAAGAAAGCGTGGGAGACGGCCAAGAACGCGTCGCGCAGCGCTTTCCGCCTTAAAGTTGCCTGTCGTTGCGGGCCTGCGTCGGCATGATCGAGAGAGCGCGCTTGCCCGGAGCCATCGAAGCCGTTAGGCAGGCACGCGCCGGAGAGGTGGCCGAGTGGTCGAAGGCGCACGCCTGGAAAGCGTGTATAGGGGCAACTCTATCGCGGGTTCGAATCCCGCTCTCTCCGCCACCAACCCCCAACACCCGTCTCTGGCTTCAGCCTGACTTATAAGCTACCGAAACAGGCTGGCTTTTTGGTCTCAATCCGTTGTTCCTTGCTAACGACCTCCCCGAAACCTGGAGACACGCCTGCCATTTTGACGGCCTGTCTCCGCGTGTTTGATGCAGGGTCCGGTTTAGGTATTATCAGGGAATTTTTCGCCAATTCAGGCAAATAACAGGTGGAATCCGCGATGGTCACCCTTTGAATTTTCGATTTATTATTGAAATTCAGAGTCTTAGGAGCAGAACGCCCGCAGGTCCTGATAACGCACGTAACAGGTGGGTTTTGCTGTGACCCCCACTGATCATCCACGGGCAACTGGAGCCTGACGGTTGGTTTGGCGCTTTCGCGCCGGGGTAGCAACGGGCGATGCGCGGAGCCTTTCCGTCTCGCGCAGCGGATCGCCCGTTGCGGTGATCTGG
>JBCDAZ010000006.1:0-134641 GCA_039184655.1 Pseudomonadota bacterium | reverse complement strand
GGTCGAAGCCTTCGCAAAAATCGAACCCTTCGCCAACATCGACCACGAGGAGACCGACCCCATTCGCAGCCCAACAGGCCGCCCGATCATCACCTAAGGCCACCCACGACATTCCACCAGCCTGATTGACGGACGTGACCCAAGAGAAAATCCACGCCCGGTTGGCCGGGTTCCGGGATGAAGCGCTGAAGCTTCCCGCTCCCGAAGCAATGGTCGCCCACCTGGCGCAACTGGTCGAACTGCGAAAAAACCTCGTCCGACTTTACGAATTGGCGAATCGGGCCGAACAACGCCTGATCATCGAAAACGTTTCGCCGAACCGCATGGTGACGAAAACCGAGATCGTGTTCGAACCATAGTCATGGGTGAGGAGGGTGGATTCTGATCTTGTCTTCCTGGGTGGTTCGGAAGCCCGGCCAGCCGGTTTCGGTCGGTGCGGTCCGCGGGCCTGGCTTCGGCGCGTCCGCGTGACCCCCATGCGCGCAAACCCCGTCTCAGCGCCGGCGGGTTGTCGTTTGCGCCCAACCCGTCCCCTCTCGACCGGGCGCAACAGTGCGGAATGCAAGTGCAAAGCCGCGGATGCGCTTCGTCCTTCCCCCAGTTGACCATCCCGCAACGAGCGGATAGGCACGAGGCGTGCGGGTGTAGTTCAGTGGTAGAACGTCAGCTTCCCAAGCTGAATGTCGTCGGTTCGATCCCGATCACCCGCTCCACCCTCACGGGCCTGCGAACACAATGTCTTTGTCCCAGACATCTCCAAAACCGTATCTTGCCTGGACCGCCATCGCGCTGACAGTTGCGATCTGGGGCGGATACATGATCCTGGCGCGCGCCTTAGCGCGCGAGGCGCTGGGACCGGTCGATCTGGGCCTGCTGCGCTTTGCGCCGGCCGCTTTGCTGTTTGCTCCGGTCTGGCTGCGCTTTGGCCTTAAACCGCGTCGCATCCGCTGGATCGACGCGCTGGCTGTGGGCGTGCTGGGCGGCTTTACAATGGTGAGCTTTCTGACGCTGGGTCTGACCTATGCGCCGGTCGCCGATGGCGGGATCTTCGCCCCATCGATGCTGCCCTTTTTCGTTGCGTTGCTGTCGTTTGTTCTGCTGGGGGAACGCTTTAGCCGCGTGCGGCTGATCGGCCTTGCCCTGATCCTGATCGGCGCGTTGGCCGTGGGCGGTTGGGAGGCGGTCGCCCGATCGGGCAGCGGCACCTGGCGCGGGCATATCCTGCTGCTTTGCGCAGCTTTCGCCTGGGCGGTTTACTCGGTGGTTTTTCGACGCTCAGGCATGACGGCCATCGAAGCCGCGGCGATTATCGCGCTCTATGCCACGATCGGCTTCGGCGTCTGGGCTGTCCTTTTCGGCACCGGGCTGGACGATCGCAGCTGGCGCTTCATCGCGATCCAGATCGTGGTGCAAGGTGTGCTGACGGGCTTTGTGGCGGCTTATACTTACGGCTTTGCGATGACCCGGCTTGGCCCTTCGCAAAGTGCGGCGTTTGCAGCGCTCGTGCCGGTGATCACCGCGCTTGGCGGGCTGGTGCTGCTCGACGAACCGATCGGTTCGGTCAAGGGGCTGGGCATTGCCGTGACAGCCTGCGGCGTGTTGCTGGCCTCCGGTGCGATCGGCACAAGACAGGACGTAAAACCGCCCGCGCCGGCGTAAGCCGCGATCACATCCGCGTCAGAAGCAGGGCCTTTGCCGGTCGGCATACCTTTGGCCGCACCAAACCGGTTTGACAGCGCGCCCGCGACGCTCGAACAATTCCCCTGTCTTTGGACGCCATGAGGGTCAAGGAAAGAATGCCTGCGAAACGATGCCTGCGAAGCGATGCCTGCGAAGCGATGCCTGCGAAGCGAGGGCCCAAAACTCTGGGCCCAAAATCCTGGACCCACAGGGTCTAGGCGACACAGCGTGACCATCACTGCATGACCGATCCTTCATGACCGACACCGCCGCGCCGGCAAGGCCCGCACCCTTCAGCCACCCCAGCATCACCGCCAAGGGAGAACCACGCGCCCGCGTCGGCCTTTCGGGTCTGCGCACGCTTTGGTTTAACACCGGGACCCTGTGCAATATCGCTTGTGTGAACTGCTATATCTTCTCAAGCCCCAGCAACGACGCCCTGGTCTATCTGACGACCGAGGAGGTGGTGACCTTTCTGCGCGAGATCGCCGAGACGGACCTGCCGACCGAAGAGATCGGCTTTACCGGGGGCGAGCCCTTTATGAACCCTCAGATCATCGGGATGATCGAAGCATCGCTTAGCGCCGGCCATCGCGTGCTGGTGCTGACCAACGCCATGCGACCGATGATGCGGCCGCGCATTCAGGAGGGGCTCGTGGATTTGGCCGCCCGCTTCGGCGACAGGCTGACGCTGCGCATCTCGCTTGACCATCACGCGGCCGCAAAACACGATGCCCTGCGTGGCGACGGGGCCTTCGCGGTCGCGCTAAAAGGTATGCGCTGGCTGCGCGATCGGGGCATTGCAATGGCCGTGGCCGGGCGCACGGTCTGGGAAGAGACCGAAGCCGAGGCCCGCGCCGGGTTTGCGCAGCTTTTCAGGCAGGAAGGGTTTGCCATCGATGCCGACAACCCGGGCACCTGCATCCTGTTTCCCGAGATGGACGACACCGCGCAGGTGCCGGAGATCACCACCGCCTGCTGGGGTATATTGGGCAAGCGCCCCGACGAGGTGATGTGCGCCTCCTCGCGTATGGTGGTGCGTCGCCGCGGCGCCGACCGGCCGGTGGTTCTGGCTTGCACGCTGTTGGCCTATGACACGGCTTTCGAGCTGGGTGAAACGCTGGCGGAGGCGCACCGTCCGGTGCCCCTTAACCATCCTCATTGCGCCCGTTTCTGCGTTCTGGGCGGGGCGAGCTGCTCGGCCTGAAACGCCGCACCCAGACGCCGCACCAAACACCGCGCCCAAACATTTTGCCCAAACATTGCGCCGGAAAATAGCGCCGGAAAACTGAGCCCAAGGATCAGGCGGGAGGACTGTGCTTAAGGACTGGGCGGAAGGACTGGGCAGGAAGACCGGGCGGCAGGGCTGGGTGGAAGCGCCGGTCCCCTTGCGCCGGTGCTAAAGCGGTTTTCGATGCCGCATCCTGGCGGCAGGTCCGCTCGCCGCAGCGCTCGCAACACCGGCCGGTCGCGCCCCAGGGCCCTGTCGCTGCACGCAGGCGCGGGTCAAGCCGCAAGGCTCAGTCGCGAGCCGCAAGCGCCGCGGAGAGCACCGCGTGAAGCGCGGCCTGGGGCACGTCGCGGCTGACCACCGCATCGCCGATATCGCGGGGCAGAACGAAGGTCAGCTGACCGTCTCGAACCTTTTTATCCTGCGCCATCAGGGCAATCAGCGCCTCGGCCGAAGGCAGCGGGCCCGGGATATCGGCTAGGCTGCGCCGTAGGCCCATCGCGGCCATATGTGCCGACAGGCGGACCGGCGCCTCTTGCGAACAAACGCCCAGGCGGGCGGATAGATCGAAGGCGAGTTGGCAGCCGATCGAAACCCCCTCGCCATGCAGCAATCGGTCCGAATAGCCGGTGGCGGCCTCCAGCGCATGCCCAAAAGTGTGGCCGAGATTGAGGAGCGCGCGGTCCCCCGCCTCGGTCTCGTCGCGCAGCACGATCTCGGCCTTCATCTCGCAAGAGCGTCGCACAGCATGCGCGCGCGCCGCGGCCGCGCCGGCCAGCAGCGCCGGCCCGTTCGCCTCGAGCCAAGCGAAGAAGGCCGCATCGCCCAGCAATGCGTATTTGAGCACCTCGGCATAGCCGGCGCGCAGATCGCGCTGCGGCAGGGTGCCCAGCATATCGGTATCGGCGATGACCAGCCGTGGCTGGTGGAATGCGCCGATGAGGTTCTTGCCATGCGCCGTGTTTATGCCGGTTTTGCCGCCGACGGCGCTATCGACCTGGGCGAGCAACGTGGTGGGGATCTGGACCAGACCGACCCCGCGGCGCAATAGCGCC
Organism: Pseudomonadota bacterium; assembly: GCA_039184655.1. Classification (GTDB taxonomy): domain Bacteria; phylum Pseudomonadota; class Alphaproteobacteria; order Rhodobacterales; family Rhodobacteraceae; genus J013. The sequence continues at coordinate 130,675 of JBCDAZ010000006.1, read as the reverse complement.
GCACCAAGGCCTGCAAGATCGCCGATCACCCCGCCACCGAAGGCAACGACCAGCCCGCCGCGCTCGATCCGCTCGGCCAGCAGCCAATCGCAGGTCTTGCGCAGCGCAGGCCAAGACTTCGTCTCCTCGCCCGGCGGCAGGGTCAGAACCGCCGCGTCGAGCCCTGCCGCGGCAAGTGCACCGGAAAGCGCCGCAAGATGCAGCCCCGCGACCCGCGTTTCGCTCACCACCGCGATCTTGCGCCCATCGGCGAGCGGTCCGATCAGCGCGCCCGCTTCAGAGAGGAGCCCAGCCCCGATCCGGATCTCATAGGCCCGACCCGGGAGCGGTACCTTAACGATGCTGGTCACAGGCGCCTCACAGGGTCCGGGCCGCAGGGGCGGGATCATCGAGGATCCGGGTTTCGGGCGATGCGGTCGCGTCATGCGCGCGCAGGGCTTTAAGAATCCGCGCTGCGGCCGCCTCATGCCGCTCGCCCGAGCGCCCGTCGACGATCAGATCCGCTGTGCCGTAGCTTGGCGCACGGCTCTGCGCCAATCGTGCGAGCGTTCCTTTGGGATCGTCATTGGCCAGAAGCGGGCGCCCGGCGCGCCCACGCACACGCTCAAACAGCGTGTCGAGATCAACCCGCAGCCAGACCACAATTGCCCGGTCCCGGATGATCCTGCGGGTCTCCTCCTCGACATAGGCGCCGCCACCGGTTGCCAGGATCAGCGGTGCCCCATCGAGCAGCCTGGCGATGACCCGGCGTTCGCCGTCGCGGAAATAGCCCTCGCCGAAACGCGCAAAGATCTCCGGCACACTCAACCCTGCCGCGCGCTCGATCTCATGGTCGGAATCGGCAAAGGGGGCCGACAACCGCCGTGCAAGCACCTGGCCGACCGACGTCTTGCCCGCGCCCATCAACCCGACCAGTGCCACCGTGCGGTGCAAGGACACGTCTTTGGCGCCCGATCCCTCGGTCTTTTGAGCTGTTGCGGGTTTGCGGCGGGTCATCTGGCGTCCGGACGGGCATGGCGCGGCCCGCCATGATTGATGCAAAGCCTGTAACCGGCTACTCTGCCGCGCGCAGCGCGTGCGTTCAATACATCATCGCAGCATGCTATCGGGCACCGCAACAAGAACTTTAGCAGGCGGTGAGCGGGCGGCGAGACGCAGCAACCGGCAAGTGTGCCGGCAAACGAAGGGCGAAAGAGCGCGGATGCGGGCAAACAGCAAAACGGGCGCAGGGCAAAGCGGGCGGCACCAATAACAGGCAAAGGGCAGCGGCACGACAGGCAAAGAGCGGCGTAACGGGCTGAAACGCGGCAGGGTCTGTCGCAGCGCCCCGCGGTTCCCGGCCGAACCGGCCGCGCCTGTCCCATCTGTGGAAAGAGAGGCGGCGTGGGGCGCATCCTGCGATATCTTTTTTACTTTATCCTTCTCGGCCTCGTTGCCTTTTTCGTCTACGCAGCTTTTGCCGATTTGTCGGTCGAGCCGGAGGAGCGGGAGGTCGATGTGCCCTTGTCCGAGGATGGCTAGACGCTCGGTTCGGTCTACGCTCGGCCTTGTTGCCGGGCTCGTCTTCTTTGCCGGAACCGGTCGCGCCGAGCCGCTAAGCGCGATCCCCTGGCTTTCGGACGCTTTGCGTGCACCCCTTGCAACGCTGCAAAGCGCGCCGGCACCGCATCGCGGGCTTGAGGTTATCGCGCTGGGACCACCGCGGCCGGCTGGCCCCGGGCTTTTGGACCCGGATATCGCCGGGTTGCCCGAAGATCTCTGGGGTCAAAGCTCAGCCCTGCGCCTTCGCGCTCTGCTACGGCGCGTCAAAGGCAGCGGCCTTCCCGAAACTCGCATGCTTTTTCGCCGGCTTCTTGTAACACGGCTGACCGTGCCGCGCGGCTCGGCCGATGCGAGCGGGCTGATGATGGCCCGCACCGAGCGGCTTATGGCGATGGGCGCGTTGGAGGAGGCTTATGAGATCCTGGTGGCCTCGGGCCTGCACGATGCCGAGGCGGTCCGGCGCGCTTTCGACATCGGGCTGCTGACGGGCCAGGATCTGCAGGCCTGCGCAACGCTGCTGGGCCATCCGGGGATCGAGCCGACCGAGGCCGCAAAGATTTTTTGCCATGCGCGCGGCAACGAATGGCGGCGCGCCGTTTTGACGCTGGCGGTTGCGCGCGAAAGCGGGGTGATCGAGCGGCGCTTGGGCGATCTGTTGGCCCGGTATCTGGAGATCGAGGAGACCGCGCCCGGCGACAGCATCGACATGCCCAGGCCGGTCACGCCGCTTGTCTATCGCATGCTGATGGCGATCGGTGCCGGGGGGGCTGGCACGGTCGAGGCGGGCCTGCCGCTTGCCTTTGCCCATCTCGACCTAGGCTCAACGGCGCCGCCGCGTGCGCGCATGCTGGCGGCAGAAAGGCTTGTTGCGGCGGCCGGGCTTGCCTATCCGATCCTCTTTGACGCCTATCGGGCCACCCGTCCTGCCGCATCGGGCGGGATCTGGAGCCGGTCCGCCGCAATCCAGGCGCTCGATCGCGCGCTGGACCGCACAGGCGGCACTGTTTTTCCCAAAACCACTAGCCAAGCCTTTTCCGACGCCCCGCCCGACGCCCCGCCCGACGCCCCGCCCGTCGCCCTGCCCGACCCACGGCCCGACGCCCTGCCCGACGCCCTGCCCGACGCCCTGCCAAACGCGCTCGTCGCAGCGGCCGTGGCGCTTCGCCCGCATGGTCTGCAGGTCGCCCTTGCCCGCGAATACGCACCCCGGCTTGCCGCATTGCCGCAACCGATGTTCCGCAACGCTGCCATGGCGCGGCTGCTCTTGCTGGGCGACCGTGCGGCAGCGGCGCGCGCCTGGCTCCCCGCCCGCCATAAGGACAGCGCCGCATGGGCAACCTATGCCCTCTTGCAAGGACAGGCCGCGCCCAATGCCGGTGGGCGGCTGGGTTCGGCCGTTGTCGCGGCATTCCGCCGAATGCCCAGCGAAAGCCCGCTACCCGCGCCCTATGCCGCGCTGCTGCGTGCAGACCGGGCCGGCGAGGCGATACTGAAGGCGCTGGCATCGCTCGACCGCGGGGTCGACATCGATCCCGACGATTTTACGGCAGCGCTCTTGGTGCTGCGCCATCTGGGGCTGGAGACCTGCGCCCGGCGGATCGCCGCGCAGACCCTGCTGGCAGCGGCAGGCTGACCCGACCGATGGCTCCGGCCGATCCGCAGCACCCTTGGGTTTGCCTTTTTTTGGAGGCGTTGATGGCCGAGCGGGGAGCCGCGGCCAACACCGTTGCGGCCTATCGGCGCGATCTGGGCGACTATCTTCGGTTTCTGCACAAAGCGGGCATCGCACCGGATACGGCCGAGACGGCCGTCATCGAGGCCTATCTGGCCGGTCTTTCAACACGCGGCATGGCGCCGGCAACGATCGCCCGCCGTCTTGCCGCAATTCGGCAGCTGCATCGTTTTGCCTTGCAGGATGGGATTTCCAAGACAAATCCGGCGGCACTGATCCGCGGCCCGGGCCGCCTTACGCGCCTGCCCGAAACGCTGAGCCACAAAGAGGTCGATGCGCTGCTGTTGACGGCCCGAGAGCCCCGGCGCGCCGTCGAAAGCGCCCGCGACAGCGCCGACCGGCTCCGCCTCATCTGCCTTGTCGAGCTGCTCTATGCCACCGGAATGCGGGTCAGCGAGCTTGCCGCCCTGCCGGTATCCGCCGCGCGCGGCGATCCGCGCATGCTACTGATCCGCGGCAAGGGCGGGCGCGAGCGGATGGTGCCGCTCTCGGCCCCGTCGCGCGCGGCGCTGTCCGACTGGCTGGCGCGTCGCAGGCCGGATGCATCGGCCTTTCTGTTTCCCTCGCATGGTAAATCGGGGCATCTCACCCGCGTCGCCCTGCACGGCATCATCCGCGATCTGGCGCACCGCGCCGGCCTGACCGCACAAAGCGTAACCCCGCATGTGCTGCGCCACGCCTTTGCGACGCATCTTCTGGCCGGCGGGGCGGATTTGCGCGCGATCCAAAGCATGCTGGGCCATGCCGATATCGCAACCACCGAGATTTACACCCATGTGCTCAGTGCCGATCTGGAGCGTCTGGTGCGGGAACGACATCCCCTCTCGCGAAACGCACCGGTGCGGTAATCGGCGACGCTTGCCCGAGAGGCCGCTCAGACCCATAACAGAGCGGGGTCGCAGGGTGACCTCGGACGATCAGGGTTCGCACCATGGAAAGCGTTGCGGGGGGCTTTGACGCCTCGCTCGGCTGGATCGCACTGGCCATTATCGCCCTTCTGGTTCTTTCCGCCTTTTTTTCGGGATCCGAGACGGCGCTGACCGCGGCAAGCCGCGCCAAGCTGCACAGCCTAGCCGAAAAGGGCTCGGCCGGGGCCAAGGCGGCGCTCCGGCTGACCGAAGACAATGAAAGGCTGATCGGCGCGGTCCTGCTGGGCAACAACCTCGTCAACATCCTGGCGGCCGCGCTTGCAACCTCGCTCTTCACCGCGCTCTTCGGCGATGGTGGGGTTGCGATGGCCACGCTGGTCATGACGGCGCTGGTGTTGATCTTCGCAGAGGTCCTGCCAAAGACCTATGCCATCACCAATTCCGAGACCGCAGCGCAGCGCGTCGCCCCGCCGATCGGGCTCGTGGTCCGCGTGCTCTCGCCGATCGTTATGGCGGTGCGGATGCTGGTGCGGGCCGTTCTGCGCCTTTTCGGCGTTCGAACCGATGCCGGGGCGCGCATTCTCGCCCGCGAGGAGATCGCTGGTGCCATCGCGCTACACCATTTCGAGGGCGCGGTGGAAAAGGATGACCGCGACCGCCTTCTGGGCGCGCTCGACCTTGCCGACCGCACAGTCGAGGAGGTGATGAGCCACCGGCGGCACATCTTTATGATTGATGCGGCGAGCCCGCCGGAGGAGATCATCACCGAATGCCTGGCCGCGCCTTTCACGCGGATCCCGGTCTGGAAGGACGATCCCGACAACATCGTGGGCGTGATCCACGCAAAGGACCTTTTGCGCGAGGTCGACCGGCTGGTCCGCGGAACGCCGGGCGGGCTGGACAATCTGCACAGCCTCGACGTGATGTCGGTGGTTATGGAGCCGTGGTTTGTGCCCGAGACCACGGCGCTCGACGAGCAGATGCGCACCTTTCTGCGCCGTCATAGCCATTTCGCGCTGGTCGTCGACGAGTATGGCGCGCTGCGCGGGTTGGTCACGCTGGAGGATATTCTGGAAGAGATCGTCGGCGAGATCGCTGATGAGTACGACATGTCCGCCCCGGCTTTCACCCCGGATGCAGAGGGCGCCGTCACCGTGGACGGCACCACTACAATCCGCGATCTCAACCGGGCGATGGAATGGGCGCTGCCCGACGAGGAGGCCACGACCGTGGCAGGGCTGGTGATGCATGAGGCGCAGGCGATCCCCACGGCAGGCCAAGTCTTTGCCTTTCACGGCTTCCGCTTCGAAGTTCTGGAGCGTCAGCGCAACCAGTTGCGGCGGATCCGGGTCAAGCGGCTGGAGGCGACCGTCACACAGGACGGCGGGCGCTGAAGAGAAACCGGGTGAGCGCAAAGAGAAACCGACCCTCTGCCACCAGCGCGGCGTGATCGGCGGTCCAGGCCGCCCGGTCTTCGGGCGTGAAGCGGGCATCGCTTGCCATCATCGTGGCGCCGAGCCGCACCAGCTGGCCCGCATAGCTGTCCTCGGCCGCATCCCAGCTGACCACCGGATGCGCGCGCCGTGCAACGACCTCGAAGCCGGCTGCCAGCAACTCTGCCGTAAGCAGCCGCGGGACATGGGCGGAAGCGTAGACCTCCGTCAGCATCGCAACCACACGCTCCAAAAGATCGGGCCGCCGGGTCGCATAGACCAGCGAAGCCCAATCGGTGTCGAGCACAACCAGACGGCCGCCGGGGCGTAAGACGCGAAACATCTCGGCAAGCGCCGCAGCCCGGTCGGGCACAAAGCACAACAGCTGACTGGTGGTGAGCGCATCGAACGATGCATCCGCAAAGGGCAGGCTGGTGGCGTCGCCCAGACGAAAATCGCCGCCCGGGCAAAAAGCGCGCGCCATCGCCACCATCGCTTCCGCGCTGTCGATACCGCAGACCCTGCCCGCAGACCCCACGATCTCCTCGAATTCGCGGGCCGCGATTCCGTTGCCAGCCCCCACATCGAGCACATGCTGACCGGCTTGCAGATTGAGCAGGTCCAGGATTACCTGCCTCTGGGCGCGCATATCGCCGGTCATGGCGACTTTTTCCTGCTGGCGCGCCATCGCCTCGTTGTAAAACCCATCCGTCATCGCGCAACGCCGTCCTCTTGCCAGAGCTTTGCGGAATGGGCGGCCTGGCACCATGCGCGACAGATGCGCGCAGCGCTTGCGCTGGACAGCCCCATGCAATCCGCCCTAGGTGCTAGAGCGGCGCGGCGGGCAAAACAAGGGGCAGATCATGCGGATCCTGTTGGTGAATGATGACGGCATCACGGCCGAAGGGCTGGCGGTTGCCCAGGCCATCGCGACCGAGATTGCGGGCGGCGGTGAGAATGTCTGGGTGGTGGCCCCGGCCTTCGAGCAATCGGGGGTCGGGCATTGCGTCTCTTTCGTGCGCCCGCTTCTGACCCAAGCGCTGGCGCCGCAGCGCGTCGCGGTCGAGGGCTCGCCGGCCGACTGCGTGCTGGTCGCCCTGCATGATGTAATGAAGGAAGCACCGCCCGACCTGGTTCTTTCGGGCGTTAACCGCGGTCGCAATGTGGCCGAAGACACGCTTTACTCCGGCACCGTTGGCGGCGCGATGGAGGCCGCGCTGCAGGGATACCGAGCGATCGCCCTCTCCCAGGTGCTGGGGCCGCGCAACCGGACCGCCCCCGATCCTTTCGAGGCCGCGCGCCGCTACGGGGTCGAGGTCGTGCGTCGGATCCTCGCCGCCGATATCTGGGAGGATCACCGCTACGGCGTCTTCTACAACGTCAATTTTCCGCCCTTTCCCGCAGCGGAGGTGACCGGCGTGATGGGTACCCGACAGGGTCACCGTCCCAAGCCGACCTTTGTCGCCGAGGCGCAACAAGCACCCAATATGCGCAGCTATCTCTGGCTCAAACACCCTTACGAGAACGAGCCAGTCGAGCCCGGAACGGATGGTTATGAGGCGCAACGCGGCGCCATCACCGTCACGCCGCTGCGGGCAGATCTGACCGCGCGCGACCTTGTCGAGGGGCTGCACGGGCAGATCGCGCAGCCGCTCTAACCCCGTACCCCCCCTATCGCCCCCCCGCATTGCGTCCTGCATCGCCCCCTGCATTTACGCAATATGGGCGCTGGGCGGCCTGCGCTTTTGCTCGTCGCCACGCGATCGGATAGTCTGAGCGGCGGCAAAAGGGTGCTTCGGACGGCAAGGCCGGCGCGGAGCCCGGGGACGGAGAGGCCTTCGTGATCGGTTCGTCTGACGATTACATGCGCTTTATCTATGCGCTGCGCTCGGCCGGGGTTACCGATGCACGGGTGCTTTCCGCTATGGAGGCAACGCCGCGGGCGGATTTCATGGTGCGCAGCTTTCGCGATCGGGCCTTTGAGGATGTGCCCTTTCCCATCGCCTGCGGCCAGACCATAAGCCAACCCTCGATCGTAGGCATTATGACCCAGGCGCTGCGGGTCGAGCCGCGCAGCAAAGTCCTGGAGGTCGGAACCGGCTCGGGCTATCAGGCCGCGATCCTCTCGCGGCTTGCACGGCGCGTCTATACGGTCGAGCGGCACCGCCATCTCGCCGAGGGCGCCAGCGCCGCGCTGTCGCGGCTTGGCGGAACCAATGTCACCGTGATCACCGCGGATGGCACGCTGGGGCTGCCCAAGCAGGCACCCTTCGACCGGATCATCGTGACCGCGGCGGCCGAGGATCCGCCGGGCCCGCTGCTCGACCAGCTTACGCCAGGCGGCGTTATGGTGTTGCCGGTAGGCCAGACGGACCGGGTGCAAAAGCTGATCCGGGTCACGCGAACCGATGGGGGGCTGGAATATACCGAGCTTGCCGATGTAAGGTTCGTTCCGCTGATCGAAGGATTGGCCAACGAGGTTCATTGAGCAGACGCGCCCGGCGCTGCCATTTCAGGTTGCGACCGCGGCTTGACCGGATCGGAACGACGCGATGCGACACGCAAGACGGCATGGCTGGGCTTTCACATTGGCAGGCGCGCTGGCCCTCGCGGCCTGCGGCAGCATACGCGACCCCGGACCGCGCAGCCCCGCCCCAGAGCCGGCCGCACCCACCACAAGCAACCAGGCCGCACCGCCTCCTGCGACCTCCGAGCCGGTGGCGGATGCGCGCGGGGTGATCACCTATCCCGACTATCAGGTGGTTCTTGCCCAGGAGGGAGACACGCTCGACAGCATCTCCACCCGTATCGGCGTGCCGGTGGCGAGCCTTGCAAGCTATAACGGCTTGCCGTCGGACTGGCGGCCGCGCACTGGCGACACGCTTGTCGTGCCACCCGAAGCGCGGGTCGCGCCGCTGGCGCCCGCCAATGCCACCACACAAACGCCGGGGTCGCAAAGCTGGAGCCCGACACTGGTGACCGAAGCCATCGAGCGCAGCAATACCGAGACGGCGGAAAGTGCCGTCACAGCACCGCCATCGACCGCCGTGGCCCCGCTTTCGGTACCCCAAGAGGTTGCGCCCGCACCGCCGCAGACAGCGACGCTGACGCCGCCGCCCGCGACGGACCTGCCCGAAGCGGCGACGCCACCCAACACGCCCCCGACCACGGGAACACCGACCGAAACGCAGACGGCCGCACCGCCTGCATCTCCCGCCCCGGCCACAGCAAACCCTGATGAGCCGGTGCGCCATGTGGTGGAATCGGGCGAGACGATCTATTCGATTTCAAGACTTTACGGCGTTCCGGTGACGGCCATTGCCGCCTGGAACGGGTTGGGTCGCGACTATACCGTGCGCCCGGGTCAGACGATTATGGTGCCGATCTCTGTCGCACCCGGCCAGACAGCAGCTGTGGCGCCGCCGCCGCCGAGCGCCGACGATCCGCTGCCGCCCAACCCGCCGCGTGCGGCGCTTCCCGACTCGCCCGAACTCGACCAATACCGCACCGACACCGCCACGCCGGCGCCGCTGCTGCAACCCGTGGACGGCCCGGTCATTCGGGGCTATCAGCCGTCCGGTCCCGATCGCAATGATGGCATTGATATCGCTGCCGATCCAGGCACCCCGGTGCTGGCGGCCGATACCGGCGAGGTCGCGCTGATCTCCAATTCGCTGGGCAGCCTGGGCAAGATCGTGCTGATCCGGCATGCCAGCGGGCTGACCACGGTCTACGGTCGGATCGATGGCGTGACCGTTCGAAAGGGCGAGGTCGTCGCCCGCGGACAGGTCGTCGGCGTGGTTGCCAATACAAACCCCGCCAGCCTGCATTTCGAGGTTCGCCGCGGCGCGCAAAGCGTGGACCCCGCGGGCTACCTCTAACGGCGCAGCGCCGACGCTGCACAGACCGAACCGCGCTTTGGGCAAAACGGGGATCGACCGGGTCGCGCACAAACATCACTCGCCCTGCCCCAACTCATGGGGGTCTTCGTGCAACACGCCGCCAGAGGCTATAGCCTGCGCACGACGCCCCGACAGGTCGCAGCTGCAATCAGGGCAGCTCGGGCGCCAGCCGATACAGCGCCTTAAGCAGCGTGCTCGGCGTAGCCCCAGCAAACATGTCGCGAAAGATCTCGGCCATGCGGCCAGATCTGTAAAGCGTGCTGATGGCGCGATCGACCTCAAGGCGGAACGCCTCATCGCCCAGTGGCATAGCCAGCGCATGCTTTTCCACCGTTAGCGTCTCGGTCGCAATCTTGAAGGCGGTGGGGTCGTCGCTCTGATCGACGATGCCCACAAGGATTGTCTGATCGGCAAAATAGGCGTCGATCTCTCCAGCCTCTAGCGCGCCAAGCGCGTCGCGATGGTCCTTGATAGGCACCACCTCGGCATCCATGCCTTGCCGCGTGAGCGTATTCCGAAGCGCGGCTTCGGTGGTGGTTTGGGACCGCACCCCGATCCGCTTGCCGGCAAGCGCGTCGAACGTCTCCGGCGCCGCCTTGGGCAACAACACGCTGGCCCCGTCGACGAAGGTCGGGATCGAGAAGGCGACCTGCTCGCGGCGCGCAAGGGTGACGGTTGCAGCACCGCAGAGAAGGTCGATCCGCCCCTCCTGCAAGGCCGCGAACCGGTTGGCTGTGTCGACCGCCGACAGCATTGGTTTGAGCCTGTCGATACCAAGCTGCTTTTCAAGCTCATCGGCTACGCTGAGGCAGACGCGAATGGTATACCCGTCGGCGCCGCCATCCGCGTTGACCGAAGACATGGGCGCTGCGTCGCGTCGAACCCCCATCCGGATTTCGCCGGTCTCGCGCAAGCGTTCGACGACGCCATCGGCCGCTGCGGTCGATGCCCCGGACAGGATCAAGACCGCGGCGCTCAAAAGGCGGCGGGTTTGCAGAAACGGCATCAATGGGTCTCCCATTTGCGGATCGACGCGAAGAGCACAAGCCTTACCAGCTTCCTCGACTTTGCGAAGGTCCTCATGCATGCATGGCTGGGTTTCGCTTGCCTTCGCCACGATCGCTTGCGCAGTTGGCGCTCTGCTTCCGACAATCCGGCGCTCGTATTTTCGCAACGCATCATCGCGGCAACGCCTTTCGCCCTGGCCGCGCGCCCGTGTCGAGCCACCATATGTGATTCTTGAAACAATGCCCGAGTTTTGATTGATTTGGTGAAATCTCTGTAAGATTGCAATACAAAACGGAACTGCACGAATAAAGCGTAGTTAAGACTGCAAATTAAAGTCGGATAATGCATCTATATTTCATTCATTTCTTTAAATGGCACCAAATCACACACAGGGAATGTGGTATACCATGGGCACTCTGCCGGAGTTGCGAACCCGAAAAATCCCATTCTGCAATTGCACTCAACCAATTGGAAAGTTCCGACTGAACCTTACAATCTGCTATTAAGTTGCGGAAATTAGACAGATTGCAGAATGCGACTCTTTCGCAAATCTGGAATGTCCGACGCAAATCGGCCGCATGACCCGGCAACCGAACCGCGCCCTTCACATTTCTTGAACGCCACACTATTGCCATATTCTCGTACGTTTTTAGACATTATTCCATAGGACCGTCACATTTGGGGATCGGGGATTTCTGTTGAGAGTGTCAGGCTAAGCATAGCCTTGTTTGTGCAGTGCCGCGACTGTGAGCGTTCCGCTATCGGGCCTTGTCCAACCTCTCAAAACCGTGCGGCGACCGCATCTGGACATTCGATCCATACGGGCGCCCACGGAGCTGCGCCGGGAACAGTGTTGGGGAGACTGTGATGAATGACGAGCGCGACGTGCACGAATCAGAGCGGGTGACGGCTCTGCCGATGTCGGGGCTTCTGAGGGGCTCTGCGGCGCCTGCGTTGAGCGCGCCTCTTGCAGGCGCGGATGTCGAACAAGACACCACGCTTTCCGGCGGTGAGAGCGGCCCGAACGACACCGGCTTGCCGCAAGACGCGGCGGGCCTTGACGAGCATGAGCCGGCCGCCGGCATGGGTATGCACGCCGCGACGCCCGCAATCGGCGCCGCGGCAGACAGCGCCGGAGGGGACGCTGCAGGGGGCAAAACCGGAGCGCCCGCAAGCGAAGCCGCAACCGTATGGGTTGCAAAGGAAGCGTTCTCTATCGGCGATGTGGCAGTCGGCCGGATGGGGGATGTCGAAGGCGGATCCGCCACGCCCGGCGGCCCTTTCGCGCCCATGAATACCGACGTGTCTGGCCCCGCGGCAATGGCCATGCCCGGTATGAACATGCCCGCCACGAACATGCCCGACATGTCGATGCCCGATATGCCGATGCCCGATATGCCGATGGACATGGCTGACGCGGTCGGGAACTTCCCGCCGGGCGAGAACGTGGTCACCCTAACCCGGCTCGAGGCGCTCAATGGCGGCCCCTTCAGTGCGGATGACATCGTCGTTGTGCCTATGGGCAAAACGCTGGTCATCGACAAGGATGCCGCGCTAGGCGGGCTGATTGTCCAGGGCACCGCCCGGGTCGCCGATATTGCCGACATCGAACTGTCCTCCGACTGGGTTCTGGTCATCGGCGGCGGTGCGTTCGAAGTGGGGACCGAAGCGAGCCCGCACACGCACAACTTCACCCTTACCTTGACCGGGGACGACCCCGGCCAGGATCTCAACGTCTCGGCCATTCTGATGGAAGCCGGCGTTCCGATGATGGGCGGAATGATGCCGATGACCATCCAGAACCAGGATGCCTTCCTAATGGCGATGGGTGCGGGGAGCCGGGTGGAGATCCACGGCGCGGATGCTGAAAAGACCTCCTGGACCCAGCTCGACGGCACCGCCGAACGCGGCGCGACCACGTTCGCCCTGGCCGAGGCGCCGGGTTGGGAGGTCGGCGACAAGATTGTCATCGCCTCCACGGACTTCGACAATGATCAGGCCGAAGAGCTTACAGTTACCGGTGTGTCGAATGGCGGCCGCACAATCAGTTTCGAGCCACCGCTCGACTATATGCATTACGGCGAGATCGACAGTTACAACGACCCGGACGGCGATGTGCACCGCCTCGACATGCGCGCCGAGGTCGCCTTGCTCAGCCGAAACGTCAAGATCCAGGGCGATGTGACCTACAATGAGGGGCGGGCGCTAAACCAGCAATCCGACGGTTATGGCGGCCACACCATGGTGATGAACGGGGCGGAGATGTATGTCTCGGGCGCCGAATTCGCCTATATGGGCCAGGCCGGTATTTTGGGAAAATACCCACTGCACTGGCATGAGCTAGGCGATGTGACCGGACAGTACGTCACAAACTCCTCGGTGCATCACAGCTTCAACAAGGGCATTACGGTTCACAACACCGAAGGCGCCCTTGTCGCCGACAACGTCGTCTACGAGACGATCAGCCACAATTACTATCTGGAAGAGCGCGACACCTACGGCAACGATCTGATCGGCAATCTGGGCATCAATGCCCGCAATGTCGGCCGGTTCAACGAGATCCCACGTGCGAGCGATGACGAGCCGTCGAACTTCTACACCACCAACGGGTTTAACGATTGGATCGGCAACCACGCGGCGGGGTCCGACAATAAGGGTTTTTACTTCAACCTCAACGAGCGCGGCTTTCAGGGCTGGACCTTGGGAACGGTCGAAGACAATGCCGTCCATAGCTCGCAAGATCGGGGCTTTTACGTCAACCACAGCCAATTCGTGCGCGACAGCAATCCGCAAGGCGATGCGGATCAGCCGCAAAAGGTCGATCCCTGGACCGTCGACGGGCTAACAGTCTACAAAATCCCCAGCGTTGGCGCTTATGTGCAGGGAACCTATGGCACCTTCACCAACTCGGCCTTTGCCGAGATGTTGAGCAATGCGCGCTTTCGCCTGAACCAGACGATCGAAGACAGCCTAATCGTCGGACGCTCGAACAATATCGGCAACCCTGAAACCAACGCCGAAAGGGCCGAGGGGCGGAGCCTGCCCGACGGCAATCGCGATTTTCAGGGTTTTCAGTTCTACGACGGGCCTGCATCGCTAAAAAATGTGATGTTCGACGGGTTTACCGAACCCGGCGACGGCGCCATCGAAACCTCAAACGCCGTGCATAAAACCGCCTCCTTCGGGGCCAGCGGCATCACCTGGGGCGACAATGTCGCCGAGGCCAACAAGATCAGCATGGAGGGCGGCGGGAACGCCATCGGCAATGACGCTTGGGCGCGCGGGATCGTCGATGTCGATGGCAGCCTGACCGGCCAGGCGGGCGCAATCCTCTATCAATACAGCCGCGACCGCGACGGCTCGACCGTCTTTAACGCCGGCGAAAACTACGAGATCATCGAGGAATGGGGCGCGATCGTCAGCTACGGCTCAAAAAGCGGAACGTTGCGCATCGACAACAACATGGCCAATCATGGCGCCATCCGCGGGATCAATGAAAGCGGCCTGACCATCATTCGCTCGGATGGCGAGACGGCCAGCGGCATCGCCACGCAGATCCCCATCTTTACCGAATTCACCTATGCCATCGACTATCGCGACATCGAGGATCAGTTCCGCCTCTATCTGCATGACATGGATTGGGGCGACAGCATTATCTTCAGCCTCGGCCCGACACCGACAGGAACCAGCTTTACGGTCGATCATCCCAATACCGGCGAATCCTGGGCGGCCCGTGAGGTCTCTTCTATGGCCATGCTTCAGGCCTCGCCCGATACGGCCGTTTTCCGCGACAGCGCAGGCGAAGTGCATATCAAGCTCGTGGCGCAGATGGCGCATGGCTATCTCTGGCCGCAGCCAGGCGTGGCCTATGAGGATGCGCTGCATTCCGGCGTGACGGTCCTGGTCGATACCGAGGCAGATCTGGATCTGCGCGATCTTGTCTATGACGATCCCAGGCCGGGCGACACAATCGGCCCGCCGCCCCTGCCCGATCCGCCGCAAGCGCCCAATGCCGCACCGGATGCGCAGGACGACACATTCGAGGTGCTTGCCCAGGCCGGCCGCGTACGGCTGGATGTGATGGCCAATGACAGCGATGCGGAAACCTTCGGGCTCAGACTCGTGGCCGTCGGCGATGCCGGGAAAGGCAGCGTTGAGATCGCCGGCAACAAAGTCGTCTATACGGCCGATGCCGGGGCCCGCGGCGCCGACAGCTTTACCTACACCATCGAAGACAAGGGCGGACGGCAGAGCTCGGCAACCGTGGCGGTCCAGATCGATGCGTCGGCCGCGGCAAGCGGGCGGTTGGAGCTTGGCCGGGCAGAGTTTGAGCAAAGCACGACCGATGCCTGGCAGAGTGTGCGCTTTAACAAGACGATCGAGGATGCCGTCGTCATCCTCGGACCGGTGAGCTTCAACGGTGCCCAGGCTGCGGTGGCCGAGCTACGCAACGTCAGCGATACCGGCTTTGAGATGCGTATCGCCGAATGGGCCGCAGGCTCGGGCTATCACCAGCTTGAAGCGATCGGCTGGATGGCCGCAAGCGCCGGCACCCATAAGCTTGCCGACGGGACGGTCGTGCAGGCCGGAACGAGCAGCGCGCGCAACGACGTCGCTGCATCGGTCAGCTTCGGGCCCGGTTTCGACAACGCCCCCATCGTGTTCGCGCAGATCGCCACGGATCGTGACGGCCGCACGGCAACGACCCGGATCGACGCGGTGGACGAAGACGGGTTCGAGGTGCAGATGCAGGAGGCCGAAGCGGCGAATGGGCGACGCCCCGGCGAAGAGATCGACTGGATTGCGATCGATGAGGAGAGCCTCTTTTTCGACAATGCCGGGACCTTCAGCTTGGACGAAAATTGGGCCAAGCTGCGCAGCGGCCCGTCCAAGCCGGACGACGTTCTGCTTGCGGACATGCAAAGCTTCAACGGGGCCGATACGGCGGCGCTGCGCTATCAAGAGCGGCCGAACGGCTTTGCTATGGCGGTGCAGGAGGATCGAACCGAGGACAACGAAACCGGCCATATGTTCGAAACGGTCGGCTATCTGGTCGGGCAAAGCGGCACCTACGACCTTTATAGCTGACCCGCGTTCAGGGCGGCATGCGATAAAAAAACCGACGGGCCGCAGCACCGGCCCGGCTTGCAGCGCTGCTGAAGACGCCCGCCGGCATAAACGCGGGGCGGCCTGCGCGCCTCCGTACGCCGAAAGGGCTCGAAACCCTCTCGGCGCGATCTGGATCGACGGGCACCGATCCAGAAGACGGTGACCCAAACAATCCGACCGTTGCGCGGCTTTCCTGGGCAAAGGCGACAGCCTGGGTATGTTCGCCTTTGGGCCGTTCGATGCAGTGCCCTCCTAGGCGCGTGCCCTCCTATGCGCGTATCGGCCCTAGGCGCGTGTCGGCGCCGCCCGCTGCGCCGCCCTTTCCGCCGCCCTTTTCGCCGCCCTTTCCGCCAGAGCGCGATCGCCGGTCTCGGCCGCCAAGGTGAAAACCATATGGGTGACCTTCCAGGCGCCAGCGATCTTACGCAGCCGCCAAAGATAGCTGCCCACCGGGCGCCAGAGCTGGTCGTCGATCCAATGGCGGGCATCGACACGCGCCCTTGCCGAGGCTTCTTCGCCGGTGATTTCGGCGGCTAGGTCGGTCAGCTCATGCCATGTCGTATCGAAGCCCGGAACCAGCGCCTGCCAGGCCGCCATTAGCCCGTCGGGCGTGGTCTGCATCGGCGCCCCGCCCCAAAGGCTGATATAGTCGACCACGACCTTCTCGGCGAAGGCGCGTCGAGCCAAATCATACGCTTCCAGATCGACCGCCAGAGTGATCGAGCGAACAAGCGTTACGATCCGGGCGATCTCGGGATCGCCAGCGGGCGCAAGCGGTGCTTGGGTCATTTGCTGTCTCCGTGCCCGCGCTTCAGCCGACAAAATGCTTGGCAAGGACGTCGGCCGCCATTTGCACCGCCATGGGCCGGTCGTAGAAATCGAACTGATCGAATGCGTCGAACCAGGCCTCGGTAACGGGCGCGGCGGCGGCGGCGGCAAAAGCGCGTGCGCCGTCTGGGATCATCGCATTATCCGAATGCACGAGCGCCAGCGGTTTATCGAGCGCTGCGGCATGATCTGCGGGGTGATAGGTCAGCCAGCCTTCCCAGGACGCCACATTCCAGCGGTCGTCATACTCGGGCACCGCACCGCGGCTCGGCTCCCAGTAATACCCGCCAAGCGGCATCAGCACCCCATCGGCGCCTTCGGGACCGGCAGCCCGGATGATCTGCCCACCTGCGGCTTGGGCTGCGCGCCCCATCGCGATCAGGCCGGCCACACCCTCGGCCCCGCCATAGACCGCCTCAACCAGCGCTGCGTTTTGCAGCCATGGGGCGACCAAACCGACGGCGCGAATGGCCGGATTGCCCGAAACCGCGTCGACCATATAGCCGGCCGAGGCGCAGATACCCAGACCGTTGAGGTTCTCGGCCGCAACTTCCGGACGTGCGGCCGTCGCCGCAATCGCGGCACAGATATCGGAGGTCTTCGCCTGCGGATTCTCAAGATAGCGTACCCCGCCGGGCAGATCGCCAGACTTGCCCCATCCCCGAAAATCGAAGGTGACCGCTGCATATCCGCGGGAGACCATCGCATGCGCGTAGTTTCGCGGCATCTGCTCTTGCACCGTCGTCCAGGCGCCGGTGATCACAACAGTCGGCAGCGGCGCCCCCTCGAAGGTTGCGGGCAGGGTAAGCGTGGCCGCCAAGCGGCTGCCTTCGTTCTGAAAGGTGAAGGATCGCGTGACGAAATCGGACATTTTCGGCTCCCCGGCGTTTTGGGGCGGCTGGCCCCGCGATGACGATGCGCGCGATTTGGGGATGCCAGAGGCGCGCCACAGCCGCGATTCCTGCGCTTGTCTATGCAAATCCGATCATCTTTTCCGGAACGCCGCGGGGGTGGCCCCGTACTGCCGCCTAAAGTGCTGACCGAACCGCGCGACATCGGTGTATCCAACGCGATGGGCGATCTGGGCCACGCTCAGCGCGCTTTCGCGCAGCAGCGCGGTGGCAAGGGCCAGCCGCTGGGCAATCACGAACTGAAGCGGCGAGGTGCCCATCCGGGCCCGAAACGCCCGCGAAAAATGCGCCGGCGACATCGCGGCCTCTTCGGCCAGGGCCTGGATCCGCACATCGCCGGCCAGATTGTCGCGAATATAGGCAACCGCCCGCCCCAGCCGCCGATCGTCCAGGCGTTCGGCCCGCGTTTTAAGACCTGTGACCTGCACGATCTGTGCGGCAAGCGCCTGGTGCATGCTGTCGCGATAAAGCGCCCCTCCTGCCTCGAAACGCTCAGCTTGCAGGGCCAGCGCTAGGATCACGGGATCGATCTCGCCCAAGATGGGACGCAGCGATGTCGGATCGGGCGCTCCCGCGGCGTGCAAAAGCTCCGGGGCGATCGAGACCGTCACATAGTCGAGCGGCGCATCGAAGCCGCAAAACCCCTCGGCCCCGGCCGGTAGGATCCAGCCCTGATGGGCTTTAAGCGGCGCGGGCCTGGCGCGGTCGCCCCCCAGCCTGAGGCGGTGCGTGGGCTGGTCGGTCAAAAAAACGCCGACTGTGAGGGTGGACAGGGCGAAAGGACCGCCGCCGGCGGGTGCATGCTGCCTATGGAGCGAGATCTTTGCCACAAGCCGCACTCTAGTATGCCGCAGCGCCCCGGCCAAATGCCCCGAGAGGGCTTTGTAACCAGGCGGCTCCAAAAAACGCCGTGCATGCGCCAAGGCGCATCCCGGTTTCGGCGCTAGGGCCGCACCCAGCGGATGCATTGAAGCGGACGCATTGACAGGCGCAGCGACGCTATGGCGAAGTTTCCGGCAGGATGCGGCCGACGCCGTCGGCCAAAGCCCGAAACACAGGCAGGCGCAATGAGCAAAGCCGAAATCGTGATCGAGAATGCGCGCATCCTCACCATGGATCCCGGTACGCCTCGGGCGGAAAGCCTGGCGCTTGCTGACGGGCGGATCCTTGGTCTGGGCAGGCGGGCAGAGATTGCCGGTTTGTGCGGCCCGGCCACCCGGCGGATCGACGCGCAGGGCTGCACGGTGCTGCCCGGTTTTGTCGAATCGCATCTGCATCTGTTTGCCGGTGCATTCGGTCTGCGCCTGGCCCAGCTTGACAGGGTTCAAGGGGCCGAGGCGCTGCGCGGCGTGCTTCTGCCCTACGCCGCGGCGAACCCCGATGAGGGCCTTTTGATCTGCAAGGCGGCCGACTACCAGCTTTTCGGAGACGGTGTCGCCACGACCCGGCAAAGGCTCGATGCCGTTCTGGCCGACCGGCCGGTGATCTGTATCGCCGGCGATCATCACACCGCTTGGGCCAACACGCTGGCCCTATCGCGTGCAGGCTTGCTGAACGGGCGCGCAATGCCAACGGGCAGTGAGGTCGTTATGTCCGCGGACGGCACCGCCGCAGGCGAGTTGCGCGAGCATGCCGCATTCGACCCTGTGCTGGCGTTGCGCACCACGGGCGGGCGCGAAAATCTGGGTCTTGCGGGGCGCGAGCCTGGGCCGGGTCTGACCGCCCAGGAGCGCGCCGAGGACGAGGCCGTGCTGCTTGAGGGGCTTCGGTATTGCGCCTCCTTTGGATTTACAAACCTACACAATATGGACGGCAATGCCTATCAGCTTGCGCTTCTGGCCAGTCTCGAAACGCGCGGCGATCTACTGTGCCGGATCGAGATCCCGTTCCACCTGACGCCCGAAAAACCGCTCACCGCGCTAGAGGACGCCAGCGCAATGCAAGCCCAGCAGCGCGGGGCGTTCCTCCGCTCCGGTCGGGTGAAAATGTTTATGGATGGGGTTATCGACAGCGCCACGGCCGTGCTTCTGGACCCTTATTCCGACCTACCCGGCTGGCATGGCGCGCCTTTGCATGATGCAGAGCGCTTTGCTGCGGCTTGTATCGACGCCGACCGGCGCGGTCTGCAGATCGCTGTGCATGCCATCGGGGATGGCGCGGTGCGCCGCACGCTCGACGGCTTTCAGGCTGCGCGCGCTGCGAACGGGCCACGCCACAGCCGCCATCGTATAGAGCATATCGAGCTTTTGCACCCTCAGGATTTGCCCCGCTTCCGCGCGCTGGGGGTCGTTGCCTCCATGCAACCCCAGCACCCGCCCGGCGCGATGGATTTCGGCCTGGAACCCTGGTTGAGCCGGATCGGACCGGCGCGCTGGCCGAACGGCTTTCCGGTCGCCGCCTTGCGCAAGGCCGGCGTGCCCATCGCCTTCGCCTCAGACTGGCCGGTCTCCGACATAAACCCAATGCGCGGGATCAAAGCCGCGATGACCCGCAGGCCTTGGTCTGAAGACTGCCCCGACAACCGCGCAACGCTGCATGAAGCCTTGCACGCCTATACTATGGGCGGGGCCTATGCCGGGCATGACGAGGTGCGCCTAGGCAGCCTTTGCGCTGGAAAAGCAGCCGATATCGTGGTCATAGACCGGGACCTTGAAGCGCTCGCGCCCGATGCTCTCGACAGCGCGCGCGCCGCGATCACGATCTGCGGCGGGCGGCCAGTTTGGGAAGCTTGAGCGCGCGTTTCCCAACGGCGTCTTAGAGCTTGCCCTGGGGGCTTTAGGGGGCTGGTTGGGGCTTGCAAGAGGGCTGGGTTGGGATCGGCACATGCTGCGTACGGAGACGATCCGAAATGCCCGCAGGCGGGTCGGCGACCAAAAAGGGGCGGCCTAAAAAAGGGCGCCCAGACATGCGGCGGCTATAGGCTGCATTTGTTTTGGTCATCGGCTGCGGTCCGGCGATGCCGATCTGACCGGCGATTGCCCCTTGCGTCACACTCTGCGCAAATTACACTCAGCCCACCGCGATGGCCAAGCATCGGTGACGAAAATCGATGCAGGCGCATCGGCGCAAGCAGACTCAACGGCAGTGGAGGTCGTAATGAAACGATACATGACAAAGGGCGTGATGATGGCAGGGGTATCCGCCCTCACGCTCGGACTGGCGGCCGAGGGCGTATCGGCCGAAAATGTGCTGCGATGGACCAGCCAGGGCGACGCGCTGACCCTCGATCCGATGAGCCAGAACGAGGGCCCCACCAACACGATGAACGGGATGATCTACGAATCCCTCGTCACCCGCGATGCCGGGCTCGCGCTTCAACCCGAGCTGGCCGAAAGCTGGACCTCGGCCGCCGATGGCTGGACCTTCAAGCTGCGCGAGGGTGTCAAATTCCATGACGGCTCGGACTTTACCGCCGAGGATGTGGTCTTTTCCTTCGAGCGCGCGAAATCGGAAAGCTCGGATTTTAAGGAGCAGGCCAAGGCCGTCGCCTCGGTCGAGGTCATCGACGATTACACCGTCAAGCTGGTCACCGACGGGCCCAACCCGATCCTGCCCAACCAGCTCACCTCGATCTACATGATGGACAAAGGTTGGGCCGAGGCCAACAACGTCACCCTGCCCCAGGATTTCGCGGCCAAGGAAGAGACCTTTGCGGTGCGCAATGCCAACGGCACCGGGCCCTTCATGGTCACCAGCCGTGCGCCGGATGAGCTGACCGTGCTCTCTGCGTTTGACGGTTGGTGGGGCAAGGGATCCTTCCCGGGCAATGTCGACACCATCGAGTACCGGCCCATTGCCAATGCCGCGACCCGGGTGGCGGCGCTTTTGTCGGGCGAGGTGGATTTCGTGCTCGATCCGCCTTTGCAGGATCTCAAACGCATCGAGGCGACCGAGGGGCTAAAGATCACCACCGTGGCCCAGATCCGCTCGATCTTCTTTGGCATGGATCAGGGGGTCGATGAGCTGCGGACCTCCAACATTAAGGGCGAAAACCCGTTCAGGGATGTCCGGGTGCGCGAGGCGATCAACCTTGCCATCGACAAGGACGCGATCCAGCGTGTGGTGATGGAAGGGCTTTCCTTTCCCACCGGCATGATCACCCCGCCGGGGGTTTTGGGCAATACGCCCGACAACGATCCGCCCTACCCCTATGATCCGGACAAAGCCAAAGCGCTGTTGACCGAGGCGGGCTATCCAGAGGGCTTTTCGATCCAGCTCGATTGCCCCAACAACCGCTACAACAATGACGAGAAGATCTGTCAGGCGGCCGTGGCAATGCTGGCGCGGGTCGGGATCGACGTCTCGCTCTCGGCCATTCCGAAGGCCCAGCACTTCCCCAAGATTCAGAACCGGACCACGGATTTCTACCTCTTAGGGTGGGGCGTGCCGACGCTCGACAGCCATTACGTCTTCTCCTACCTCCTCGACAAGGCCGGCTCGTGGAACGCAACCGGCTATGACAATGCTCGGGTGAACGAGATCACCGGTCTGATCACCACCGAGACCGATATCGAAAAGCGCACCGCGCTGATCACCGAGGCCTGGGGCATCATCAAGGATGAGATGCCCTATGCGCCGATCCACCATCAGGTGATCGCCTGGGCGATGGCCGACGGGCTCGTCGCGCCAATCGCCGCCGATGACGGGCTGCGCCCGCGCTATGTGGTGATGAACTAAACCCGGTTCGGGGGCGGGACGACCCGCCCCCTTTTTCTTTTGCGAGGGGTCGCATGTTCAGCTTTATTCTGCGGCGGCTGGCGCAGTCGCTGCTGGTTATGGCGGTCGTCTCGGCGATCTCCTTCTCGCTCTTCAACTTTGTGGGCGACCCGGTCAACAATATGGTCGGGCAGGATGCCACCCGCGAGGATCGCATCCGCATCCGCAACGAGCTGGGGCTGAACGATCCGATCCTGACCCAGTATATCCGCTTTATGGGCAACGCTCTGCAGGGCGATTTCGGGCTGAGCTATCGCATCAAGCGCCCCGTGGATGAGCTGATCATCGAACGGCTGCCGGCGACGCTGGAGCTTGTCTTCGCCTCGGCGGTGATTGCGCTGGTGCTGGGGATCACGGCCGGCGTCTATACGGGGATACGACGCAACTCCTGGTTCAGCCGGTCGATCCTGTCGGTCTCGCTGGTCGGGGTGTCGTTGCCCACCTTCATCATCGGCATCGGGCTGATCTACCTCTTCGCGGTGATCTTGCGCTGGCTGCCCTCATCGGGCCGCTCGGGCGTGGTCGAGTTCGGCTGGTGGAAGACCAACTTCCTGACCCTCGATGGCTGGCGCTCGATCATCCTGCCGGCGCTGACCCTTTCGCTCTTTCAGATGACCATGATCCTGCGGCTGGTGCGTGCCGAGATGCTGGAGGTCATGCAGGCCGATTTCATCAAATTCGCCCGCGCCCGGGGGCTGGCCGAACGGGCGATCAACTTCACCCATGCGCTGAAAAACACGCTGGTGCCCGTGATCACCATTATCGGGATCAATATCGGCGGGCTGATCGCCTTTTCGGTTATCACCGAGACGGTGTTTCAGTGGCCCGGCACGGGGCTGATGTTCATCCAGGCGGTCGATTTCGTCGATGTGCCGATCATGGCGGCCTATCTTTGCTTCGTCGCGCTGATGTTCGTGACCGTCAACCTCATCGTGGATCTGATGTATTTCGCCATCGATCCACGCATCCGCATAAGGGGGCGCTGAGATGGCGCGCGACACAGTCGCCCCGGAGGGCGAGCCGCGTCCGGGATTTGTGGCCCGGCTTTTGGACAATGACATCGTCTGGTCCTTTCTGCATTCGCCGGCCGCGATTGTGGCCGCCGTCATCACCCTGCTATGCGTGGGGGCCGCCTTGCTGGCCCCGGTGATCGCGCCCTTCAACCCGTTCGATCCGGCGCAGATCTCGCTATGGGACGGCAAGTTGCCCCCATCTTGGTCCGAGGGCGGTCAGCCACAATATCTGCTGGGCACCGACAATCAGGGCCGCGACATGCTCTCGACCATTCTTTATGGCGGGCGGCTTTCCATTATGGTCGGCCTGGCGGCGGTTTGTCTGGGCATGGTGCTGGGCGTGCTTTTGGGCGTGGTGGCGGGCTATTTCGGCGGTGCGGTCGATGCGGCGATCATGCGCGTGGCCGATGTGCAGCTTACCATTCCGGGGATTCTCCTTGCCATTCTGATCAACGGGATCGGCCGAGCCGCCCTCCCGCTTGAGCTGCGCGAAGAATTTGCGATCTATGTCGTGATCATCGCCATCGGGCTGACCGACTGGCCGCAATTTGCCCGCGTGACCCGTGGCGCGGCCATGGTCGAGGTGAATAAGGAGTATGTGCAGGCTGCGCGGGTCATCGACCTGCCCGGTTGGCTGATCATGTGGCGGCATATCCTGCCCAATGTGATGCGCCCGGTTTTGGTGCTGGCAACGATCGGGCTGGCGCTCGCGATCATCGCGGAAGCCACGCTGAGCTTTCTGGGCCAGGGCATTCCGCCGACCACGCCCAGCCTGGGCACGCTGATCCGGGTGGGCAATGAGTACCTTTTCTCCGGCCTTTGGTGGATCACCCTCTTTCCCGCCCTCGCCCTCGTGATCCTGGTCTTTGCGGTGAACCTCTTGGGCGACTGGATGCGCGATGCGCTGAACCCGAGGCTGCGCTGATGCTTTTGCAGGTCAACAAGCTCGATGTCGACTTTCCCACCCGCCGGGGCACGGTCAAGGCCGCGCGCGGCGTCAATCTGACGGTCGAGCCGGGCGAGGTGCTGGGGCTGGTCGGCGAATCCGGGGCCGGCAAATCGACCATCGGCAATGCGATCATGGGGCTGCTGGAGCGTCCCGGCCGCGTGTCGGGTGGCGAGATCCTGTTTCAGGGCAAGGATATTCGTGGCCTGCCCGACGAGGATATGCGCAAGATCCGCGGCGACAAGATCGGGATGATCTTTCAAGACCCGCAGACCTCGCTCAACCCGCTTCTGACCGTGGGCGAGCAGCTGATCGAGACCATCCAGAAAACGCTGGGCCTGCGCGAGGCCGAAGCCAAGGCCCGCGCGGTCGATCTTTTGCAAAAGGTTGGGATCGAGGAAGCCGAGGCCCGGCTGCGCAACTACCCTCACCAGTTTTCGGGCGGGATGCGCCAGCGGGTGGTGATCGCGCTCGCGCTCGCCGGCGATCCGGACCTGATCATCGCCGATGAGCCGACCACCGCGCTCGATGTCTCGATCCAGGCCCAGATCCTCGATCTGATCAAGGGGCTTTGCCGGTCGCGCAATCTCGGCGTGATCATCGTGACCCATGACATCGGGGTGATCGCCAATATCGCCGACCGGGTGACGGTGATGTATCGCGGCGAGGTGGTCGAGACCGGCGCTGTGGCCCAAGTGCTGGGCGCGCCACAGCACGATTACACCAAAAGCCTGATTGCCGCCGTGCCGCGGGCCGACCGGCGCCTCACACGCTTTGCCTCGATCGATTACATCGAAGGGGGCACGACCCCCTTTAACCGCATCGATGTGCAAAGCCACTGGCTGGGCAAGCATCAGGAGATGCGCGCGCCGGACGGGGTGGCGATCGAGGTGGATAAAGTCTCGCTTTCCTTCACGTTGCAACGCGCGCTGCTGCCCCGCAATCGCAAGCTGTTGCGGGCGGTCGACGATGTCAGCTTCGCAATCCGCGAGGGCGAGACCTTTGGGCTGGTGGGCGAATCGGGTTCGGGCAAATCCACCGTCGCGCGCTGCATCGCCCGGCTTTACCGGCCCGAGGCAGGGGCGATCCGGGTTATGGGCCGCGATCTTCTGGCCGATCCGCGCGCGGCGGACACGCGGGCGGCCAAGCGTGCCCTACAGATGATTTTTCAGGATCCCTATTCCAGCCTGAACGCGCGCATGCGGGTGGCCGACATTGTGTCAGAGCCGATCCGCGCCTTTCGCCTGGCCGAGACCGAGCGCGAGGTGCGCAGCATTGTCGGCGATCTTCTGGACCATGTGGGTCTCGGCTCTGCGGCCGCCCTGCGCTACCCGCATGAGTTTTCCGGCGGGCAGCGCCAGCGCATCTCCATCGCCCGGGCGCTGGCCTCGCGTCCACGGATCCTCATTTGCGACGAGCCGACCTCGGCGCTCGACGTGTCGGTGCAGGCCACGATCCTGAACCTGCTTAAAGATCTGCAGGACGAGCTGGGCCTGACCATGCTCTTTATCAGCCATGATCTGCCGGTGATCCGGCAAATGTGCGACCGCATCGCCGTCATGCGTCATGGCAAGATCTGCGAGATTGCCCAGAATGAGGCCCTGTTTTCGGCGCCGAAGCATCCCTATACCCGCCATCTTCTCGACCTGATGCCGCGGATGGATCTTTTGGAACCGGCAACCGTCTAACGTTCGGGCGCGGCGCGTTGCGCAAGCCCCCAAATCTGGCCCCGATCATGCGTTAACGTCGACGACGACCCGGCCGCGCACCTGGCCCTGAAGGATCTCGGCGCCCAAACGCGGCAAATCGGCCAGCGTGGCCGGCACCACCATCGCCTCCAGCTTGTCCATCGGCAAATCGGCCGCGATCCGGGCCCAGGCGCGCTGGCGATTTTCAAAGGGCTGCATGACGCTGTCGATGCCCAAGAGATTGACGCCGCGTAGGATGAAGGGGGTGATGAGCGCGCCTTCGATGGCGGCCCCGCCGGCCAGCCCGATCGCGGCAACCGAGCTGCCATAATTCATCTGTTTGAGCACCCGGCCCAGCATGGACCCGCCCACCGCATCGACACAGCCCGCCCAGCTTTCGCTTTCCAGCGGTTTGCGGGTGATTTCCGTGAGATCACCGCGGGGCACGATGGTGGTCGCGCCGAGATCCTTGAGGTAATCGCCCTGCTCCGGCCGGCCGGTGACCGCGGCGACCTCATGGCCGAGTTTGGCAAGGATCGCGACCGCGACCGAGCCGACACCGCCGGCCGCGCCGGTGACCAGCACCGGGCCCGCACCGGGCGCGAGCCCGTGATCTTCCAGTGCGATCACCGCAAGCATTGCCGTCAGACCCGCCGTGCCCACCGCCATGGCCTGGCGCGTGCTCATCCCTTGGGGCAGCGGCACCAGCATATCGGCCATAACCCGGGCCGTTTGGGCATACCCGCCCCAGCGGTTTTCGCCCACCCGCCAGCCGGTAAGCGCAACCTTGTCGCCGGGGGCGTAGCGCGGGTCCGAGGACGCCGCGACCGTACCGGCAAAATCGATCCCCGGCACATGCGGATAGCTGCGCACCAGCCCGCCGCCCGGACCGATGCAAAGCCCGTCTTTGTAGTTCACCGTGGAGTAATCGACGGCAACGGTGACATCGCCCTCGGGCAGGCGGTCCTCGGCGATCTCCTGAACCGAAGCCGCGGTCTTGCCCTCATCGCTTTTTTCCACAAGCAGCGCCTTGAACATTCTTGGTCCTCCCTCAGCCGCGCAACGTGCCGCCGGTGGCCTTTTCCACGGCTGCAACGATCTTGCCCGCGACGGTTTCGATGTCCTTTTCGGTGAGAGTACCGGCGCTGGGCTCAAGCCGCACCGAGATGGCAAGCGACTTCTTGCCCGGACCCAGCTGCGCTTCCGCGGCCGGCCCCTCGAAGCGATCGAAGAGATCGGCGCGGGCGATCAACGCCTTATCCGCCCCCCGTGCGGCCCGCAGCACGGTTTCGGCCGCGCAGCGCGCATCGACGACAAAGGCAAAATCCCGCTCAACCGGCTGATAGTCCGAAACGTTCAGGGCCGGGCGCGTGGTGGCTTTGCTGCGCGCCGGTGGGATGCGGTCGGGAAACAGGATGCAGGCGACCGCGGGGCCGCGCAGATCCATCGCCGCCTGCGTTTTTGGATGCAGCTCGCCGATCAGCGCCAGGCGCAGCTTGGGCCCCAAGCCAAGCCAGCCGGCGCGGCCCGGATGCAGCCAGCCCGGCAAATCGTCGCGCAACAGCATCATCCGCTCGGCCGGGGCGCCGGCGGCGACTAGCCCGGCCAGCGCATCGGCCTTGGCATCTTGCACATCGACCGGGCGGCGCGTGGCATAGGCGTTGCGCGGTGCGGTCTCGCCCACCCGCAGCGCCACAGCCATCGCCTCCTCCTCGCCAGGCTCGCCTCCCGAAAACCCCGGCCCCACCTCAAAGAAGCCGAGATCGGCAAAGCCCCGCGCCTGATTGCGCACCGCGGCCGCGACCAGCCCGGGCAGCGCGCTCGGACGCATATGGCTCATCTCCGAAGAAATCGGGTTCTCCAGCCGCGCAGCATCGCCGCCGCCGCCAAAAAGCGCCGCCTCGGCCTGGGCGATGAAGCTGTAGGTCACGCATTCATTGAGGCCACGCCCAGCCAGCGCCCGGCGCACCCGCCCCGCGCGTTTTTGCGCCGGGGTGAGCGTTTGCGGCGTGATCCCCAGGGTGGAGCGCGGCAAAGGCTTGGCCTCCAACTTGGTGAGCGAGGCGACCCGCGCCACCTCCTCGACCAGATCGGCCTCGCCGCGGATGTCGGGCCGCCAGGGGGGCACGGCCACGTCGAAGGGCCCGGCACCGCTGACCGAAAAACCCAAATCGCCGAGGATCCGGCGTTGTTCGGCCGTTGAGATCTCCATGCCCACCAAGCCGACCACCCGATCGGGCCGCAACGGATAGCTGCGGGCTGTGTCGGGCACGGCGCCGGCAATGACCGGTTCGGAGGCCGCGCCGCCGCAAAGATCGAGGATCATGCGGGTCCCCAACTCCAAGCCCGGCAGGGTGAACTCCGGATCGACCCCGCGCTCGAACCGGTAGCGCGCATCCGAATGGATGCGCAGCTGCCGGCCTGTGGCCGCGGTCAGGGTCGGGTCCCAATAGGCGCTCTCCAAAAACACATTGCGGGTCGCACCCGTGCAACCCGTCGGCTTGCCGCCCATAATGCCAGCGATGGACTCCACCCCGCCTGCATCGCGGATCGCCAGCATACCGGGCGCGAACGCATAATCCTTGTCGTCGAGCGCCAAAAGACGCTCGCCCCCCGCGGCAAAGGCGACGGTCAGCGCGTTTCCCTTGATCAGATCGGCATCGAAGACATGCAGCGGGCGGTTGCGATCATACGTGATGTAGTTGGTGATATCGACCAGGGCCGAGATCGGGCGCAGGCCGATCGCGCGGAGCTGGCGCTGCAGCCAAGCGGGGCTGGGCCCGTTCGTCACGCCGCGGATCAGCCGCCCGGCAAAAAGCGGGCAGGCGCGAGGCGCGACATCCGGTGCCAGTGTCACCGTCACCGGGCAGGGAAATGCCCCCGGTACCGGCGGGACGTCCGGGGTGATCGCCCGGCCCAGCCCGCGCGCGGCCAGATCCCGCGCAATCCCCGCCACGCCGAGCGCATCGGGGCGGTTGGGGGTCACGGCGATCTCGATCACCGGATCGTTGAGATCCGCCCAATCGATGTAGCGCGCGCCCAATGGGGCGTTCTGGGGCAGCTCGATAATGCCCTCATGGTCGTCCGAGAGCATCAGCTCGCGCTCCGAGCAGAGCATGCCATTGCTCTCCACACCGCGGATCACGCCGGGCTTGAGGTCGACCCCGGTGCCGGGCACATGGGTTCCCGGGGGCGCGAACACGCCCACCAGCCCGGTCCGCGCATTGGGCGCCCCGCAGACCACCTGAACCTCCCGAGGCGCCGCGCCTGGCGTGTCCCAAACCTCCACCCGGCAAACCCGGAGCCGGTCGGCATTGGGGTGCTGGCGGGCCTCGATCACCCGGGCGATGCGAAACGCCCCAAGCGTTGCGGCGGGGTCCGCAATCTCTTCGACCTCAAGCCCCAAATCGGTGAGCGCCGCGCCGATCGCCTCGACCGACGCGTCCGTCTCCAGATGGGTCTTCAACCATGACAGGGTGAATTTCATTGCCAGCGCCCGCGCTTCGACTGCGCCGGCTGTCTAGCAACTCGCCCTGCCGAGGTGAAGCGGAAATGCCCCTACGCGCCCAGCCGCCGCTCAGCTTCCGGTGCGATTGCGCTCCCAGCAGCGGAGGGCTGCATCGAGCGCCCTGGACGACCCAGTCAAGTCCACCGCGTACGAGTCGTTGTTCCAAAGCGTGACCTGCAGCGTTCTTGCGCGCTTGAGATCGGTGAAGAAGCCCCGGTACCGGTCGCCCGGCACGGACATGTAAAGCGCGCTTGCCAGCGGGGTGCTGCCGCGCGCGGCCGTTCCGCTGGCCAGACGGTAGGTGTTGCCGCGTACCCGAATGATGCTGGTGCCGAGCCGGGCGTTCCAGCGAAACCGGAAATCCTGGCGGAAAAAGACCACATCCATGCGGTCGCCGTAAAACCGCACCGAAAACTGCGCGTTAGCGTAGTAACGCGAGGCCACACAAGAGGTTATGGAGCGCGATACATTGTACTCGTAGAGCCAATTGCCGAACTGGCGCGACTCGACCACGCGCGCGTTGCTTGGCGCGGCGGAGACCGCCAGAAGACAAGCCGCAGCAGCGGCCATGACGAAACGGATCATGATCCCTCGCAGGTGAATCGGTTGCAGCAGGGACAAGATTAGCAAGGATTGGCTGCGGGCCAGCCTTTTTGGAGCCTGTCCCGGAGCTAAAATCGACGGTTCGGTAAAAGACGGGTCGTGCCCGGTGGGAGAACAACGCGGATTATCTTGGGCGTTCTGACCTTCCGGCGGATCCGGTTCCCCCCCCTTTAGGTCGCGTCAGACCGCCTGACCTCGCGAGCAGAGCCGGCGCATCGATCGGCAAGGGGCGGTGCAAGGCGCTTGCCTGCCGTCCCGACCGGCTTGCCGATAAGGCGAGGGCCAGAGGGTCGCGGCGGTCGTTGCGATCTTACATGCTCAGCCCGCCATGCAGGCTGGGCATGTCGAGCGCGGCAAAGCCGTAATGGCGCAGCCAGCGCAGATCGCTGTCGAAAAAGGCGCGCAGATCCGGGATGCCGTATTTGAGCATGGCGATGCGGTCGAGCCCGATGCCGAAGGCAAAGCCCTGCCAGGCCTCCGGATCGATGCCGCCGGCTTTGAGGACCGCGGGGTGCACCATGCCGCTGCCCAGGATCTCCATCCAGTCATCGCCCTCGCCCAGCCGCAGCTGCCCGCCGCTCCAGGAACACCGGATGTCGACTTCGGCAGAGGGTTCGGTAAAGGGGAAGTGGCTGGCGCGAAAGCGCAGCTCGACGCGGTCGAGCTCGAAAAAGGCGCGGCAGAACGCCTCCAGCGTCCCTTTAAGATGGGCCATCGAGATGGCGCGGTCGATCGCCAGCCCCTCGAGCTGGTGAAACATCGGGGTGTGGGTCTGGTCGTAATCCGAGCGGTAGACCCGGCCCGGCGCGATCACCCGCAAAGGCGCGCCCTGGGCAAGCATGGCGCGGATCTGCACCGGCGAGGTGTGGGTGCGCAGCACATGCGGTGCGCGCGCGTCGCCGGCCTCTCGCGCCATGTAGAAGGTGTCCATCTCGGTGCGGGTGGGATGCTCGGGCGGTATGTTCAGCGCGTCGAAATTGTACCAGTCGCTTTCGATCTGGGGGCCTTCGGCGATGGAAAAGCCCAGATCGGCAAAAATGGCGGCGACCTCGTCCATGACCTGGCTGATGGGGTGGATCGTGCCTTGCGCCTCGGGGCGCGGGGCCATGGTCAGATCGACCCATTCGCTTGCGAGCCGTTCGGTCAGCGCGGCATCGGCACGGGCGACCTTGGCCTCGGCGATGGCGGCGTTGAGGCTGTCCTTCAGCGCGTTAAGGGCGGGTCCGGCGATTTGCCGCTCTTCGGGCGACATGCGGCCCAGCGCGCGCATCTTCAGGCTCACCTCGCCCTTTTTGCCCAGCGCCGCGACGCGGATTTCCTCAAGCGCCGCCTCGCTCTGCGCGCCGGCCACCTGGGCGAGGTATCGCGCCCTGATCTCGTCCAAACCATACATAGGAAACCCCATCCGATCCCGTTTAAGAGGATGCCCAGCTCGATAGAACGCGCCTTCATGCGCTACGGCTCTTTTCCGCCGAGGCCTAGCATCGCCAGCCCAGAAAGCAAGATCTGCAGCCTGTTGCCTGTTGTTGGTTTTGCAAAAACCCATGCCCGCCCTTGCTTCTGGCAGGGGTACGCATGCGACGCATTGCAGCGCAGGGCGAGATGTTTACCCGCATTTGGTCTCTTTTCTGCAGGGTACGGTACGCGCCGATGGGGCAGACGCCTCCGGCGGGAGTATTTTTGCCAAGAAGATGGCAAAGGCTTGCGCCAGGCGGGACGAAGGCTGCACGAGAGCATGAAAGGGCGCGCGAAGGAGGATGGCATCGATGGAGATTGCAATTGCCGGTTGCGGCATAGGCGGGCTGGCTGCGGCGGTATTCTTGGCACGCGACGGGCACAACGTGACGTTGTTCGAGCGTTTTGCGGCGCCGGCGCCGGTGGGCTCTGGGCTGGTGCTGCAGCCCGTCGGGCTCGATGTTCTGGAGGCGCTGGGTCTGCGGGGGCAGGCCGAGACGCTGGGGCACCGCATCGAGGCCCTTGACGGGCGCGATTCGGAGTCCGGCCGCCGGGTTCTCGATGTGCGCTACGATTTCGGCGGGGCGGGTCGCTCCGGTCTGGGCATCCACCGCGCCACGCTCTTTTCGCTGCTCTACGAGGCGGCGCAGGCGGAGGGCGTGTCGATCGAGCCGGGCTGCACCGTCACGGGCTGTGAGGAAAACCGGCTGCTCTTGACCCAGGAAGGGCGCCCTAAGGCACCGGCCTTCGCGTTGATCGTCGATGCGATGGGGGCGGGATCGCCGCTTTCGGCCGAGCCCGGCCGCCCGCTGGCTTTCGGCGCGCTTTGGGCGACGGTTCCGGCCGGTAGCGGCCCGCACGCGCCCAAGCTGCATCAGACCTATCGCGGCGCGCGCTTTATGGCCGGGGTCCTGCCGATCGGCCAGATCCCCGCGGATCGCGGGCAAAAACTCGCCATCTTCTGGTCGTTGCCGGCTGCGGCCTATGCGGCTTGGCGCGAGGCCCCGCTTGATGCCTGGAAGGCCGAAGCCGCAGCGCTCTGGCCCGACTTTGCGCCGCATCTGCTGCATGTCTCAACGCATGACGATTTGGCGATGGCACACTATCGCCATCGGACGCTGCGCACACCGGTCGAGGGGTGTTGCGTGCATCTGGGCGACAGCTGGCATGCGACGAGCCCGCAGCTGGGGCAAGGAGCGAACATGGCCCTGCTCGACGCCCAGGCCTTAGCCATCGCCTTGGGAGAGACCGACGATCTTGAAGCCGCGCTAAGGGAGTATCGCCGCAAACGCACGGCCCATATGCGGCTTTACCAGCTGATCAGCCGGGTCTTCACGCCCTTCTATCAATCCGACAGTGCCACTCTGGCCATGTTGCGCGACCATGTGCTTGCACCGCTGTCCAGGCTTCCCGGCATACGCGGCGCGTTGGGGCGAATGGTTTGCGGCGATCTGATCCTGCCGATCCGGTCCTAAGCCGACAAAGTTAGGCGGATGCGGTCGGGCGGATGCCGTCTGGCCAATGCCGTCTAGCCAATACCGTCGGGCCAATACCGTCGGGCGTGCCAACCGGGCCCATTTGATCGGACCCAGGCGAGCGCGTCCTGACGTGCGACACTGCCCCGCCAGGGGACGCCCTGAACGGGCTGACCCTTGCGCAAAGCCGCATGCGTATGGGACCCGGTACGGGTGTTCACGTCCGCGCAAGGCAGCAACCTCAAAGGGCCGGGCGCAACCCTTAAAATCAGGCGAGCGCGGCCTTCGCCTTGTCGACGATGGCATTGAAGGCGTCGGGCTCATGGACCGCTAGATCGGCCAGAACCTTCCGGTCGACCTCGATCCCCGATTTTGCCAGCCCGTTGATGAAGCGTGAATAGGTCATCGTCTCGTCATGGGCGCGGACCCCGGCATTGATCCGCTGGATCCAAAGCGCCCGAAAGGTGCGCTTGCGCCGCTTTCGATCGCGGGTGGCGTATTGCATCGCCCGGTCGACCGACTGCTTAGCGACCCGAAAGACGTTCTTGCGCCGGCCCGAATGGCCCTTGGCCGCATCAACAACTTTCCTATGGCGGGCATGGGCGGTAACGCCCCGTTTCACACGTGACATGGGACGGCCTCCTTACCGGTCATAGGGCATGAATTGCTTCACGATGCGCGTGTCCGGATCGCTCATCACCGTCATGCCACGGGCATTGCGGATGAATTTGCGCGAACGTTTGATCATGTTGTGACGTTTGCCGGCCTGGCCGACCTTCACGCGGCCCGAGGCCGTCACTTTGAAGCGCTTCTTGGCGCTCGATTTGGTCTTCATCTTGGGCATTTCGCTCTCCGTCATGCGGGGCACCCCGGCGGGGTCAAAGGCGCGACACGGCAGCCCTTTCGGCCGGCCGCTCCGGTTTGGAACGCGCTTCTTAAGCAAGCCGCCCGCCGCGCGCAAGGGCCGACGGGTTCAAGCCGACGCGCATCCAGCACCTCTCAAACCCCGGGCGAGCGTGCGGTGAAGACGCGGATATAGTCGCCAGGGGTCCAGGCCAGCCAATCGACATTGAGGCGAAACGGATTTTCTGGATCGATCCAGACGCGGTCCTCGACCTCCAACCCGCGCAGGCCAGGGTTGAGGTAGGTCATCTTGGTATTGGCCAGAAAATCTGTCGCCTGCAGGGTCCAGATCCGGGTGGCAACGCCTAGGATCGGTGCGTCGAACTCCACAAACCCCTCCTGCCAGGAAACGCCGGCCGGGTCGAAAAAGACGTAATGGCTCGCCACCACAGTGCCTTTTGCGATCAGCCCTCCAAGGGGGCGGCCCGGCGCCAGATCGACCCGGATGTCCCGGTCGAGAAGAATGTTCTGATCTTCATCGAACGCATAAAGATTGGGGTCCTGAAATGTGTCATTGCCCACGGCGCGCGCCGTGCCGGGCTGGAGCTTGACGAAGGCGCCCGGGGTGCTGGCCCGGGTAATGCCGCCCTCCAGCACAAAGGCAGCTGCCGGGCTGTCGAGGACGGCCAGGAATAAAAAGGGCGGGAACAAGCGCAAAAGGAACGGGACAGGCGGGAAACGTCGCAGCATTTTGCCGAGGCTAAAGAGCGCACGCCGCCGAGACAAGCGCGGATGGGCCAGCCCCGAAAGCACCCGTTTTGCAAGGCGTTACACGACCGCTGCGGTCGGTGCTTTTGGGCGGTGCGGATGCAGGGCCCGGCGCGGGCCCTGAACGCCAAAACCGCATACGATGCGTTTGCGGTTCGCGCACTTGGTATCGGTTGCACATCAAATCGGTGGTTGCAGACCAAATCTGGTGTTGCACATCAATTCTGGGGTTGCAGGCCAAAGCCGGCACCGCCGCGCGGCGACCTTTTGGCGTGCGGCCGCAGATCAGCCCGGTTCGCCTTCGAAGATCAACCGCTCCTGCATGGGCGCAATCCGCAAAATGTTGGTCGAGCCAGACACGTTGAACGGGATGCCGGCGGTGACGATGATGCGATCGGTCTCGGTGCCGAACTCATCGCGCGCAGCGACGCGCACGGCAGAGATCACGGCATGCTTAAAACGCTCCACCTCCTCGACCACCACGCAATGCAGACCCCAGACCAGTGACAATTTGCGGGCCGTCGATTTTAGCGGTGTTAGCGCCAAGATCGGCACCCGCGGTTTCTCGCGGCTGACAGCCTGGGCGGTGGTGCCGGAATGGGTAAAGCAGGCGATGGCCCGCACATCGGTGGTGTCGGCAACTTCGCGGGCCGCGGCGACGATCGCCGAGCTGACCGAGGGCTTGGAAGGGCTTCGCGAGGCCTCGACAACCTTGCGATACGTATCGTCCTCCTCCACGCTTTCGGCCACCGCATTCATGGTCTGAACGGCTTCGAGCGGAAACGCGCCCGCCGCCGATTCGCCCGACAGCATGACCGCATCGGCCCCCTCATAGATCGCCGTTGCTACATCCGAGACCTCAGCCCGTGTCGGCATAGGCGAGGTCATCATGCTTTCAAGCATCTGCGTGGCCACGATCACCGGCTTTCCCACCGCGCGGCAGGCCCGGATCAGCCGCTTTTGAATGGGCGGCACGCTTTGCACAGGAAGCTCGACCCCTAGGTCGCCGCGTGCGACCATAATTCCGTCCGAGACACCGAGGATCGCTTCGAAATGCTTCATGGCGGCCGGCTTCTCGATCTTGGCGATGATCGAGGCCCGCCCCTCTGCCAACTCGCGCGCCTCGGTCACATCCTCGGGGCGCTGCACGAAAGACAGCGCGATCCATTCAACCCCCAGCCCGCAGGTGAAGGCCAGATCCGCCCGATCCTTGTCCGACAGGGCACGAAGCGGCAGCACGACATCCGGGACGTTTACCCCTTTTCGGTTGGAAATCTCGCCGCCCACCAGCACCTCGGTCTCGGCAACCGACCCGTTCACCGCATTCACCCGAAACCGAAGCTTGCCGTCATTGACCAGAAGCGTCGATCCGGGCGCGAGCGCCTCAAAGATCTCAGAATGCGGCAACTGGACGCGGTTCGCATCGCCGGGCGTCTCCTCCATGTCGAAGCGAAAGGGTTGTCCGGGCTGCAGCATCACCGGACCGTCCGCGAAGGATCCGCAGCGCAGTTTGGGCCCCTGCAAATCGGCGATGATGCAGACGGGGCGGCCGAGCTCCAGCTCGATCTCGCGGATTAGGGCGTGACGCGCACGGATCTCGTCATGGCTGCCATGACTCATATTCAGCCGGAAGACGTCTGCGCCGGCGGTGAATAGGGCGCGGATCATGCTGCGCTCGGACGAGGCCGGGCCAAGCGTCGCCACTATCTTGACGTTCCGTCTGCGTCGCATCGGCGCCTCTTTTACTGCTGCGGTCCACCGCCTGTCGGCCGATCCCGCCATCGCGCGGCCCCACCGCCGCGTTGTTCCGCTTGGTCACGCTGCCCCGCCGGGCGCGTTCGTTTCGTGATAGCAGCTTTTTTGCGGCGCGGAACCCCGCTCGCTTGCCGGCGCGGAACGGTTTCGTTACTGCCGGCCGCTATGAGTGCAGAGAATGTCGAAACCGTGAACATCGGGGGCGACCCGCGTCTCCTGATTACCTGCGATCACGCCTCGAATCGGGTGCCGCCGGAGATCGGATCGCTGGGTCTGGCCGCGGGCGAGATGGCGCGCCATATTGCCTTTGACGTCGGTGCTCGGGGTGTGGCGCTGGCCCTCTCGGCGGCGTTGAATGCGCCGGCGGTGCTGTCGACCGTGTCGCGTCTGGTCATCGATCCCAACCGCTCGGCAGACGATCCGACCCTGGTGATGGAGATTGCCGATGGCGCGTTGATCCCGGCCAATCGCCGAATGACGACAACCGAGATCGCGCGTCGTGTGCGGACCTATTACGCACCCTATCACGCCGCGATCCGCGAGCGGCTGGACACGGCCGAGGCGCACGGCTTTGCCCCCGTGATCCTCTCGGTTCATTCGATGACCGCACAACTAGGCGGTCGCCCGATGCGACCCTGGCACTATTCCATCCTTTACGCCAGCGACACCCGCATCGCTTTGCCCTTGCTGGCGCGGCTGCGCGCCG
Source organism: Pseudomonadota bacterium (assembly GCA_039184655.1). GTDB lineage: Bacteria > Pseudomonadota > Alphaproteobacteria > Rhodobacterales > Rhodobacteraceae > J013. Next base: position 93,865 of record JBCDAZ010000006.1, on the reverse strand, counting down.
AACCGGACCTCGTTGTGGGCGACAACGAGCCCTATCACGGGGCGCTGGAGGGCGATGCCCTTGCCCAGCACGGGCTGGCACGCGGCCTGCCCCATGTCTTGATCGAACTGCGCAACGATCTCATTTCAACCCCCGAGGGCGAGGCGATTTGGGCCGAACGGCTGGTCGCGCCGCTGCGCGACGTCCTGGATCGGCATTGGCAAGGAGAAAACGGATGAGCGAGATCGACAGCGCAACCCGAACCGAGCTTGAGGCCGCGGCCTTTCGGCGCCTCGTGGCCCATTTGCGCAGCCGGACGGATGTGCAGAACATCGATCTGATGACCCTTTCGGGCTTCTGCCGAAACTGCCTGAGCCGCTGGTACCAAGAATCCGCCGTCGAGAAAGGCATCGAGATGACCAAGGATGAAGGGCGCGAGATCGTTTACGGGATGCCCTATGCCGACTGGGTCGCGCAGTACCAGACCGAGGCGAGCGCGGCGCAGAAAACCGCCTTCAACGCAGCGTCCAAGGACCATTGAGCGTTCTTTACGCCAAGGATGGTCGGATCGCGCGGATCACCCTGAACCGGCCCGAGGTCCTGAATGCGATCGACGCCCAGATGCCCGGCGCGCTCGCCGCTGCGGTTGCGCGGGCCGAGGCCGATCCCGGCATCCACGTCATCGTGCTTTCCGGCGCCGGTCGGGCCTTTTGCGCGGGCTACGATCTGAGCGCCTATGCCGAGACAGCAGGGCCCAATCCCGGCATTCAAGACATGCCCTGGGACCCGATGCAGGACTATGCCTTCATGGCGCGAAACACCGAGGCGTTCATGCGCCTCTTTCGCGCGCCCTTGCCGGTAATCTGCAAGATCCACGGCTTTGCAGTGGCCGGTGGATCGGATATCGCACTCTGCGCCGATCTTGTCGTCATGGCCGAGAGCGCCCGGATCGGCTACATGCCGGCACGGGTCTGGGGCTGCCCGACCACGGCGATGTGGATCTATCGGCTGGGACCGGAGCGGGCCAAGCGCATGCTCTTTACCGGCGACAAGATCACCGGGTGCGAGGCTGCCGAGATGGGGCTGGTGCTGGAGGCTGTCCCCGACGCGGATCTCGACATGCGGGTCGAGGATCTGGCGGCCCGCATTGCATCGGTGCCCCGCAACCAGCTCGCGATGATGAAGATGATGACCAACCAGGCGCTTCTCAACCAGGGCCTGCAGACCACGCAAATGCTGGCCACACTCTTTGACGGCATCGCCCGGCATTCACCGGAGGGTGTAAACTTCAAGGCGCGCGCCGAAGCCGTGGGCTGGAAACCCGCGGTCGAAGAGCGTGACACAGCTGCCTGGGACTGGACGGCAAACCGTCCCCTGCCCGGAAACCGTTAGATCCCATTGCCTTCGCACTCTCTGTTCTGACCCGGCGTATTCTTGCCCGGAGCAGTCAGGAGGCGGGACGGGGCGGTGTCAGGACGATGGCGGAGACCACAAGCGCCGCCGCCAGGATCTCAATCGGACCGAGCGGCTCGCCCAGCAGCGTCCAGCCAACCACAAGCATGGTCGGCAACTCGATGCTGCCCGCCGCGGCAGCGCGATCCGGCCCGATGTGCGGCGCTCCGGTCACATACATCAGCTGTGGAATGACGGCCGTGACCAGCGAGAGGCCCAGAAGGAGCATCAGCGCATCCCGGTCCGGCGGCAGGATGGATGCAAGCGGCAGGGAGAGTGTGAGGGGAACCAGCAACACCCCCGCGCTGGTCGACGTCGCCGCGACGCGGGCAAGCGGTGCGAGATCGGTCATCCGTCGGCTGAGAATGTTGACCGCGGCCCCGAACCCCAGCGGGGCGAGCAGAGCGAGCAGAACCGCACCGGGCGCGCCACCGCCGAGCGCTGCGGGCCCCGCAACCATGGCTGCGGCCATAAGGATCAAGCCGCCCCCGAAAAGGGATCGCGGCGCGGGCCGATCCCGAAACAGCAGCCAGCCGAGCAGGACCGTAAACAGCGGGTAGCTCATGTAGAGCACACCGACCGTGGCCACGGAAAGCTGGTCGATGGCCTCAACATAGCCAATCCAGCTCAGCGATATAAGAGCGCCCGCCAGCGCCGCCCAGAGCGCCGGGGTGCGGTCGCGCCGCGACAGGGGCAGAAACGGCAGCAGGATAAGCGCGCCAAGGGCAAAGCGGGCGCAGGTTATTGCAACCGGGGCAATCCCGGCCGCCAGCAGCTCGGAGGCAAAGAAGGGCACGGCACCAAAGCAGAGCGAGGCGCCAAGGACCAACAATAGAGCAGGTCCCGCGCGCTCGGCACGGCGGGGCGAAGCGTATCCTTGTGACATGCGTGCAGGTTAAGCGAGGCTTGCGCTTTTTTCTGGCCCAGATGCGACGAAGACGCGTCGCGTTCGGATGACGGGAGCCCGCCGCCGCCGGTCCTGGCGACTCGTCGAACCGCATGCGGCGCCAATGGCTGGCACGCCGGCGGTCAAGCGCGGTCGCGGCAGGGGCGCCACCTAGCATACTTGCATAGGCTTCATCCCGCTAGGCTGGCAACGCCACGGTGTCCTGCTGCCCGGCCCAGGCATTCCGGTCATCAAATGCCCACCACCCGCGGCGAAAAGACGATATTGCCAGCCCCGCCAAATGGCAAAGACAGCCAGGGAGAACGGCCGCGGCCAACGGAGACAAACTCGCCGAGACACTCTGCGGGGCCAAAGCCGCGCGGACACGCAAACATTTAGGCTGACGGAGCCTGGAGACGGCCTACGGCGGTGTCGACAACGCCAAAGCTCGGCCCCAAAGCGCTCGCGGCAAAACGCAGAGCGCGCCAAGTGCGAAGCCGAGAAGGCGATCCCACGCCCGGCCCCGCACCTGCATCAAAGGGCTGCTTGAACGAAGCTCAGACCAGGAAGCTCTTTTGGAGGAAGGCTTTGCGGACCCGCTGGGCTGGTCTAAGCGGCCTCGCGCGCAGCCATCACGGCCCGATAGGCCGGCCCGAACTTCCCAGATGTCAGCGCCCCGCTGAGCGCCCAAAGCGCACCGGCCGCGAACAAAAGCCGGCCGCTCTTGCGCCGATAAGCATGCCGCGCGAGGAGAAAAGGACCGCTTACAAAGACCAGGGCGGTTAGCGCATGACCCACCGATGCGAAGGCATTCATGCTCGACTGCGCATAGGCAAAAGGGCCCAGCAGGAAGACCAACAGCGTTGTTCCCAGCCCATAGACCGGCAGCATAACAGCGCCCAACACGAGTCCGACGCATAAGAGCCCGCCACCGAAGTCGATCGAGACTTCAATGGCGTGACGCCAGCGCGGCCGCATCAGAAAAACGCCTGGATCCCGGTTTGGGCGCGGCCCAGGATCAGGGCGTGCACGTCATGCGTGCCTTCATAGGTGTTGACCGTTTCCAGGTTCTGGGCGTGGCGCATGACATGATACTCGGCCATGATGCCGTTGCCGCCATGCATGTCGCGGGCCATACGGGCGATATCCAGCGCCTTGCCGCAATTGTTGCGCTTGACGATGGAGATCATTTCGGGGGCTGCGCGGCCCTCATCCATCAGCCGGCCGACCCGCAGGCTGCCCTGCAGCCCAAGTGCAATCTCGGTCTGCATATCGGCGAGTTTCTTCTGGAAAAGCTGCGTGCCGGCCAGCGGCTTGCCGAACTGCTTGCGGTCGAGCCCATAGCTGCGCGCGGCATGCCAGCAGGCCTCGGCCGCGCCCATCGTCCCCCATGAGATGCCATAGCGGGCCCGGTTGAGACAGCCGAAGGGGCCCTTGAGCCCCTCGACATTGGGCAGGAGCGCGTCCTCGCCCACCTCGACCCCATCCATCACGATCTCGCCGGTGACCGAGGCGCGCAAGGAAAGCTTGCCGCCGATCTTGGGCGCCGAGAGACCCGTCATGCCCTTTTCCAGCACGAAGCCGCGGATCTTGCCGCCATGCGCGTCGGATTTCGCCCAGATCACGAAGACATCGGCGATGGGGCTGTTGGAGATCCACATCTTCGCGCCGGTGATCCGGTAGCCGCCTTCGGTCTTTTCGGCCCGGGTCTTCATGCCGCCGGGGTCGGAGCCGGCTTCGGGCTCGGTCAGACCGAAACAGCCGATCCATTCGCCCGCGGCCAGCTTGGGCAGGTATTTCTGGCGCTGTTCCTCCGAGCCATAGGCATAGATGGGATACATCACCAGGCTCGACTGCACCGACATCATCGAGCGGTAGCCCGAATCGACCCGCTCGATCTCGCGCGCCACCAACCCATAGGCGACATAGCCCGCACCAAGACCGCCATAAGCCTCCGGCACCGTGACCCCTAAAAGGCCCATCTCGCCCATCTGAGCAAAGATCTCCGGCTCGACAGTTTCGTCCAAATAAGCCGTCTCGACCCGCGGCAGCAGCTTGTCTTGGGCATAGGAATGCGCGCCTTCGGCGAGCATCCGCTCGTCTTGGGTGAGCTGATCGGTTAGGCGGAACGGGTCTTCCCAATCAAACCGATCAAGCTCGGGCTTCTCCTTGGGCTTGAGCATGGGCGCGTTCATGGTAATCCCCTCCCCGGGCAGCTTTGCTATCGGCGGTCAAGCGATCATCGTCGGAGCAAAGATATTTTATACTTAAAGGAAATGCAAATGCAGCAATCCGTCGCAAAACCGGTCTCGCTTGCGCTACAGGGCGGCGGAGCGCATGGCGCCTTTACCTGGGGGGTGCTCGATCGGTTTTTGGAAGATGGGCGCGTGCGCATCGCGGCGATCTCCGGCACCTCGGCGGGTGCGATGAACGCCACGGTCGCCGCAAGCGGTCTGATGATCGGCGGGGCCGAAAGCGCGCGGACGGCGCTGGCTTCCTTCTGGCGGGCGATCAGCGATGCGGCCCGCCTCAGCCCGATCCAGCGAAACCCAATCGATCGTTTCATGGGGAGCTGGTCTCTGACGAATTCCCCCGGGTTTCATTTTTTCAACGGGCTGAGCCGGGTGGTTTCGCCCTACCAGCTCAATCCGCTCAATCTCAATCCGCTCAAGGAAGTGCTTGAGGCACATGTCGATTTCGAACTGGTCCGGGCCTGCAACCAGATCCGGCTTTTTATCTCCGCAACCAATGTCGAAACCGGGCGCATCAAGCTCTTCGACCGGCATGGGCTGACCGCCGATATGGTCATGGCCTCGGCCTGCCTGCCGCATATCTATCAAGCTGTCGAGGTAGAGGGACAGTTTTACTGGGATGGTGGGTATGCCGGAAACCCCGCGCTCTACCCGCTTTACGATGTCGAAGAGACCAAGGACATTTTGATCGTGCAGATCAATCCGGTCGCGCGACCTGGCGTTCCCACCACAGCGCACGACATTCAGCAACGGGTCAATGAGATCACCTTTAACGCCCCGCTGCTGGCGGAGTTCCGGGCGATCGACTTTGTGCGCCGAATGATCAATGCGGGGCTTCTGGAGCGGGGGAAATACCGCAAGATCCGTATTCACATGATCCGCGACGATGCGCATTTGAACCCGCTGGGGTCGTCTTCCAAATTGAATGCGGAGTGGGCGTTTTTAGAGCATCTTCGCGATATCGGCCGGTCGGCAGCCGAAAGCTGGCTGGCCAAGCACTGGTCGGATCTGGGTGTGCGCCCGACGGTCGACATCCGCGAAATGGTCCGCAGCGCGGGATAAAGACCTCGGCCGTCTAGGCGGTCGGTCCATTGGCACCGGACCGGGCTTTTTCGCTCCAACCCCGCTCGGTTTGGGCCCAGTAGACGGCCGTCAGACCCGCTCCGGTGACCGCCTTCCAGTCATGGCGCGCTTGAGCGACCGCGGCCGCGTCGCGCCCGTCGAAAAGAAGCACCGTCCGCGTCAGCCCGGCCATCTGTTCGGGCGTCGCCCGGGCACCGTCGACAAGAAACAGCGCTTCGGCGCGGTTCGGGATCTCGTCGCCCGTGGTCAGATAGATCGGCTGGCGCTCGGCAAAGGGCGACTGCGGCCCGCCATGGGGCAGAAAGCCCGCCTCGTCATAGGTCCAAAGATGGCTGTCGAGCGCGGCCAGCCGCTCTGCCCCACCACAGCGCAGGACGACCCACCAGCCCTTTGCAAGGCTTCTTTCCAACAGCCCCGGAAGGGTGGTTTCCAGCGTTGCACGGGTGAGGTGGTAAAACAGCACCTCGGCCATGCGATCAGCTCTCGTAGCGGTCGCGCACCAGCCGGTCGAGTGTCAGCACGCCCCATCCGCTGGGTCCTTTTGGGGCGAAATCGCCTGGCTCTGTGGGCATGGCGACGCCGGCGATATCGATATGGGCCCAGGGTGTCCCGTCTTTCACGAAGCGCTGCAGGAACTGCGCGGCGGTGATCGAACCGGCCGACCGACCGCCGACATTCTTCATGTCCGCCAGGCGCGACTTAAGCTGCTTGTCGTAGACCTTGCCAAGCGGCATCCGCCAAGCGCCCTCGCCCTCTGCCTCGGCTGCGCGGAGCAGCGCGTCGGCAAAAGCGTCGTCATTGCTGAACACGCCAGCATGATGGTGGCCAAGCGCGATGATCATTGCCCCGGTGAGCGTGGCAAGATCAACGATGGCGGCGGGCTTGAAGCGCTCTTGAGCATACCAAAGCACATCGCCAAGCACCAGCCGACCCTCGGCATCGGTGTTGATGACCTCCACCGTATCGCCTTTCATCGACCGGACGATATCGCCAGGCCGCTGCGCCCGACCGTCAGGCATGTTCTCCACCAACCCCACAAGTCCCACGACATTGGCCTTGGCGCGGCGCAGCGCCAGGCTGCGCATGACGCCGGCGACGACGCCGGCCCCGGCCATATCCATGGTCATGTCTTCCATACCGCCGGCAGGTTTAAGCGAGATGCCGCCGGTGTCGAAGACCACGCCCTTGCCCACCAGCGCCAGGGGCGCTTCGTCACCGCCGCCCTGCCAGCGCATCACCACTACACGGCTGGGGCTTTCCGAGCCGTGCCCGACAGCAAGCAGCATGTGCGCGCCAAGCTTTTCCAGATCCTCCTCCTCAAGGATCTCAACCTCCAGCCCCAGCTCCTGCATCGCGCCGAGGCGGGCCGCGAAATCGGTGGTGCTGAGCACATTGGCCGGCTCATTGACCAGATCGCGGGTAAAGAACACGCCTTCGACCAGCGCAGCTTGATCGCGCGCTGCCGCCGCGGCCTCCTCCGGGCGGGTCAGGAGGATCTTGGCGCCGGGCGCCTCCTCCTCCTCATTGCCTGTGCGATAGACATCGAACGCATAGGCGCGCAAAGCAAGGCCAAACGCGATATCGGCCGCGGGGCGCGCGGGCAGGATCAGCGTGATCGGCTTCTTGCTCATCTGCCGGGCGATCCAAGCGCCGGCTTTGCGGGCGGTCATCGGGTCGCGGCGCCGGCCGAGCTTGACGACAAAAAGGGTCTGTGCCGCAAGGCCATGCGGCATTGCCAGGCTCACCCCCTGGCCTTCCTCAAGCTTTGCCCAGCCCTCGGCAGCGGTGGCCCGACGCACGGCGCCACGGCTTAACCGGTCGATCCGGCGCGCAAGCTGATCGAGACCGCCTTCGGGATCGGCGAGCACGGCGATCTGCCCCTCGAGCGTCGCAAATGCCTGCGGGTCGGCTTCCGCAAAAACGATGTCGAGGGGGCGGGTCATCGCGCTCTCCTTCCCAGTGCCGGCCGAATATGGGGCCGCGTGAATACGCACAACGAGGCCGTGTTCAGGACCCGAAAGGCTGCCGGATGCAGGCCGCAACCGGATCCGCTGCGGGCCGCTGTTGGCCATAGACGGTTTGCTCCGGCTTGACCAGACGGGATCGACGGCCTAGGCGGATAATACCATGCGCTTCGTCTGGCTTGTCGCGCTCGGCACTCCGGCACCGCACCGGTCGGGCGGGCATGGCAGACGGGCATGGCAGACGGGCATGGCAGACGGGCATGGCAGACGGGCATGGCACCGGACCGCCAGGGCGCTGAACGAAAGACGGCCGCAGGAGGCGTCATCGGGGGCGTCACCGGGGGCGTCACTGGGGGCGTCAAAGCAGCGCTAAGGGGCGCCAGAGGGCGGCGACCGGATCGCTGCCGGATTTCGGAGAGGATGCGTGAACCGCCTCGACCGCTACATCTTCATCCAGCTTCTGGGTCCGTTCGGTTTTTTTGCGCTGATCTTTACAGGCGTCATCTGGCTCAGCCAATCCCTGCGGATCATCGATCTGGTGGTCAATAACGGGCAATCCGCAGCGATCTTTGCCGAGTTCACCGCGCTGCTTTTGCCCGTGGTGATGTCGATCGTGCTGCCGGTTTCGGCTTTTGCCGCGACGCTCTTCACGCTCAACCGGTTGCGCGGCGATTCCGAGCTTGTCGTGATGATGGGCGCAGGCTTTAGCTATACCCGCCTGGCGCGACCGGTGTTTGCCTTCGGCTTGGTCAATGTCCTGGCGATGGCCGTTGTCACCCTCTACTTGATGCCGACCGCAGCCGGCCAGCTTCGCGACCGGATGGCCGATGTAACCGGCGACATCGCCGCGGCGCTGATCCGGGCGGGGCAGTTCGTGCACCCGACCGCCGGTTTAACGGTTTATGTGGCCGAGGCCTCCAACCGCGGCGAGATGGCCGGCATTTTCATCCACGATCGGCGCGATCCCGAAACGCCGGTCACCTATTCGGCCAATCGGGCCGCCCTCTTGCGCGACGCGCTGTCGACACGGGTCGTCATGTTCGACGGCGCGGCCCAGCATTTCGACCGCGCCGCAATGGCGCTCTCGACCTTGCGCTTTGAAAGCTTCACATACGATTTGACGCCGCTGATGCAGGCCGACCCGAACCGGCGCAAGAAACCGTCGGAGTACTATGTTGCAACACTGATCGATCCGCCACAGGCGCTGCGCGACGAACCCTATTTTCATCTGGGCGACTATGTCGCGGAGGGGCATGAGCAGCTTAGCGCCCCGCTGTATGGGCTGGCCCTGCCCCTCATCGCCTTCGGCTTCGTGCTATTTGGCGGGTTCGGGCGGCGCGGCGCGGCGCTGATCGTCTGGGCGGCCATCGGTTGTGCACTAAGCCTGCGGCTGACCGGCGTGGCAGCCAAAGCGCTGACCACGGATGCGGCGGGCCTCTGGCCATCCATGTATATACCACCCCTTTTGGTGCTGTTGGCCTTTGTCGCGCTCATGATACGACCGGCAGCCGGGCGGGTCGATCCCACCATACCCGGACCCCCTAGCGATCCCGACCACCCCGGGTCCTATATCGGCGGCAAGGCATGAGCCTCACCCTCTTTTCCTATCTGGCCAGCCGATTTCTGGGCATGCTGGGCGGCACGCTGACGATCGTACTTGCGCTGGTTTTCCTGATTGACCTAGTCGAACAGCTCCGCCGTGCCTCCGACAGCGCGGCGGGCCTGACCCAGGTGCTCAGCCTTGTGGTCCTGCACAGCCTTCCGGTGGCCAGCGTGACCTTTCCGTTCGTCTTCATGCTTGCGGCCATGGCCTGCTTTGCGCGGCTGGCGCGCTCGTCCGAGCTGGTGGTCACCCGCGCAGCCGGGCTTTCGGCCTGGCGCGTGCTGGCGCCGGCGCTGATCTGCGCGGTGGTTCTGGGGCTCTTGGCGGTGACGGTGATCAACCCCATCTCGGCGGCGATGCTGCAGCGGTTCGAAACGCTCGAGGCCCGATATCTGCGGGGGCAAGAGAGCCTTCTGTCGATTTCGCGCGAGGGGCTGTGGCTGCGGCAGGCCAGCGGCGACGGTCAGACGGTGATCCGGGCCTTGCGCGCGGATCCGTCGGGCGGCCGGCTTTACGATGTCACCTTTTTCGATTTTTCGCGCCAAAATGCGTTGACGGGACGCATCGAGGCCCGAGAGGCGGCGCTGCGCGAAGGTGGCTGGCAGCTTACCGACGCCCAGCGTTGGCAGTTCGATCGCACTGCGACCGCGCAGCCGCCCCGGCGCGAACGGCATCAGCGCTACACTGTTCCCACCGACTTGACGCGGGACCGGATTTTGGAGAGCTTCGCCTCGCCCGATGCCATTGGCTTTTGGGACCTGCCGGAGTTTATCGCCACCCTCCGCGCCTCGGGTTTTTCGGCGCTGCGCCATGAGATGCACTATCAAAAAGAGCTGGCGAAACCGCTTCTGTTCGCGGCGATGGTCCTGCTTGGCGCCGCCTTCTCGATGCGCCATGTCCGGTTTGGCGGGATCGGTATGATGCTGATGGGCGCCACGCTGACGGGATTTGGCTTGTTCTTCATCTCCGATATCACGCAGGCTCTCGGGGCGTCGGGGGCGATTCCGACGCTCATCGCGGCCTGGGTGCCGCCAAGTGCGGCCGCTTTGCTGGCGACGGGGCTCATTCTGCACATGGAGGATGGCTGACCCCGGCGCAGCAGCGGCGAGGGGGGACGGTGCATCGGCTGACTGCGGTCCTGCTGCTGGGCCTGGCGGGCCTGCTGGCGCTCGCCGGTGCGGGCGCGGTGACCGGCGTGTATGCACAAGAGCTTACCCTGCCAGCCGAGGACCTTCCGGTCACCCTGGTCGCCGATCGGCTGCGCTATGAGAATGGCCGTCAGCGCCTGATCGCCGAAGGCAGCGTGCAGGTTTTTTACGGCGCGCGGACCCTCACGGCCAGCCGCATCGTCTACAACGAGCGCACGGGAACGATCTCGGCCGAGGGACCGCTAACGCTGCGCGATCCAGACGGTGCCACGCTTTATGCAAGCTATGCCGAGCTTGACGCAGAGCTTCGAAACGGCCTTCTGCGCTCGGCCCAGGCCGTGCTGGAACAGCGCTTTCGCATTGCCGCGGTCGAGGGCCAGCGCGTCGATGGCCGCTACAACGTGCTCGACCGCGCCGTCTTTTCCAACTGCACGGTCTGCCCGTCGAACCCGGTCCCGATCTGGCGCATCCGCGCAGGCCGGGTGATCCACGATCAAGAGGCCCAGCTCATCCACTACGAAGACGCGACCTTCGATGTGGCAGGCGTGCCGGTGTTTTACCTGCCCTATTTTCGGCACCCCGATCCGACATTGGAGCGCGGCACCGGCTTTCTGATGCCCTCCATCCAAACCTCCGACACCTTTGCCTATGGTGTCCGAACGCCGTTCTACTGGGCGATCGATGCGCATTCCGATCTGACCGTCACACCCTTTCTAACCACCGATGAGGGCCCCTTGCTGGAGGCCGAGTACCGGCACGCCTTCGCGCGTGGCGATCTGGCGTTTTTCGGCGTGATCAAACTGGATGACGGCACCGGCAATCGCGGCATACGCGGCCGCCTGATCGGCGAGGCCTACCATTATCTTTCCGGCGACATCTTCGCCCGCATCGCGCCGGACATCGTATCCGATGACGGGTTTCTGACCGACTTCGAATACGCCGATATCGACCGGCTTACCTCTGATGCTGCAATCGCAAGCTATCGCGACAACGGGTATTGGGAGGTCGGCGCGGCCTATTTTCAAAGCCTACGCGATGGCGAAAGGGTGGGCTCGATCCCCGTGGCCTTCCCAGAGGTCGACATTCGCCAGACCTGGGAGGATACAGCGCTGGGCGGTATTTTGGGCTTGCAGGTCAACGCGGTGGGGCTGCGACGCTCGGAAGGCCAGGACGTTGTCCGCACCAGCTTCGGGCTCGATTGGGAGCGCAGCTGGTACACGATGCCCGGGGTGGTCGTAACCAGCCTTGCAGCGGCGCAGGCCGATCTCTTTCGGGTTTGGGAAAGCACGACGCCCAGGGTCGAGAATGGGTTCGAGACGCGCTTTGCGCCGACGCTGGGTCTTGAGGCACGCTACCCCCTGATCCGTGCGACCGATCATGCGATTCATGTCCTGGAGCCTGTCGCGCAGCTTCACTGGTCGGAGAGCTCGATCGATCAGGACCGGCTGCCCAATGAGGACAGCCTGCTGGTAGAGCTTGACGCAACCAACCTTTTCGACGTCTCGCGCTTTGCCGGCTACGACCGCATCGAGACCGGGTTTCGCGCCAATCTCGGCATTCGCTATGAACGGATCGACGATCGCGGCTGGTCGATCGGCGGAGTTCTGGGCCGCGTGTTGCGAACCGAGGCGCAGGACGTCTTTGAGGGGGTACCGGCCCTGTCGGGCGCGGAGTCCGATTACGTCGCAGCCCTCACCCTGTCGTTGGCACCCTATGCAAGCTTTGTCGGCCGGGTGCTGCTGCGCGACGATTTCGAGTTCGATCGCAATGAGTTTCGGCTTGATCTCGCCTATGGCGATGCTGAGTTCACGGGCAGCTATGTCTATCTGTCGCAGGATATTCTGGGCGGCGCGTTGGAAGAGCGCGAGGAGGGCTCGGTCTTTGCCGGCTACCGTTTGTCGCCCAATTGGCGGCTCGCCGGCGGCATGACCTATGACATTCAAAACAGCGATTTCGTTCGTGCCCGGGCCGCGATCACCTGGGCCAATGACTGCGTCGAGGTTGATTTTTCGGTATCGCGCCGATTTACAAGCTCCAGCGAGGTGGATGCGTCGACAAGCTTCGGTCTGCAGGTCCGTCTGGCCGGTCTGGGTGCAGCGACCAAACTGCCCGAGGCGGCCAGCGCCTGCGCGATGCAGATGCAATGATGGCTGGTATTTGGGTACCGCCGCACTCACTGGCTGTGTAAAAGGCGACCGGGTCGATGCGGCGCAAGGAGAGGAAAGTGCGATGCCCTATTCAGCCGGTCTGACGCGCCTGTGCCAGGGTTTGCTGCTGCTGTGCATGCTGTGCTGCTGGGGTCTGGCAGAGCGCGCGCGGGCGCAAAGCGACGACCTCTACGCGCCGGCCATCGTCGTCAATGACGCGCTGATCACCGAATTCGACATTCAACAGCGTGTGCGCCTGATCGGCGTTCTGGGTGCACCGGCGACGGATGCGCGCCGCACCGCCATCGAGATGCTCATCGAGGACAGGTTGCGCGCCCAAGCCGCGCGCGAGGCGGGTGTGGCCCTGACCGACGAACAGATCGAGGCGGCCTTGGAAGAGTTTGCCAGACAGCGCAACATGTCGGCCTCCCAGATGCTCTCTCGGCTTAGCGGCGCGGGCATCTCGCGCCAGGCGATGGTCGATCTGTTGGGCAATCAGGCTGCGTTTCGCGAAGCAATGCGCCTGCGGTTTCTGGCCCGCTCGACACCGACCGACACAGAGATCGAGACGGAGCAGGTGCGCGGTCTGCAGTCAAACCGCATCTCTGTACGCCTGGGCGAGCTGGTCATCCCGATCCAGGAGCGCGGCGCGGTGCGCACGGCTGCGCTGGCAGAGGAGCTTTATCAGAGCCTCAATGACGGCGCTGACTTTACCGCCGCGGTGCGCAGTTACAGCCGGGCCCCGACCGCCCGTCGCGGCGGCGAGGTCGGCTGGGTACCCATCGACCGGTTGCCGCCCCAGATCGGTTCGCAGATTGCGCTGCTGCAGCCGGGCCAGGTGACGCGCCCGATCGACGTGCCGAATGCGGTCGTGTTTTTAAAGCTGCTGGAGATCCGCGAGGACGAGGCACCGGCGCTCGATCCCTCGGCCGTTCGCGTGACCATCGGGCGGCTGATCATTCCGCTTCGCCAGGATCCGTCCGAAACCGACATTGCCGCAGCAGCGGTCGAAGCCGAGCAGCTGGGCAACCAGATCTCCAGCTGCGCCGATGTCGAGGCGCGGCGCAACAGCTATGAAGCCGCTTCGGGCATCGAAGGACCAATGGCACTTAGCGATCTGCCCGATGCGCAACGCACCGCAATCGCGCCGCTGGCGGTGGGCCAGGTCAGCCCGCCGGTCCGTGTCCCAACGGGTATCGCCGTCATTGTCGTCTGCGCAAAGATCGGGGACACCGACGTAACCAGCATCGAGCAGATCCGCGGTCGGATGATCAGCGAACGCATGACCTCCTTTGCGCAAGGCTATCTGCAGGAATTGCGACGGGATGCTGTCATCGAGTATCGATGATGCGGTTGCGGGCGCCGATTGCGCTCAGCCTGGGCGATCCATCGGGTATCGGGCCGGAGGTCGCCGCCGCAGCCTGGCGACAGCTCCGCGGCGAGCTGGCGATGTTTGCCCTCGGCGATCCGCACTGCCTGGCCGCAACTGGCGTGCCGGTGCGCGTGATCGACGACCCTGCTGAGGCGCACGTGCCCGACAGCAGGGCTTTTGCGATCCTTCCCATCCCGCTTTCCGGCCAGGCGCGCCCCGGTCGGCCCGATCCCGCCCATGCCCAGGGCGTCATCGAAGCCATCGAGACGGGCGCACGCCTGACCCTAAGCGGTGCGGCATCGTCGCTTTGTACCGCGCCGATCAACAAGCGTACCCTGCGTGAGGGTGCGGGGTTCGCCTTTCCCGGACACACCGAGTTTCTGGCCGCGCTTTGCGGCGTCGCGCGCCCTGTGATGATGCTTGCCGGGCCCGATCTTCGCGTTGTGCCGGTGACGATCCACATCGCACTTGCCGCGGTCGTTGAGACCCTCACCGCCCCGCTTTTGGAGGAGACGCTGCGGATCACCCATGCCGCGCTGATCGCCCACTTCGGCCTGCAAGCACCAAGGATCGCCGTTGCGGGCCTCAATCCGCATGCCGGGGAAGCGGGTCAGATGGGTCGTGAGGAGATCGTGCTGATCCGGCCTGTCATCGAGCGGCTGCGCGCGACCGGCATGGATTTGCGCGGCCCGCTCCCGGCCGACACCCTGTTTCATCCCGCAGCCCGCGCCGGCTATGATGCCGCGGTCTGCATGTATCACGATCAAGCGCTGATCCCGATCAAAACGCTGTCCTTCGATGCCGGCGTCAACCTCACGCTGGGCTTGCCGATTGTCCGCACCTCGCCCGATCACGGTACTGCCTATGACATCGCCGGCACAGGGCGGGCCAACCCCGCAAGCATGATTGCGGCGCTGCGCATGGCAGACGCGCTGGCAAGCAGGCGGGCCCAAGCCAACGGCCGCGGGCAAGACGGATGAGCACACCCGACGGGTTACCGCCGCTGCGGTCGGTTATTGCGGCCCATGGCCTGTCGGCGCGCAAGGCGCTTGGACAGAACTTCCTCCTCGACCTCAATCTGACAGGGCGGGTGGCACGCGCGGCCGGCGATCTGCACGAGACGGATGTTTTGGAGATCGGCCCCGGCCCCGGCGGCTTGACCCGTGCGCTTCTGCTCGCCGGAGCCCGCCACGTCACGGCGATTGAGCGCGATACCCGCTGCCTTCCGGCGCTGCACGAAATCTCCGCGCATTGGCCGGGGCGGTTGACGGTCCTGCAAGGCGATGCGCTGAGCGTCGATCCCCGCCCCCATCTTTCGCCGCCTGTCCGGATCGTGGCGAATCTGCCCTACAATATCGGAACCGAGCTCCTGCTGCGTTGGCTGACGGATGCCGTATGGCCCCCGTTCTGGCAAAGCCTCACGCTGATGTTTCAGCGCGAGGTTGCGCTGCGGTTGGTCGCCCAACCCGGCAGCAAGGCTTATGGGCGCCTCTCGGTCCTCGCGCAATGGCGCACCCGGCCGGAGTTGCGCTTCGACATCGCCGCCGCAGCCTTTACGCCGCCCCCTAATGTCACATCCAGTGTCGTATCGCTGACCGCCTTGCCCGCGCCGCGCTTCCCGGCACGATTGGCAGTTCTGGAACGGGTGGTTGCGGCGGCCTTTGGCCAGCGCCGCAAAATGCTGCGGTCAAGCCTGCGCAGCCTGTTGCGCGATCCCCGCCCAATGCTGGGCACGCTTGGCATCGATGAGACGCGCCGGGCCGAGACGCTGTCGCTTGCCGAGTTCTGTGCCTTGGCGCGGCATGTCGAAGAGACGCCCTGAACCGCGCAAATCGAGGCGAAGCGCAGCTCAAACCGGAGAAGACGTCTGGCCCGGTTCGGGAAAACCGACAGACGGACCGGCCGGTCCGCCGAACGGGCAGTCCGCCGAACGGGCAGTCGCCTGGGCGACCGGCCTGCAGGACGATCAGCTGGCCGAAACCTCATCCTGCGTGGCGGGGCTTGCAGCCTCCTTACTACGGGCCGGGCGGCGCCGGGGCGCACGCGCCTTCGGCTTTGTCGCTTTTTCGGCCTCTTTCGCGGTCTCTTCGACCGCAACGGGTTCGGCTCGCTCGACCTCCGGCGCGCCTTCGGGCGTCTCGACAAGCCCCAGCCCATCGACCATTTCGTCGGCGCTATCGATCGTTGCCATCGCATCCGCCACGATATCGGGCGTCACGACCGCGGGTTGAGGGACGGCCACGGTGACCGGCACCGCCTCGCCATCGACATCGGCAACAGGTTGCACAACGGGAACCGCAGCGGGATCGGTCCTGGGCGCCATCTCGCGTTGCGCATCCGCCAGAAGCCGGATGTAATGCTCGGCGTGCTGTTGAAAATTCTCAGCTGCAATCCGGTCGCCTGCAGTTTGCGCATCGCGCGACAGGGTTGTGTATTTTTCGATAATCTGTTGCGGCGTGCCGCGGACCTTGCCCTCCGGCCCGGCACTTTCAAAGACCCTGTTGACAATGTTGCCCAAACTTTTGCGGCCGTTCTTGCTACGCGAGCGATTTTTGCTTGATGATCTCATACGGTTTCTGCCTGGTCCCTTGCTTAATGGTGCAGGCAACGACCGGCCCGCGACGGATCAACGGGCCGTACCACACCTCTTGCTGTGCAAATCTCGGCAGGGCTGGTGCTGATAGGATCCCCACGCACGCTCGCCCCGGGAGCACACCGGTTGTAGCGAGCGCGCCCCGCGGCAGCAAGCCCGCTTCGATTCAAATACAAAAGCTCGGCGGATTATTGCCTATACTGTGTCATCGCTGCACTATCGCGCAGCGCGGCCGCCCATCAAAGTCATTCCGAAAGGATGTCCTCCACCCCTTTGTTTCAGAATAGATTTTTAGCAGTTCTGGTGCTTGATTTAAGCCGATCTCGAAAAGGATCCGACCGCCTGGCGCCAGGTGCACTTCAAGATTGCGGCTCAGCAAGCGGTACACGCAAAGCGGATCCTGACCGGGAGACAGCGCCATTCTCGGCTCCCAATCGAGCAGTTCCGGCGCCAGGCGGTGTATGTCGCTTTGACCGATATAGGGCGGGTTGCAAAGGATAAGATCGAAGCGGCCGGTGACCGCCGCCAACCAGTCGCTTTGCTCAAAGGCCGCACGCCCCTGCATGCCATGGCAAGCCGCATTCCTGACAGCGACGGCAAGCGCATCGCTCGACAAATCGGTGCCGAGGCCCGTCGCCTCAGGCCACTCGGCCAGCAAGCTGATCAAAAGCACGCCCGATCCCGTGCCCAGATCGAGGATGCGCTGCGCTTTCGGGCCGTCGAGCGCTTCGGCAATCAGCGTCTCCGTTTCGGGTCTTGGATCGAGCACGGCCGACGTGACGGTGAAATTGCGACCCCAAAAGTGGCGATATCCGACGATCTGCGCCACGGGTTGCCGGCGAATGCGGGCCGCAATATGCGTCTCGAACTGCGCAGCTTCCGCAGGCGGCGCCGACTCGCCAAGACGCGCCGTCAGGGATGCGGGATCAAGCTGTGACGCAGCGCGCAAGAGCAGGCGCGCATCGCGGGCTGGCGCGTCAATGCCGGACGCCTGCAGCCGCGCGACAGCGCTGCGCAACAGATCGGCCCGCCTCATGCCTCCATCGCCGCAAGGCGCGCGGCCTGATCGGCCTCGATCAGCGCATCGGTAATCTCTAGCAACGCGCCGGCTAGGATCTGATCGAGCTTATGCAGCGTCAGACCGATGCGGTGATCCGTCACCCGACCTTGCGGAAAGTTGTAGGTGCGGATGCGCTGCGAGCGATCGCCCGAGCCCACCTGTTCGCGCCTGTCCGCGGCACGCGCCGCATCCGCCTCTTGGCGCTTGAGGTCGAAAAGCTTGGCACGCAGCACCTGCATGGCGCGCGCCCGATTCTGGTGTTGGGATTTTTCCGAGCTGGTCACGACGATGCCAGTCGGCAGATGGGTGATGCGCACAGCCGAATCGGTGGTGTTGACATGCTGGCCGCCCGCCCCGCTGGCCCGCATCGTGTCGATCCGGATATCGCTTCCCGGCAGGTCGATCTCGGTCTCTTCGGCTTCCGGCAGCACCGCGACGGTGGCTGCGGATGTGTGGATGCGCCCACCCGATTCCGTTTCCGGTACGCGCTGCACGCGGTGCACACCGCTTTCGAACTTCAGTCGCGCGAACGCCCCCTCCCCGCCAACCAGCGCCACAACCTCCTTTACGCCGCCAAGTTCGGTCAGGCTCTCTTCCAGGACCTCCATGCGCCAGCCCTGGGCCTCGGCATGGCGTTGATACATCCGCAACAGATCGCCGGCAAAAAGTGCGGCCTCCTCGCCTCCGGTGCCGGGACGGATCTCCAGAATGGCCGAGCGGTCGTCGGCCGCATCGCGCGGCAGCAAAGCCAGCCGCACCGCATGCTCAAGCAATGGGCGGCGAGCCTCCAGCGCGGCAATCTCCTCGCGCGCCAGCGGGGCCATTTCGGGATCGGTCAGAAGCGTTTCCGCGGCCGAGAGATCGGCGATCAGCTTGCGATACCCGCTAACCGTTTCCACGACCGGTTTAAGCCGCGCATAGTCCCGCGACAGCTGTGCGAGATCGCCCGGCGCCACGCCTTCGGCGAGCTGCGCCTCAAGATAAGCGAAGCGTTCAAGGATGCTGTCCAGACGCGCCTGTAGGATCATGGCGCGCAGAGATGGCGATCCGAAGCTGGCAGGTCAAGCGCTCTCGCACCCTGTGCGGGCTGTGCTAACCTGGTGACATGAATCGGCAAACCGTCTTGCAGGCCGCATTTACCTGCGCCCTTATCGCCCCGACACTGCTGCGGGCCGAACAGACCCGCATGAGCGATCCTGGCGCGGCGATGCGCGCGGCCCAGCTTGCCTCTGCGCCGCTCAGCGCACATGCGGCCTGTTTTTGCCGCGACAGCGCGGGCGCGCAAGTCCGGGTCGGCGAAACGGCCTGTTTGATCATCAACGGCAAGTCCTACCTTGCCTTGTGCGACATGGCCCGTTCGCAAAACAACACGACCTGGCGGCGCCAGCGCGAGGGTTGCGGCGTGCAGCCGCTCTCACTCTATGATCGGATCCTGGGACGGGGTTCCGTCACGGGGGGCTGACGGCGGGCGCGCCGGGATATCCACCGGACCTTCGATGGCATCCTCGATCGCATCCTCGGGCCGCTCTGGATTCGCTATGTCGGGTCGTTCGTCGGGCGGCGAGGCAACAGGGGTCGGCGCATTTGCATCGCCGATGCCGTTTTGATCCTGCATGGACGCGTCGGGTTCCGCAAAGCCGGGGGGCACCAAACCATCGGTATCTGCGTCGGGCTGAACCGGGTCGACAAACTCCAGCGGTTCGAGCGCGCGCAGCCAGCTTTCCACGCGCATGCGGTTCACCCCCATATCGCCATAGCCGAACCGCGCCCGCGAAAACACCGAGAGGGTCGAACGCCCATCCTCCAGCGCAATAACCCGGACCGAGATGTAGTCGGGAAATTTCAACTGCGGCGTTCGCTGCACATAGGTCATCCAGAGCGAAGCGGGCGTGCCGGCGATGCGCAGCGTGTCCCGTTGACGCAGCGCGAAATCATCGAGCGCCCTTGCCAGCTCTTCCGTCACAACGCCGTAGATCGGCGCCTCGTCATCGACAGGCGCGCTTTGCCGATCCCGCGGTCCGATGCGATAGAAATTGGGCGATGGCGGGTTGACCGCAGTCATCGGATCGACATGCCACCGCTCAATCGGCGTATGTCGCACGGTCCGGATCATATAGACGGCAATCGCGCCCAAAAGCAGCGCGCCGATCACGATGGTGAGCACGATGAAGCGCATCTTTATTCGACCGCCACCTCCGCCTCGCGGATCGCGTCGGCGCGGGCCTCGACCAGCGAGACGATATGGTCGACCATCTGCGCATTGTTCATCTTGTGGTCCTGCCGGCCCGCCATATACACCATACCCGACCCCGCCCCACCGCCGGTAAAGCCGATATCGGTCATTAACGCCTCTCCCGGCCCGTTTACCACACAACCGATAATCGACAGGGTTATCGGCGTCTGAATATGGGCCAGACGCTCCTCTAACACCCCAACCGTCTCGATCACGTTAAAGCCCTGCCTTGCGCATGAGGGGCAGGAAATGATGGTCACGCCGCGATGGCGCAGCCCAAGCGATTTGAGGATTTCGAAGCCGATCTTAACCTCTTCGACCGGATCCGCCGAGAGGCTCACCCGCAGCGTGTCGCCGATGCCCATCCACAAAAGATTGCCCAGACCGATCGCTGATTTAACCGTGCCCGACACGAAGCTGCCTGCCTCGGTGATCCCCAGATGGATGGGTGCATCGCAGGCATCGGCGATGCCTTGATAAGCCGCGGCCGCAAGAAACACGTCCGACGCCTTCACGCTGATCTTAAACTCGTGAAAATCGTTATCCTGAAGGATGCGCATATGGTCGAGCGCGCTTTCAACCATCGCCTCGGGGCAGGGCTCGCCATACTTATCCAAAAGATGCCGCTCAAGACTGCCCGCATTCACCCCGATGCGGATCGAACAGCCATTGTCCTGGGCGGCCCGAATAACCTCGCGCACCCGCTGGGCAGCGCCGATATTGCCCGGATTGATGCGCAAGCAGGCCGCCCCGGCCTCGGCCGCTTCCAGCGCCCGCCGGTAGTGAAAGTGAATATCCGCAACGATCGGCACCGAGGCTGCGGCGACGATCTGTTTGAGCGCCGCGCTGCTCTCGGCATCGGGGATGGATACGCGGACGATATCTGCGCCGGCTTCGGCGCAGGCCTCGACCTGCGCCACGGTCGCTGCAACATCGCGGGTGTCGGTATTGGTCATCGTCTGCACCGCAATAGGCGCGTCGCCGCCGATGGGCACCTTTCCGACATGGATCTGCCGGCAGGCCCGGCGCTCGATGCTCCGCCATGGCCGAACCGCATTCATCATCGCCAGCCTCCTCGAACCGACTTGGGCTTGGCGAAAATAGGCGCTGCGACGGGGCTTGTCACCTCGAGCCTCATGCGCGCCGCGTTACTCGGCGCCCGGCAGCTGCGCGCTTCGGGCAATGATTTTGGCCGTGAAGGCGGCGTCGGACGATCGCGGCCAGGAGGCGGTGATCTCATTGGCGCTCAACGCAACGCGACGGGCGACATTCGCGCCGTCGCCCAAGGGGCCGAACACCTGATCGCCCACCCGCAGATAGACCGCGCCCGCATTGCCCGCGCGCAACATCGCGCCCTCCAACGCCTCGGGCACCTCGTAGGTCTCGTTGGGCTTCAAGATGCGTTCGAAAACGACCGTCCCATCCTCCAAAAACACCCGCACCCAAGCATCGTCGCGCGCGACGATCGCGACGCTTTCCGGCAGGCGGCGCGTGATTGCGGGCTCGGAAGAGGCTGCAACCGGCGCATCGTCGGGCGCGCTGCGCATCCGCATTTGCGATGCCTGCGCGATCGGGCTTTCGGGGGCAGGTGCGAAGGCGCCATACGCATCCGGGTCGATGGCGGCAATTGGGCCGTCGCGCGGCTCAACCTTTGGCGCGTCCAGGCGCGGCGCGTAGAGATCCTGCAAGGCAAGCCCGTTTGGAACCGGCGGCAGGGTCGTGGCTTGATCGTCGGGCGTTGCCCTAGGGGGCGCTGGGAGCGTGGCAAGATCGATTACCGTCGGCGCCTGCGCAACTGGCTCAAACCCAATGCGCTGGATGTCGCGCAGCAGATACCAACCGCCATAGCCCAAGGCCGCAACGACGCCGCAGAGTACCATCACGGATCCCAGACCGGACAAGGCGGCCAGCGAAAAGGAAGGCGCGGATGCCGGTAGGAACCGCGCCCTGCGCAGCATCTCATCCTGCTCGCGCGGCGGAGCCGTGTTCTGTGCTGCGCGCATGCGGCGTTGACGCCCGCGCGGATCGGATAGGGCCGAATGCACGCCCTCAAACCCCGACTCGGCGCAGAACTTGGCATAGACGTCTTCGGCATCGCGCCCAAGATAGCGCGCATAGGCTCGCACATACCCTGCCACATAGCCGCGATTGGGAAAGACCGTGGCATCGCAGTTTTCGATGGCATCGATGTAGGCAGCCTTGATCTTCAGCTCTCGCTGGACGTCCAACAGCGACTTGCCGCGCGACGCGCGTTCGCCGCGGAGGTCGTCGCCAAGTTTGACCTCATAGGCGTCAAACCCGCGCAGGATGATTTCGCCGCCGTCGCTCATCCTCTGCCCGTTGCCCCTCACCGACCGGCTCGCCCGTCGGATCCTGTTCCCCAGACTTGCACCACACCCCTGTGGTGGTTGTGCCGCGCTTGTTCAACCGCCCGTCCACAACGTCGAACGGTTTCTTGATATCGCGGCGCAAAGGCCGGCGCAATCGCGATGATTCCGCGTGATGGAAGCTTTTTTTGCGACATCGGCCTGCCCGGGCGCATCCGGCGCGCCGAGGACCGCGTACACATTAGCGTCAAAGAAGCGCGAGCCTGTCGCCCGGCGGCGTATCGCGCAGGCAGTCGAGCAGACCGATGGAGTGCGCAGTGGAGTATGCAACGATCCTTGCCTGGAGCCTTGGCGGCTTCTTGATCCTGTGGCCGATCAGCCTGCTGCGGCGCGACGCCAGCGTCGTCGATTTCTGGTGGGGTCCGGGCCAGGGGGTCGTGGCAGCCGCGGCTTGGCTCAGTGCCGGTATGCCCGGCGGTCTTGGCGGCCTTATCTTTGGCTGCGTGGCGCTCTGGGCGGTACGTCTGGGGCTGCAGCTTGGTCGTCGGCGCGTTCTGGAAGGCCAAGAAGACCCCCGTTACACCGCCCTGCGCCGGCATTGGAACCCCGGTTTTTGGTGGAAGAGCCTCTTTATCGTCTTTCTGCTGCAATGCCTTTTGCAATGCCTGATCGCGCTGGGACCGATCGCGGCGATCCGGGCCGGCGACGGGCAGATCGGCCTGCTGGCGGCCATCGGCTTTTGTGCCTGGCTGGTGGGGATGGGGCTGGAGATCGTCGCCGATATACAGCTCGATCTTTTTCGCCGGCGGCACGGGCATGGCGCGCTGCTTACCGCCGGGCTGCGCGGGGTCGTGCGCTATCCCCATTATCTCGGCGAGGTTCTGGTTTGGTGGGGCGTCTCCCTCATGGCCGTGGCGGCCGGGATCTGGTGGGCACCGCTTGGTGCCGGCCTGGTCACGCTGCTGATCTGGAAGGTGTCCGGCGTGCCATTCCTCGATGCCCATATGAGCGAAACCCGCGCGGCGTTCATGGCCTATGCGCGCCGGGTTCCCGCGCTTTTGCCGAAGCTGCGGCGCGAAATCCTGGTGCGCGGCGCCGAAACCCAGCGCTAGGGTCGGCTGCGCAAAGCGCACCCGACCGCCTTTAGTAGATGTAGCGGATCTGCTCGCTCCAGAACCGCTCAAGCCGGCGAAAATCCGCATTGATCTGGTCCATGCGATCCGGGCCAATCAGGGCCCGCCCTTCGAGAGCCTCCGCATGCCGCGCGAAGAGATCGCCGACGATCTGGCGAATCTCACGGCCCCGGGGCGTCAGTTTGACGCGCACGGCGCGGCGGTCGATCTCGCAACGCTGATGATGCATATAACCTGCCTCGACCAGCTTCTTGAGATTATACGAAACATTCGAGCCCTGGTAGTAACCGCGGGTCTTCAGCTCGCCCGCGGTCACCTCATTATCCCCGACGTTAAAGAGCAGCAGAGCCTGCACGGCGTTGATATCGAGCAGGCCGAGCCGCTCGAACTCATCTTTGACCACATCGAGCAGCAGCCTGTGCAAACGCTCGATCATCGAGAGGCTCTCCAGATACCCCTCAAGATAACCCTTATCGGTGACCGAGACATCCGGTCCCATGGCGGCATGGAAACTCATATCGCTCCTCCGGCTGATACCGTCGGCGAGACACTGAAGCGATAGGACACAATTTTGCGTTAAGCGCTCGAAAAAACTTCAAATGCTTGAGGCGCTAAGCGGCAAATCGCGCATCGCAGCGATCAGCCCCGCATAAGCCGGCGGCACCGGCGCCCGCCCGGTCACCCAGTCGAAGATCTCCTGATCGGGCTCATCGAGCAGCATCTCATAGGCATCGAGCGCATCGCGCGACAGGCCGGGCAGCACGGCGCGGGCAAACCCGCCCAGCACGATGTCCATCTCGCGCATTCCGCGTCTGGCGCTGCGCATGCTCAGCCGCCTGATCCGTACCTCGTGAGACTCGCTCAAGGACCGTCCTCCATAAGCCGGGCCGCACCGCGCACGCCCGAACTGTCGCCGTGGCGCGCCTTGCGGATATCGATCCGCGCCTTGTCGGCAAAGACATGCGGCATGACGGCCGCTTCCAGCTCTGTATAAAGATGCGGCATGTTCGATAGCCCGCCGCCCAGCACGATCACCTCGGGGTCGAGGATATTGACCACCACGCCCAGACTGCGCGCCAGCCGCTGCATGTGGCGTTCCAGCGCCGCCTGGGCATCCGCGTCGCCATCGCCGGCCATCTCGACAACGTCATGCGCCGTCGGCCCGGCATCGCCGGCGCCTGTCGCCCGGGCGAAATCGGCCGCAAGTGCGGGGCCGGCCAGCCAAACCTCCAGACAGCCGCGCCGGCCGCAATAGCAAAGCGGGCCATTAAGCTCTTCGGGCGTTGCGGCGGCCAGCGGGATGTGCCCCCACTCGCCCGCAATACCGTTGGCACCGGTCACGATCCGCCCGTCGATGACCACGCCGCCGCCCACACCGGTGCCCAAAATGACCCCGAACACCGACGCCGCCCCGGCTGCCGCCCCGTCGAATGCCTCCGACAGAGCAAAGCAGTTCGCGTCGTTTTCAACCCGCACCGGGCGGGCGAGCGCCTCGGCCAGATCGCGGTCGAAGGGCCGTCCGATCAGCCAGACCGAATTGGCGTTGCGCACGAAGCCTGTATGGGGCGAGATCGAGCCCGGGATACCTACCCCGACCGGAAAGTCGGACAGGCCCGCGGTCTTTTCCACCGCGCGCACCAGATCTGCCACGGCCCGGACGGTGCCGTCATAGTCGTGGCGCGGCGTAGCCACGCGCTGGCGCCCATGCTCGCGCCCCTGTGCATCCAGATAGACCGCCTCGATCTTGGTTCCGCCCAAATCGACCCCGAGACCCATTGCCGCGCCTCCGACCCAGCAATGTCGATCTAGTGGGAGAGCTTGCGCATCAGCTGCGCCAGCCGCTCGGAAACGCGTATCTGATCGGCCCGGATCATTCGCAATTCATCCAGCACCTCTTGCGGCACATCCTTGGCCGCGCTGATGCGCAGCTCATCCTTGTCGCTTTCACCGGTCATAAGCCAGATCAGAGACACATTCAGAACGCCGGCCAGCATCTGCATCCGGTTGGCCCGCGGTTCGGACCGGTCCGCCTCCCAATCCATGATGGTATCGACGCTAACGCCGAGCTGGCGCGACAGCTGCTCCACGCTCAGCCCCAGCACCTCGCGCGCCGCGGTGACGCGATCGCCGAAGGTGGCGCTGTCATCTGTATAGTCTGCATGCACCAGATCGTCCTGGGGAGGCATGGGCGGCTCCTCTGTCTGCCTTTAGGGACGGGAGGGAGCCCCGGTCTAGCACGATCCGCCGGAACGGCAAACGGCTGGCAGCACTTGCACGCGCGCAAAACGGCCGATATGCCGCAACGGTCCGCGCTGCCGCCGGCGCGTTCGGAGGAAAGGCCGCGTCAGATGCCCCTGCTTGCCGACCGTCTTACGCGGGTCCGCCCCTCGGCGACCGTCGCCCTGACCGCGCGCGTTGCCGCATTGCGCGAAGCCGGGCAGGAAGTCATCGGGCTTGGGGCCGGAGAGCCCGATTTCGATACGCCCGCCCATATCCGCACCGCCGCCTTGCGTGCGATGGAGGCCGGGCATACGCGTTACACCGCACCGGATGGCATTGCCGAGCTCAAGGACGCGGTGCGGCTGAAATATCAACGCGAGAACGGGCTCGATTTCGCGCGCAGCGAAGTGACGGTTGGTGCGGGCGGGAAGCACGTCATCTACAATGCGCTAATGGCGACGGTCGAGGAGGGCGACGAGGTCATCGTGCCGGCCCCCTATTGGGTGAGCTACCCCGATATGGTCCGCCTTGCTGGCGGGACCGCGGTGATCCTGCCTTGCCCCCCGCAAGAGGGTTTCCGGCTGTCGCCTGCGCAGCTGCAATCGGCAATTACGCCGCGCACAAAATGGCTGATCCTAAACTCACCGGGTAATCCGACCGGCGCGGGGTACTCAGCCGCGCATCTTGCCGAGCTTGCCGCAGTGCTCGACCGGTTTTCCCAGCTGCATATCCTTTGCGACGACATCTACGAGCACATTGCCTACCCGCCTTACGCCTTTGCAACGCTGCCAGCCATCGCGCCGCAGCTCCGCAGCCGCTGCCTTCTGGTCAACGGCGTTTCAAAAGCCTATGCGATGACCGGTTGGCGGATCGGTTACGGCGCCGGGCCCGCTCCGTTGATTGCCGCAATTCGAACAATCCAAAGCCAGTCGACGACCAACCCCAGCGCCATCAGCCAGTGGGCGGCGGTCGAGGCGCTGACCGGTCCGCAGGACTACATCGCCTTTGCCCGAGGTCAGTTTCAGCGGCGCCGCGATACGATCGTTGCGGCGCTCAATCGCTGCGATGGCATCGAATGCCCGATGCCCGAAGGCGCATTCTACGTCTACCCCTCGATCGCAGGGCTGATGGGACAGCGCAGCCCGGCCGGACGGCAGATGGACACCGATAGCGATTTCTGCGCCGCGTTGCTTGAGGAGAAGGGCGTTGCCGTTGTCCCCGGCAGCGCCTTCGGGCTCTCGCCGGCCTTTCGCGTCAGCTATGCCGCCTCCGACGGCACGCTTGCCGAGGCCTGCGATCGCATTGCGGACTTCGCGGCCGGCTGCGGGTGAAGCCCAGCAAACCCGCACTTGGGCAGCAAAGAAACGCAGCTTCGCTCTGATGGTTTTCATTGCCATGCCGCGATGATGCGCGTTTTGCCCGCAACGCTGCAGTCCTAGCCCTCAACCGCTACCGCGCAGAACCTCCAAATAGGCCCGCGACAGGGGGTGGCGCGCATCCTTTGCAAAACACTCTACAGCACAAATCTCGACAATGGATCCCGCATCGAGCACCGCAATGCGATCGGCAAGTTGCAGCAGCGGGGCGAGATCGTGACTGACTATCAGCATGCTCACGCCGCGTTGCGCGCGAATGCGACGCAACTCGCCGATGGTGTTGACCTGCGTTGCCAGATCCAGAGACGAGAGCGGCTCGTCAAGGATCAAGACGTCGGGTTGGGCAGCAAGCGCCCGGGCAAGAGCCACCCGCTGACACTGACCGCCAGATAGGGCATGGGGGCGTCTGCGATGCGTGTCGGCAGAGAGCCCAAGACGCGCGAGAAGCTGCGCCGCGCGTTGCGGGCGGTCCCCGTGCATACCGATGCCAAAGCCCGTCAGCGTCTCTAAAACCGCATCTTGCGCCGAAAGGTAAGGGCTAAGCGACTGCGTCGGATCCTGCCATAGATATTGGATTAGCCTGCGCGCCGCCCCCTGGCCGGGCGCGATCTGGCGGCCTGCAAGCCGGATCCTACCCCGATCGGCCCTCTCCAAGCCCACTAGGATGCGCGCCAGCGTCGACTTTCCCGCGCCCGACCTGCCGATCAGACCCACCACCTCGCCCTTGCCAAGGCTCAGATCGATACCAGCCAGCACGCCCCGGCCGTTAAACGCCTTGCAAAGGCCCGCAGCGCTCAGCATGGGGCGTGCAGCGCAGCCGCCGCCCTTGCCAGGGCGCGCGCCGCGGGGGCGGTAGATCTGTGCAGCGCGTCGGCGCGGCAATCCTCGACAAGCCGTCCGCCTTCCAAGACCAACGCTCTTGATGCGATGCTGCGAAGGGCGCGCAGATCGTGACTGATAAAGAGCAGTGCTGCGCCGGTCGCCTCGACCATTCGGTCGATCGCGGCAAGCGTATCGCGTTCGGTCAGCACGTCGAGCCCGGTGGTCGGCTCGTCCGCGATCAGGATCTTGGGACGCAAGATCAGCGCCATGGCGATCAGAACGCGTTGTTTCATACCGCCCGAAAGCTGGTAGGGGAAGTGCTGCAAGATCGGCCGCCCGAGCGACACGGCGTCGAGCGCCGCAGGGATGTCGGCCCCGCCAGCCCGACGCGCCGCCTCTTCCAGCTGCACACCGATGCGGCGCGCCGGGGTCAGCGCGGTGCTGGGGCTTTGAAAGATTTGAAAGACCGTCGTGCCTCGCGCTCGCCGCCAGGCATCGGGCGTTGCCCCGGTCATGGCACCCCCGTCAAGATCCAAACTGCCCCCGGTGATCGCAAGTGGCGGGCGTAACAAACCGCACAAGGCCGCCGCGGTCAGCGACTTGCCCGATCCGCTTTGCCCGATCAATCCGGCGCGTTCGCCGGGCGCGAGCGTAAACCCCATCCCGGTCAGAAGCGGCGGCGCGCCAGGTGCGCCGATCGAGAGGTTTTGCAGGCTGAGCGCTACCACCGGTACGGCTCCCGCTTATCCAAAAGGTCGCGCAGCGCCTCGCCAATGAGGTTAAAGGCAATCACCGCAATCAGTACCGCCAGCCCGGGGGCAAGCAGCATATGCGGCGCCTCGGCAAAAAAAGGGCGCGCCTCATTCAGCATCGCCCCCCATTCCGGGGTCGGCGGTTGCGCCCCGATGCCCAGAAAGCTCAGCGCCGAAAGCGCCAGCAGGATCGAGGCCGTCTCAAGCGACACCAGAACGGCCAGCGGCGGCAGGATCTGCGGCAGGATATGGCGCAGGACAACCCGTGCGCGCGAGGCGCCAGAAAGACGGGCCGCACGCACGAAGTCGCGCTCTTGTGCCGACATCACCAAGGCCCGCACCAGCCGGGCGTTCGACGGCCACCAGGCAACGACCACACCGATGATCGAGGCTTCCAGCGATGCGCCCAAAAACCCGATGACGGCCAGGGCCAGCACCAGGGTCGGAAAGGCCATCACGCAGTCAGCAAGCCGCATCATCACCATATCGACCCGCCCGCCGGCCAGCGCGGCAACCGCCCCGAAGGGCAGCGCGATGACCAGGATGGCCGCCATCGCAGCGAGCGCAGCGCCAAGCGAGACGGGAATGGCTGCAAGGATCCGGGCCGCCAGATCGCGGCCCAGATGATCGGTGCCCAAGGGATGCGTCGCCGAGGGTGGGGCGAGACGGGCAAGCAGATCCATCGCTTCGGGTGCAGGAAGGTCGAGCCGACCTGAAATTGCCCAAATCCCCGAGAACAGCAGCAGGATCGCGAGCCCCAACCCCAGCCCGAGCCGCCCCGGAGCGATGCCGAGCCGGGTAAGGGGCGGGCGCAACGCATCAGGCATCGGAAAGCCGGCGTCGCAATTGCGGATCGGAAAGCACGACGACAATGTCGGCGGCCAGGCTGGTGGCAAAGAAGATCAGCCCCATGAACACCAGATAGCCCTGGATTACCGGGAAATCGCGCTGCCCGATAGCCTGCAGGATAAGCTGTCCCAGACCCGGCCAGCCGAACACGCTTTCCACGATAACGGCGCCGCCCAGAAGCGCGCCCAACGTATTGGCCCAGGCCGTGGCCAACGGCCCGATGATGCGCGGCGCGATGTGTGCGAGCAAAATGCGCATCGGCCCAAGACCTTTCGCTATGGCAAGGCGCACATAGTCCTCGCAACGCTCGGCCCGCACCCTCTCATAGACAAAACGGCCCAGCGTCGCCCCCGCCCCCAGGCTCAGCGTCAGCGCCGGCAGGATCAAATCGGGCAGGCTGCCGTCGCCGATCAGCCGCACCCAGCCAAGCTCCAACACAAAGGCATGAATGAGCAGCAAGGCCAGCCAAAAGGATGGGATCGAGACCAGGAGAACCGTCAAGGCCCTTGTAGCGGCGCTGACGGCCGGTCCTGCCATCACCGCGATCAGCCCAAGGCCCAGCGAGATCGACACCGCCCCAATCAGCGCGCTGACCGACAGCGCCAAGGTCGCGGGCAGGTAAAGCGCTAGCTCGGACGTCACGGCGCGCCCCGTTGCGACCGAACGGCCCAGATCGAACTGCACGGCACGCCCGAGCCAGGCAACGTAACGGGCCAGAAACGGGCGATCCACGCCGTATTCGGCCTTGATCGCTGCGATGTCTTCGGGCTTGGGCACCACCCCCATCGCCCGCAACTCCATCATCACCGGATCGCCCGGCGCAATCGCAACGATCGCAAAGGCCAGAAACGACATGCCAAGCAGCGTCGGCAATGTCGCAATTAGCCGGATCAGAAGAAAGCGAAGCATCGTGATACGCGCGCCCGGGCAAGAAGTGGGTCAGGTGGCAGGCAGGCCCGCCACCTTAGGAACCTAGTCGGCCAGCTCCACATTGCCGTAGTCGATCCAGTCCGCATATTCGGACATCGGCACCGACAGGCCAGGCCGCGACAGCGAGAAATTGGGCACAAGCAGGATCGGAATGGTCGCGGCGTGATCGTCGACGATCGACCGGTAGGCCTCGCGGACCAGACGCACCACCTCCTCCCGGCTCTCGGCCACGCGCGACGCCTTGGCGAGCGCATCGACATTGCCGCCCGGCGAGGTCACCGCATAACCCCAGGGGCTCATTGTCGTAAAGACGTTGTAGAGCAGATAGGTGGGGTCGGTGTTGTTGTTGGAGGCAAACTCCAGGAACATGTCGGCCGCGCCAGGCCCGAAATAGGTGTCGTTATAGACGCCGCTGTCTTCGACCTCGACGATTGCGACCTCGACCCCGACCGCAGCAAACATCTGCTGGAGCATTTCGGGCATGGGTTTGACGGTTGAGACGTTCGGATAGGCCGCGACCATCGTCAAAGACAGCCGGCGCCCGTCCTTTTCGCGCACGCCATCAGCGCCCGGCAGCCAGCCGGCCTCTGCCAGCAAAGCCTTTGACAATTCGGGGTCGAAGTCGAACCCCATCGCATGATCGTCGCCCAGATCGAACATCCATCCGGGCAGAATGGTGGTGGCCGGTTTGCCAAAGCCGCCATAGAGCACCGTCGCGATCGTCGCGCGGTCAATCGCATAGCCCAAGGCGCGGCGCAGCGTCAGATCCTTGGCCGCAATGTCGAACGGCGCATTGCCCTGCATGTTGAACATCAGCGCGGCGTAGCGGATCGGTCGGCTTTGGTGCAGCACCACCGAGCCATCCTGGGGCATCGACAGCATCATCTGCGGCGTGACCTCGCCGATCACATCGACCTCGCCATTTTGCAATGCCAGCATCCGGGCGGTGTCATCGCCGATAAAGCGAAATGTGAGGGTTTCGACGAGCGGCGGCTCGCCCCAGTAGTCCGGGTTGCGCCGCACGGTGATCTGCTGTTTCGGCGCATAGCTGTCCAGCACGAAAGGCCCGGTGCCAATGGGGTTTTCGGTCAGCGTGTCGGTCGGCAGGAACAGCGAAGTGCCGCGATGGGTCATGTTTTCGATAACCAGCGCAGAGGCGACCTCCGAGCGAAAGGCGATCTCATACGCCCCACGCTTTTCAAAGCTGCTCTGATCGAGCTGCAAGAAGTCCGAGCGGTTTTTGTCGTAAAGCCGCAGCGAGGCGATGGCTGTGTCTGCATCGAAGGGCGTGCCATCCGAAAAGGTGATGCCCTCTTGCAGCGTGACAATGTAAAGACCGTCTTCATAGCGCCAAGACTTGAACAGCAGCGGGCCGGGGTTGAAGCTGGCATCGGGCTTCACGGCGGTCTCTGCGATCTGCGCTGCAGGGCGCCGGGTGGTGAAGGTGAACCGATCCTCCTTCACGCTGTAGCGATCGGCTTTGACGGCCACAATCAGTGTCGGTTCGGCCCATGCGGCCATCGGCATAAGCGGTAGGGCAGCCAGCGCAAGCCGCACCGCCAGGGGAGCTTTAGACATCGTAGGATCCTCATTGCCGTGTTTGGGGGGAGAAGGTGTCACCCCACAACAGGCGGCGCCCGCGTTCGGTAAAGGCGTCTGACAGGCTGGACGGGCGCGGCCCGGTCCGTGCCGGTTCGGGCGAGACGCGCCGGCATCGGCGCAATACGCGCAAGGCGGGGCGGCGCGACAAGCAGCGCCCCATACTGCGCGGCGAAAAAGGCGCAAGTTGCGGCCTCGTGGTCCTCTGTCGGACCCTCGACCGGGTTTTCTCTTGGCGCCGCGCCAGAGCGCGCCGGCAACGGCACTGTGATCGTCTTTAACCCGCTCGGGGTGCACAACACATAGGTGAGACTGCCGCCTTGCACCGACAGCATGGAGCCGGGCGTTCGGAGCCCCGCGCCAAGCAGCAACAGGCCGATGACCGTCGACAGAAGGATCGCTTTGGCTGCGTGACCCTGTCTCAAAACTCGCCAG
Source organism: Pseudomonadota bacterium (assembly GCA_039184655.1). Classification (GTDB taxonomy): domain Bacteria; phylum Pseudomonadota; class Alphaproteobacteria; order Rhodobacterales; family Rhodobacteraceae; genus J013. The sequence goes on along the minus strand of JBCDAZ010000006.1, from coordinate 61,650 downwards.
TGTAAGTGTAGGCGCAGAAGCGCAACTTCCCCGTTTTGAGCTTGTCAAACGCCAGGGGGTCTCGTCAAGAGCAGGCCAGCGCCCACCGCCCTGTGATGGGTCGGCTTACCCGCGTCGCATCGGGCTCGGCGCATCGACGCGAGAGAGGTTCGGCATCACGCTGCGCGCCCCGGCTGGGTTCCGACTGTCGGGAAGTCCGGGTCAATCGCGCCGGGTGGCCCCTGCCTCCGCTTTTGCCGAGCGGCATCCTTGTCCGCATGGCCCTGGACCCTCGTCCCGACCCTAAACCTGGCCCCGTCTCTGAACCTGACCCCGACGGCAAACCTTGCCCCGACGGTCAACCTGGCCCCGACGGTAAACCTGGCCCTCACTCTGATCCTGGCCCTGACTCTGATCCTGGCTCCCGCTCGGGCGTCTAAAAACACGCCGAGATCACACCGCCCAGCCGCATCCAACCGTCGAACCAGCGGCGAAACTGCTCGAACTGCTGCGTGGCGTGGTTGCGCTGAGCGTCCGACAAGGCATCCGTGGGATTGAAATGCGCCCGGTATTCCTCATGGCCTGTCAGGACCATCAGATGCTTGTAGTAAAGGACCAGGTCCGGCCCCTCGTCGAAACCCGACAGAACGGCCATCGCCTCGTCGAGTTCGCAGGCCCGCCGCCGCGCTTCCTCATTGCCTTCGGCGGCCATCTGGCAGAGCCGGAACAAAAGCAGGACCTCGCGGGGGATCACATTGCCGATGCCGGTTATCGCACCCACGGCACCGCAGCGCACAACGCCGTGATAGACCGCCGTGTCGACGCCGACCATCAACGCCACATCTGGATCGGCCGAGGTGATGTGCTCGGCGGCATAGGAGAGATCCCCGGCCCCCCCGAACTCCTTGAAGCCCACGAGATTGGGGTGTTCCGCGCGCAGCGCAAAGAAGAGTTCGCTGCGGGTGGCAAAGCCGTAATAGGGGCTGTTGTAGATGACGGCCGGAAGGCCTGGCGCCGCCGAAAGCAGCGCCTGAAAATGTGTTTTCTGGGCGGCCGGTGCGCTGCCCCTCGAAAGCACACGGGGGATCAGCATCAGGCCGCTTGCACCGACCCGTGCCGCATGGGCGGCATGGGACACCGCCGATGCGGTATTGACCGCGCCGGTGCCGACCACGACCGGCACGCCGGCCTCGACCAGCCGTGCGACCCCGGTCATCCGCTGATCGTCGGTCAGCAGCGGCCAATCGCCCATCGAGCCGCAATAGACCACGGCCGACATGCCCGTTTCGACAAGCTCTTTGGCCTTGCGCACAAGCCCGTCATAGTCCGGTGACCGATCCGCGCGGCAGGGTGTCATCAAGGCGGGCATGCATCCTGCAAAGACCTGAGCCATCATCCTGTCACCTCTCTTTGTCAGTCTGGCCGGGATGCCGGCCCTTTACCTGAGTTCCAGCAAGCCGCCCTCGATGGGAAGGATCTGACCGGTGATCCAGGACGATCTGGGCGATGCTAGAAAATGGATCGCTTCGGCAATCTCTTCGGCCCGTCCCCATCGTTGCAGCGGGTAGCGTTGGATAACTTGGGCGAGCAACGCCTCGAACTCCGCCTCCGAAGCGCTTCGCGCGCGAAACTGCGATTCCGATAGCGGCGTCCGCACCGCGCCGGGGGCCACGGCGTTGACCCGCACATTGTCCGGGGCAAAATCCGCTGCCAATTGCCGTGTCAGCGCGACAATGGCGCCTTTTGCCGCCGAATAGGCCGCAACACCCTTCATCCCGCTCAAGCCCACGGTCGAGGCGGTAAAGACCAGCGCTCCCTTGGTCTTACAGAGATGCGGCAGCACGGCCCGGGCGGTGAGAAACGCGCCCGTCGCATTGACGTCGAGCGCGCGCCGCCAATCCTCGAGACGCAAGGACAGCACCCCGCCTTCGACCATGATGCCGGCATTGGCCGCGACGCTGTCGATGCGCCCGGTCCAGTCATGCGCGGCCGACGCCATGGCCTCGACCGCCGCTTCGTCGGTCACATCGCAGGCAATGCCCATGGCCCTTCGGCCCGACGCGAGGATGCCCTGCGCGGTTTCCTTCGCGGCTTCGGCGTTGATATCGGCACAGACAACCGCATAGCCGTCTTCGGCAAACCGGCGCGCCGTTGCCGCACCGATCCCCGACCCGCCACCGGTCACAATTGCCGTTCTTCGATCCTGATCCGGGTTCCGGGCCATCGGCTAATCCGGGTCCGGGGCAAAGATCTGCGGATAGAGCGCCCGCATCGCATCCGCGTCGAACGCCTCCTTGAAGGCGTGGCGGTCCTTCAGGGCCATGGCACGCTTCGCTGCCGGGCGGGCGTCGATATCCGTCATCAGCCGATCGAGGTTGGGAAACTGCTGCATGATGTCCGCATCGCCCAGCATATAGGTCAGGCGCGAGCCCCAGCCCCAGACGGCCATGTCGACAATCGTGTAGTCTGCACCGAGCATGTAGGGGTCTCGCGCAAGCCGATCCTCGACGATCTGCCAATGCCGGCGCGCTTCGAAGTCGTAGCGCTTGATGCCGTAGGGCACCGTCTCGGGCGCAAAGTTGCGAAAATGGACCGCCTGGCCCGAGAACGGGCCAAGCCCCGAGGCGACGAACATCAGCCAGGACAGGAGGCGGCCCCGATCCGCGGTCCTGTCGCGGGGCAGGAACCGACCCGTCTTCTCGGCCAGATAGAGCAGGACGGCGTTGCTGTCGAAGATGACGGTGTCGTCGACGATGATGGCCGGCAGTTTGGCATTGGGATTAATCGCCCGATAGGCCGGGTCGTGCTGCGCGCCCTTGCGGGTGTCGATCGGCACCGGGTCGTAGTCAAGGCCCACCTCCTCCAGAAACAGAGCAACCTTCATCGGGTTCGGCGCCATGTTGTAGAAGAACCGGATCATCGTGTCGGCTGTCCGTCTCGGCCGGGCGTCGTCTGCACCATTGCTGGCCCATGCTGCAGCAGGCATACAATCTGGACGCGTGATGCAATAGGAGACCGGCGGTGCGCGCAAGCAAGGTTGTCCATGTCGTCAGCGCCCATGCTGCGGGCGAAGTCGGCGATGTGATCGTTGGCGGGGTGGCGCCGCCGCCCGGCGAGACCCTGTGGGCGCAGCGCAACCACATCGCGGCCGACGAGACGCTGCGCAACTTCGTGCTCAACGAGCCGCGGGGCGGGGTGTTTCGTCATGTGAACCTCCTTTTGCCGCCAAAGGACCCGCGCGCGCAGATGGGCTTTATCATCATGGAGCCGGCCGACACGCCGCCGATGTCGGGGTCAAACGCGATCTGCGTGGCAACGGTCATCCTGGAAACGGGTATTCTTCCCATGCAAGAGCCCGAGACGCGCATCGTGCTCGAGGCGCCGGGCGGTCTCGTCGAGGTCCGGGCGGCCTGCCGCGACGGCGTGGTGGAACGGGTGACGGTGACCAATCTGCCGTCTTTCGCACAGGCGCTCTCGGTCCCGCTGGACGTGCCGGGCCTTGGCGTGATCGAGGTCGATACCGGATTTGGCGGGGACAGTTTCGTCGTGGTCGATGCCGCGGCGCTCGGATTTGCCCTGCGTCCGTCCGAATGCGCTGCCTTGGCCGAGCTTGGCATGCGCATCACGGCCCAGGCGTCCCGGCAGATCGGCTTTTCACATCCCACCCTGGCAGAGTGGTCGCATATCTCGTTCTGCCTCTTTGCCGGCGCGGTCAGCCGGGAGGGGACGACCCTGACGACCCGCCATGCGGTCTCAGTGCGGCCCGGCAAGATCGACCGGTCCCCGACAGGCACGGCTGTCTCGGCCCGCATGGCCATTCTGGCGGCGCGGGGGGAGATGGCCGAGGGAGACGAGCTGGTCGCACGCTCCATCATTGACTCCGTGTTCACGGGCCGCTTTCGGGACCGCGCCCGCCTTTGCGCGCATGACAGCATTCTGCCCGAAATCTCCGGGCGGGCCTGGATCACCGGCATCCACCAGCACATGCTGGCGCCCGACGATCCCTGGCCCGAAGGGTACCGGCTTTCCGACACCTGGCCCGGCGCCTAGCCTGTTTCGCCGACAGGCTTGCCGGCAATGTCAGCTCGCAGCGTCACGCCAAGCCCGGGTGCTGCGGAGGCCTGCATGGTGCCATCGACACGGCGCGGGGAACCATCGGCGAAATCGACCGTGACGTAGGAGTTGAAGTCGGTGGCCGAAAACCGGAACCGCTCGGGCGTGGAATGCGACAGGGCGGCGATGGCGGCCGTCACGATGTCGCCGCCCCAGCTGTCCTCGATGCACATCGGGTAGCCCAGCGACACGCAAAGATCGCGGATCCGCCTTGCCTTGGTGATCCCGCCCACCTTGGAGATCTTCAGATTGATGGCGTTCATCGCGCCGTCGCCATGCGCCGTCATGAAGGCGTCGAGCCCGTCAATGTTCTCGTCCAGAATGAACGGCAAGGAGGTGGCCCGCCGCACGCCGAGGCATTCGGCATAGGTCCGGCAGGGCTGCTCGATATAGACATCCATATCGCCCAGCGCATTGACCACGCGCAGCGCATCGCCCGAGGTCCAGCCCGTGTTTGCATCCGCAACCAGCACATCGCCAGGCTCGAGCACCGCCGCGACCGCCCGCGTGCGGGCGATATCGTCGGCCGGTCGCCCCCCGACCTTAAGCTGGAACTTGGTGTAACCCTCGGCACGATATCCCGCGACGTTCTCGGCCATCGCATCGGGCGTGCCCTGCGAGATCGCCCGGTAGAGGGCCACGCTGTCACCATGCCGACCGCCCAGAAGCGTGACGAGCGGCAGGCCCGACGCCTTGCCAACCAGGTCCCAGCACGCCATGTCGATGGCCGATTTGACGTAAGGATGGCCCAGCAGCGCGCGGTCCATGACATGCTCGATCACCGTGACGTCCCGCGGATCGAGCCCGATGAGATGCTGTGCCAGCTCCGCGATCCCTGCCCGGGCTCCGGGGCCGAAGGCGGGAAGGTAGAACGGTCCCAGCGGACAGACCTCGCCGAGACCGGTTTCGCCGCTGTCGGTCAGGATCTCGACCACCGTGGAGTCGAACACATCGACGAACTTACCGTCGGCCCAGGCGTATCGCCCTTCCTTCAGCGGCAGATCGATCTGATAGACCCGGATGGCAGCAATCTTCATGACCTGCCCCTCTAATGCCGGATGATTTTGGCAAAGAAGTCCCGCGCCCGGGCAGTTTTCGGGACGTCGAAGATCGCCTTCGGCGGGCCGGTCTCGATCACCTCGCCCTGATCCATGAACACCACCTGATCGGCGACTTCGCGCACGAAGGACATCTCGTGACTGACGACGATCATGCTCATTCCATCCGCGGCCAGACGCCGGATCGTGTCGAGCACCTCATTGACCAGTTCCGGATCGAGCGCCGAGGTCACCTCGTCGAGCAGAAGGATCTGCGGCCGGAGTGCGAGTGCGCGGGCAATCGCAACGCGCTGCTGCTGGCCGCCCGAGAGTTCGTCGGGGAAGGCATGTTTCTTCTCGGCAAGGCCGACCATCCGCAACAGCCTTTCGGCCTCGGGCATCACCTCGCCGGCCGGCCGGCGCTTAATCTTGATCGGTGCCAGGGTGACGTTGCGCATCACATCCATGTTCTGGAAGAGATTGTACTGTTGGAACACAATGGCCATCTGGTCCCGCGCTGCCCGTACCGCGCCCGCGCTTTTAAAGTCGATCGTATTGCCATGGATCTGCACGGTGCCCGCGCTGGCCGGTGTCAGACCCACAAGGGTCCGCAGCACCGTCGACTTGCCCGAGCCCGACGGGCCCACAAGCGCGACAACCTCGCCCTTCTCCATCGAGAAGCTGACGCCCTTCAGGACGTCAAGCGTTCCGTATGCTGCGCGCACGCCGTTGACCGCGAGGTGTGGCAAGACGTTTCTCCAGATACTGACCCAGCATGCTGAGCGGGAAGGAAATCAGGAAATAGCAGATGGCAATGGTGCCAAAGACGAGGATGCCCGAAAACCCCTGATTGTTCAGCTCCTTGCCCCGAAAGGTCAGCTCGAACACGCCGATCTGGCTGACGAGGGCCGTGTCCTTGATGAAGGAGACGGCAAAGGCGATGGCAGGTGGGATGATCACCGGCCAGGCTTGCGGCAGAACGATGGTCACCGTTGTGCGTAGCCGCGAGAGGTTCATGGTCTGGGCCGCTTCGATCTGGGTCTTGGGCACGGATTCCAGCCCGCCCCGAATGATGTCGGCGGTGTAGGCTGTCGCGTAGATGCAGATCGCAACGACGGCGATGGTAAAGAGCGAGGCGTCCGTGGTGACGGTCTGGATGAAGAAGAGCACCAGATAGATGACCACGAGAAAGGGAATGCGCCGGAAGATCTCGACATAGCCGATGCAGACAAGGCGCAGCGGGATCGCCCATCGCCCCGGCGTCTGGCGCAGATAGACCAATAGGAAGGCCAGGAAAAACCCGATCAGGCACCCGACGAACGTCATCGCAAGGGTCAGCCCTGCCGCTTCGACCAGCAGGTTGAGATTGCCCGACGCAAAAAAGCGCGGCATCTGCTCGATAACGCGATCCATCAGAAGATCCGCGCCTTGACCCGGAACGCCCAGCGACCGAACAGCGCAAGGCCGATGCTCGCGATGAAGGTCAGGATCACATAGAGCACCGCGATCACCGAAAAATACTCCAGCCAGCGGTAGTTGACCGTGGAGAGGTTGATGGCCGTACCGGTCAGCTCATCCACCCCGATGATCGCGCCGATCGATGTGCCCATCACCAGGATCACGATGAAGAAGTTCGCCACCGCCGGATAGATCGACTTGGCGATATGCGGCACGATGATGTAGCGGACCTGCTGGAGGATCGACATGCCCATGGTCAGCCCCGCCTCAAGCTCGGGCCGCCGGACCGACAGGAACCCGGCCCGCAGGATCAGGGTGAGGTAGGCGCCCGCATTCAGGATCAGACCGATCAGGACGCAGGCCTCGCTCGACCAGCGCACGCCGACTTCGGGCAAGCCGAAATAGAGAAAGTAGATCTGGATCAGGGCAGGCGTGTTGGTGATGAAAACCACATAGGCATCGACCAGAAACCGGAACGGTTGTGGCGCGAAGCTCTTTATCGTGGCCCCGGCGAGACCGATCAGAAGCCCGCCCATGAAGGCCAGAACGCCCAGCTGGAAGGTGAGCCACGCGCCTTCGAGCAACGCGTCGAAATTGTCCCACACGACACCGTACTGAAAGCGGTAGTCCATCAGTCCTCAGGCGTTGGCGTCCACGCGAGGCATGCCCCGCGTGGCGCCGGTCGGATCAGAAATAGGGGTCGGGATCAACAGTGCGCAGCATCGGCGCGCCGTAGAACTTCTCCCAGGTTGCATTCACCATGCCCGACGAATGCAGATCGTAAAGGATGATGTTAAGAACCTCGGTCAGGTTGTCGTTGCCCTGCCGCACGCCTATGGCGCAATAGGCCACGAAGATGGGGTTCTCGACCACCCGCCAGCTCACATCGGGATAGTTCTCGGTGAAGGCCATGAAGAAGTCGATGTTCTCCACGATCGCGTCCGCGCGCCCCTGACCGACGAGACGGACCGTGTCGGCCAGGGTATCGACCAGTTCAAGCTCGACATTCGGCATGTTCTCTTCGATCCAGCCGACGGTCCAGTTGCCGCGCATGTTGGCCAGCGTCACGCCTTCCTTGTTGAAATCCTCCCAGCTGTCGCCCTCGATCTTGTCGGTGGCCAGCACGGCGAGCACTTCGGTATGCAGCGGCACGGTGTAGTCGATGAGCTTGGCGCGTTCGGAGTTGCGCGTGAGCGCACCCAGCGAGATGTCGATCCGGTCCGAGACCAGGAACGGCACACGCTGCGGCGTCTCGGTCGGCACCCATTCGACCTCGACGCCGAGCCGGGATGCCAGCGCCTCGCCGATCTCGATGTCGAAACCAACCCATTCTCCATCGCTGTTGCGCGTCGACATGTTGGGGAAGTTGGGGTTGATGCCGATCCGGATGGTGCCGTCGGACAGGATTTCGTCGAGCGTTTTTGCCGCGGCCGGACCCATCGAAAGCCCCAATACCGCCGCACCCGCAAGGGCCGTCAGCAGAGTACGTCTGAGCATGTGATTGCCTCCAGTTGCTTGAGCCGGGCCCGGGGCACCGACCCGCTGATCCCCCCGCTTGGAGGAGGTTGTGCGCAAAGTGAACATTTGTGCGATTTCAGCCTGCGCCAAGTTCCATGCGTCTGTCAACTGCCTGTCAGCCGCCGGGCCAATCCCCATCGATTTCCGCCTCGGCTTCGATCTCCACCTCATAGGGTCCGACGAGCTCGATGCCGCCGATCAGGGTGTTTGCCGGGCGAACGCCCCCGAAATAGCGGGCATGCACGGCCGAAACCCCCTCCCAGGCCGATGCGTGGCGCAGATAGATCCGGGTGCGCACGACATCGCCAAGGCTGCCACCCAGGGCCTCGACCGCCGCGGCGATCTTGTCGAGGATGTAGACGGCCTGGCCCGCCGCATCGTCCGGGCAGACAGGCGCGCCTGCCGGTGTCGTTGCGGTCGTGCCACTGACCAGAATGCGCCGCCCGATCCGTGTCGCCCGTGCAAAGCCGGCCTTTTCCTCCCAGATCGAGCCGGTTTCGACCAGGCTGCGATCCGTGCGCTCGCCAACCGGCCTGACCGGATAGATCGCGGGAAGGGAGGCAAGATGATGGCTGAGGTCGCCCGATGCGGTCAGGAAAGGGGGCCTGCGATACTCGTCGCCGCAATCGCCCGGGATGGCGTTCAAGGACCCTATGGCCGCATCGATGTCGCGCCGGTCGTCATCGTCGAGCGTCAGATCCAGGGCGCGCAGATTGTCGGCCCGGTGTTGGGTCTCGCCCAGACGTACGCCGATGATCGCCGCGCTGATTTCGGCATGGCCCAGGACCCAGGCGGTTGCCACGTTGGAGACCGAGACGCCATGCTTGCCGGCGATCTCGGACAAGACCGATAGCAGCGATTGAAACCGCGCCCATCCGCCCCCCTGATCGATGAAGCGTTTGTATTTCTGACGGCTCCAATCCGGGATATGCATCGGCTCTTCGGCGCCAAGCCACCTGTCCGAAAGAAACCCGCCGCAAAGCGAGCCGAAGGCCAACAGCGCCACATCATGGGTTCGCGCGACATCGAAAAGCGCATCCGCCGCCCGTCGGTCGAGCAGCGAAAAGCACACCTGGTTGGAGGCGATCTCGATGCCGTTCTTCAAGAGCATCCGCAAATGCGCGGCATCGAAATTGGTCAGGCCGATTGCGCCGATCAGCCCCTCCTCGCGCAGCCGCATCAGATGCGCCAGCGCGTCGAGATAGCGTGGATCCTCATAGCGCCACCAATGGAACTGCATGACATCGACATGGTCGAGACCAAGCCGTGCCAGCGCCCGCTCAACCCCTTGCCGGACTGTCCCCGCGTCCATCTCGGCCGGTGCCGGGCACCATTTGGTCAGGATCACCGGGGGCGTTTCGCCCGCCTCCCGCATGGTTTTGTGGACCATGCCGGCCACGATCTCGGCGCTGCCGTAATGGTCGGCCATGTCGAAGCTGTCGAACCCGGCGCGCGCATAGGCCAGCAGCGCCTCGGCCGCCCGCTCGCGATCGAAGCGCGGTCCATCGCCCGCCAGATCGGCCCTTTCCTGATCGGCCATCTGCCAGAGCCCGGTGATCAGGCGGCGGATCTTCAGCTTCGGGCCCAGGGCGACCCGTGTGGGTTTGTCTTTCAAATCGCTCTCCGCTTTGCCAACATCTCTGCGCGAGCAACGGGCGCGCTTCAATGACGAAGTGCAGGACGCGGAGGGATGCGGTGCGGCTGGGGCTGGTCGTCAATCCGATTGCGGGGCTGGGCGGGGCGGTCGGTCTGAAAGGGACCGACGGCCCGGACACCGTGGCCGAAGCGCGGCGGCGCGGCGGCGTGGCGCGTGCTGGCGAACGGGCATACCGCGCCATGGCGCAACTGGCGGCAAGAGCCCCGGGAACGGTCATTGCCGTTGCTGCGGATGATCTGGGAGAGAGCTGGGTTTCCGGGCTCGACCTCGCGCCGCGCGGTGTGGCCATGGCCGCGCGGTCGGGCACGGCGCGGGACACCCGTGCCGCGGTTGCGGCGATGCCGGACGTCGATCTGATCCTGTTTGCGGGCGGCGATGGCACCGCGCGCGACGTGGCCGCTGCCTTGGGACATGGGCAGGCCATGCTCGGCATCCCGTGCGGGGTAAAGATGCATTCGGGGGTCTTTGCGGTGTCGCCGGAGGCCGCCGGCGCCATGGCCGCCGATCTGGTGAGCGCATCCGACCGGATCGCCTGGGACGACATGGCCGAGATCATGGATATCGACGAAGCCGCGCTGCGGGCCGGGCAGATTGCGCCCAAGCTCTTTGGTCATGCCCGCGCACCGGTCGCGCGCAACCGGGTGCAGGCCGCCAAGGGCGGGCCGCGCATCAACGCCGCCAATGCGCTTCGTGGTGCGGCGGCAGAGGTCGCCGAAACGATGGAGCCCGGTACGCTTTACATCATCGGGCCGGGCAGCAGCGCGGGCAGCGTGATGCGGGCGTTGGGCCATGAGCCCAATCTGCTGGGCATCGATGCCGTGCGCGACGGTGCGGTCGTGGCGCGCGATGCGCGCGCCTCGGAGCTTGAGGACATCGCCGGTGAAGGGCCGGTCAAGATCGTTCTGGGGGTGACGGGTCAACAGGGGTTTCTGCTCGGCCGGGGCAACCAGCAGATCAGCGCGCCGCTTATCGCGCGCGCCGGCCGCGACGGGCTGATCTTGCTGGCCACCGAAGACAAGCTCGCGCGTCTGGCTCAGCCCAGGCTCTGGGTCGATACCGGGCAGCCGGATCTTGACAGGGACCTGACCGGCTTTGCCCGCGTTCGCACGGGCCGGGCCCGCGAGATGGTGATGCGCATCGGCGTGAGTTGATTCGTCATGTGCGATATGCGAACTTTTGTGCAGAAGTCGCATCCGACGCAGAATCGCAACAGGGAGCACATCAATGGACCGCGAAGCGCGTGCCCATCCGTGGATGGCAAACTCGGCGCCCGGGATGATCGACGCCATGCTGGCCGAGATCGGCGCGTCATCGGTTGGCGCGGTTTTCGAGCAGATCCCGAAGGACCATTTCCGCAAGACGCCGCTGGATCTGCCGCCCGCCCTGACCTCCGAGATGGAGCTGCGCCGCGATCTGACCTCGAAGCTCAAGAAGAACCTAAGCTGCGAGGACAATCTGAGCTTTCTGGGCGCCGGCGTCTGGCAGCATCACGTGCCCGCCATCGTCGACGAGATCGTGGGCCGTACCGAATTCGCCACCAATGTGTGGGGCAGCTATCAGTCCGATCACGGTCGCAACCAGGCCTGGTTCGAGTTTTCCTCCCAGCTTGGCGCCCTCCTCAACCTCGATGTGGTCCAGCTGCCAGTCTACTCCTGGGGCTGTGCGTCGGGTCATGCGATCCGGATGGCCGCGCGGTTGACCGGCCGCGCAAAGGTGCTGGTCCCGGCCCTCTCGGATCCCGAGCGGCGCAGCGTGATCGAGACCTATTGCCAGCCGCCCGAGATGGACAGCAGCATAGAGGTGGTGTTGGTTGCGGCCGATCCGACCTCCGGCAGGCTGGATCTGGGCGATCTGAAGGCCAAGCTGGGCGAGGATGTCGCGGCGGTCTATTTCGAGAACCCGGCCTATCTAGGCACCATCGAGACCGGTGCGGCGGAGATCGCGCGCCTTTCCCGCGCGGCCGGCGCCGAGACCATTGTCGGCGTCGATCCGGTCAGCCTTGGCGTGATGGCAGCGCCGGGCGATTATGGCGCGGACATCGTGACCGGCCCCGTGCAGTCGCTCGGCGTGCACATGCATTGCGGCGGCGGCGTGGGCGGCTTCATCGCCAGCCGGGATGAAGAGCGCTATGTGCGTGCCTATAACGGCTTTCTGGTGTCGGTTGTCGAGACGCAGGAGCCCGGGCAACTCGGCTTCGGCCTGGCCTGCCCGCATCAGAACTCCTACGGCACGCGCGAAGACGGCAATGACTGGACCGGTAACTCCACCTATCTCTGGGCGATCGCGGGGGCGGTCTATATGAGCCTGCTCGGCCCCGAGGGGTTTCGCGAACTCGGCACCCTGATCGTCTCACGCGCGCGCTACGCGGCAAAGCTGCTTGGCGCGGTGCCGGGGGTGAAGATCGTCTGGCCCGAGACCACCTTCAAGGAGTTCGTGGTCAATTTCGACGACACAGGCCGCTCGGTCGCCGAGATAAACGATGCGTTGCGCGCACGCGGCATCTTCGGCGGCAAGGACCTCTCCGGCGAGCCCGGCGGGCTGGGACAATCTGCCCTGTACTGCGTGACCGAGATCCATACCGCTGCCGATATCCGGCGTCTGGCCGATACCCTCAAGGAGGTGCTCGCATGAGCCGTTTGCCCGATTTTCGCGCCGCAAAATGGGACGAACCCGTGGTCATGGAGCTTGGCCGCCCCGGCGGGCGGGGTCAGATCTTTCCGGATCCCGAACCGGAGATCGTCGAGACGGTGGGCGACGCCCTGATCCCCGATGCGATGGCCCGCAAGGATCGGCCGGAGCTGCCCGAGATCACCGAGTTCGAGGCCCAGCGGCATTACCTGCATCTCAGCCAGATGACGCTGGGGATGATGGGCATCAGCCTCTTTGGCACCTGCACGATGAAGTACAACTCCAAGACCGCCGAATTCGCGACCCTGCGTCCCGAGCTGGCCGCGGTTCATCCCTACCAGCATCCCGATACGCTGCAGGGGGTGTTGGAGATCCTGCATGATTTCGACGGCATGCTGCGTTCGCTCTCCGGCATGGACCAGTTCATCTTCCAGGCCGGTGGCGGGGCGGATGCGGCCTACACCATGGCCGCCGTTGCCCGCGCCTACTGGGCCGACCGGGGCCTGCTGGGTCAACGCACCGAGATGGTGACAAGCATGCAGGCCCATCCCTGCAACCCGGCGACGGCGGCGGCTGCGGGGTTCAAGGTGGTCAACCTTCCGCTGGAAGAGAACGGCTACCCCTCACTGGAGGCGCTGAAGGCGGCGGTCAGCGACAAGACCGCACTCATCATGATCAACAATCCCGATGATATGGGGATCTACAACCCCGACATCAAAGAATGGGTGCGGGTGGCCAAGGAAGCCGGCGCGCTCTGTTTCTACGATCATGCCAATTTCAACGGCGTGATGAGCAAGCTCTCGGCCCGCGAGCTTGGGTTCGATGCCTGCATGTTCATGCTGCACAAGACCTTCGGCGCGCCAAAGGCGGGCGGCGGGCCGGCCGTGGGCGCGTTCGGCTGCTCGGACGCGCTGGCGCCCTATCTGCCGACCCCGGTGGTGGTGAGATCGGGCGAGCGCTACGCGCTGGACGAAGATCGCCCTAAATCCGCCGGCAAGGTGCGCGAGTATTGGGGCAATGTCCCGCAGATCGTGAAGGCCTATGCCTGGGCGCGGGCGATGGGTGCCGAAGGCATCGCGCTTGCCTCCGACATCTCGGTGGTTGCCAACAACTACATGGACAAGCGGCTGAGCGAAATCGACGGCATTGCCATCTCCAATCCCGATGTGAAAGCCTACCGGATGGAGATGACCCGCTGGTCGCTGGGCCCGCTGACGGCGGAAACCGGCGTCGGTACGGCCGATTTTGCCAACCGTCTGGCGGACTATGGGATCGATCCCTGGTGGATGAGCCATGAGCCCTGGATCGTGGCCGAACCCTTCACGCCCGAGGCCGGCGAGCTTTGGTCGAAGGAAGACATCGACCTCTGGATCGACGTGGTCGCGAAGATCTGCGAGGAGGCGCGCGCCGACCCCGACTTCGTCAAGGCTGCGCCACACAATCAGGCCATCGCGCAGGTCAAGGGGGAGGCGTTCGAAGATCCCACGCTCTGGGCGATGACCTGGCGGGCCTGGAAGCGCAAGCAGGCAGGCTCGGACCAAGCGCGGGGTGCGGCCTGAGCGGTGGCCCGGCACGGCCGGAGGTCAGTCGTAAAGCGTCGAGACGCCTTTGAGAGGCAGGCGCGGCGGCCGGTCCTGCACCAGATCGGCGATGACCCGTCCGGTGCCGGGGCCGGCGCTGAAGCCGACCCAGGGAAAGATCGCCAGAAACGCGCCGGGGCTGCCCGGAACCTCGCCCAGGATCGGGCGCCAGTCCGGCGTGCCGTTGACCCAGGCCGTCCAGCTGCGCAGCGCACGCGCCTGGGCAATGACGGGGGCGACACCCGCCGCCACCACCATGTTCGCCGCAAGGCTCAACGGGTCGGTGACAGGTCCGCCATCCGCACGCAGCCGGGCCGGCCATCCGCCCCCGATCACGCATCCCCCGTTCAGCGCCTGCTTCAGGCTCAGCTTGCCGGCCGCGGAATAGACCAGATGCGGTATGAAGCTTGCGACAGGCTCGGTGATCGTGACCTGAATGGGAAAGCCAGCGATGGCGATGTCGAGACCGAGCATGCGGGCGATATCGCCTGCCCGGGCACCGGCCGCATTCACGATCCGGCCGGCCCGCAGCGCGCCCCGCGGCGTGTCGAGGCTGTAGCCCGTTGCCGACCGCACGATCCCCGTCACGCTGGTGTCGCGGTAGATACGCACGCCCGCGCGCTCGGCGGCATCGGCAATCGCCGGCGTGGTGCGCAGCGGGTTTGCCTTGCCCTCGCGCCGGCAGAACCCGCCGCCAATGGCGATGTCGGAGAGGTAGGGCGCCTCGGCCAGCAGCGCATTGCGGTCCAGGATCTCCGTCTCCACCCCGACCGTCGCCTCGATGCGGGCCTTGGCCTCGATGAGGCGCATCTGGGCTTCGGTCGTCGCCACGACAAGACCGCCGGCGAGCTTGACCTGCAAATCCTCGTCGAGCGCGGCAGACAGATCCCGCCACATCTCGATCGAGGCGGCGAGAAAGCGCAAGGTCGGCGCATAGGCCCGGGCCCATCCCTCGCCATAGGACGCGAATTCGGGGTACTGGATCTGAAGATGCAGCGAGCCGGCATTCGCACCGGAGGCCTGCGCGCCGAGATCGCCAGCCTCTACAAGCACCACATCGACGCCGTCGCGGGCCAGATACCACGCGCAACTCAGCCCGGCGATACCGCCGCCGATGACGACGCATTGCGCTTCGGCCAGAACCGTCACACCCTGCCCTCGACCCCGTGCAGGGGCTTTGACGAAAGGACACCGCCATGACCGCAAAGTTTTCGGGAAGTCACACCGTCACCGTCACGCCCTTTATGCCCGACGGGCAGGCGATCGACTATGCCGCCTGGACGCGCTTTCTGGATTGGCAGGCGGCCAGCGGGGTGCCGGGTGTGATCATCCTGGGCACAACCGGCGAGTTTCTCACGATCAGCGATGAGGAGCGCACGACCTTCGTTGCGGCGACGGTCAAGCATTGTGCGGGTCGCATGACGGTGATGGTGGGCACGATGAACGCCCATACACCGACCGCGGTGCGCTACTCGCGCGAGGCCGAGGCGCTTGGCGCGGACGGTCTGATGATCATCCCACCCTATTACTACACTCCGACCGAGGACGAGATCTTCAACTATTACAAGGCGATCTGCGAGGCGGTCACGCTTCCGATCATGCTTTACAACAACCCCTTCACCTCTAATGTCGACATGCCCGCGCGCCTCGTGGGCCGCCTGACCAAGAGCTTCGAGCAGATCCGCTACATCAAGGAGGCCTCGCAGCGCATCGAGCGGATCCACGACATCATTGTCGAGAGCGACGGGCTGATGAATGTCTGGGCGGGCCAACGGGTGCTGGAGAGCTACAAGATGGGCGCCAAGGGCTATGTGAACCCCTATGGCAACTACATCCCGCGCGCCTCGGTCAAGTTCGTCGAATGGGCCGAACAGGGCCGGTGGGCGGATGTGCAGGCGGTCCAGAACGTCATCTCCGAATTCGACGTGATCATTACCGATGGCCACCCGCTTTACGGCCATCAGTGCTATTCCAAGGCGCTTGCCGCGGCGGCCGGGTATCCGGTCGGCGATGTCCGCCCGCCCATCACGACCTTCGAGAGCCTTGGCGCGGAAGGGCGCGCGCGGGTGGCGCGCATGGTTCCGCTGATGGAAAAGCTCGACGCCGTGGTCGATGCCATCGAAGGCCGGATCGCCGCCGAGTGACCTCACCGGATATGGGCCGCGCCGTTGACGTCGATGGTCGCGCCGCTGAGATGCGGGGCCTTGCCTTCGGCCAGAAATACCGCGAGCGCTGCGATGTCGGCAGGAGGAACCCAGGCACCCATCGGCAGGCCCGCGGTCACCGTCTCCTCCCCGCCAAGCATGGCAGCGGACTCGACGGACATTTGCGTCCGCACCACGCCGGGCGCGATCACATAGGCAAGAATGCCCTTGTCGGCGTAGTTGCGCGCAACGGTCTTGGTAGCCGCCGTGATCGCCGCCTTTGAGGCAGCGTAGGCGATGGCACGCGGGTTCGATGTGCCCCTGACAGCGGCCCAGCTGCCGATCCCGATGATCGCACCGGGCAGGCCGGCTGCGAGCCAGGCATTGACGGCATGGCGCATCAGGCGGGCCGGCGCCTTGACGTTGACCGCCAACGCCTCGTCCCAGACCCGGTCCCAATCCGCGATCGGGTCGGGAAAGCCACCGGTCTGGCGCATGATCCCGGCATTGCTGATCAGCACATCGACAGGGGCGCCCAGCACCGCAAGCGCCTCGTGCCAGAACCGGTCGATCTCCTGGGAATTCGCGAAATCGGCGGCGATCAGATCGACCTGACCGGGCGTTGCCGCGGCGACAGCCGCCTCCGCACCCGCGCGGTCACGCCCGTAATGCGCCACCAGCCGGGCCTCTTCGGCAACCAGGGAACTGGCAATCGCGGCCCCGATCCCCTTCGATGCCCCGGTCAGCAGAACCGTCTTTCCGGACAAGCGCCCCATCCGGCTAGCGCCGCGTCACAAAGGGTTTGCCGCGCAGGGCCGGGTTGCAACGCGCATAGGGTGCCGGCAGCGGGATCTCCTCGCCAAGGGCGAGGGCCGCGCGCCAGGCCCAGCGCGGGTCCCAGAGCATGCCGCGCGCCAGCGCCACCATGTCGGCCTGCCCGGTGGCAAGGATCGTCTCCGCCTGGATGGGCTCGGTGATCTGGCCGACCGCCATGGTCGGAATGCCGACCGCATCGCGGATCGCCTGGGCAAAACCGACCTGATAGCCGGGACCGGCAGTGATCTTCTGGCGCTGATCGAGACCGCCGCTGGTCACGTCGATCATGTCACAGCCCATTTCCTTCAAGGTATGGCAGAACGCGATGGATTGCTCCAGATCCCACGCGCCGTCGATCCAGTCGGTGGCCGAGAGGCGGACCATGACAGGCTTCTCTGCAGGAAAAACCGCGCGCACGGCCTGGAAGATCTCAAGCGGATAGCGCATCCGCGCCGTGCTGGACCCGCCATAGGCATCCTCGCGCCGGTTGGTAATCGGCGAAAGAAACTGGTGGAGCAGATAGCCATGGGCCATGTGAAGCTCCACAAGGTCGAAACCGGCGCGTTCGGCCCGACGGGCCGCGTCGACAAAGGCCGTCTTCACGCGGCTGAGTGCCGCCTCGTCCATGGCGCGCGGCTCCGGCCAGCCGGGCAGATAGGGCACGGCAGAGGCGCAGTCGGTCACCCAGGCGCCCGCGCCCTCGATCTGGCCGCCGCCCTCCCATGGTGCGACGGTGCTGCCCTTGCGGCCCGCATGGCCGAGCTGGATGCCCACCCGCGCCTCGCCCACCGATTTGATGAACGCCACATTCCGCGCATGGCCCGCCTCGCAGGCATCGTCGTAAAGCCCGGTGCAGCCGAGCGTGATGCGCCCGTCCGGCTCCACCCCCGTCGCTTCGACAAAGATCAGCCCCGGACCCGACTGCGCGAACTGGCCCAGATGAACGAAATGCCAATCGCCCGGAACGCCGTCCACAGCCGAATACTGGCACATCGGCGAGACGGTGATCCGGTTCGGCACGGTGACGCTGCGGATCTCGATCGGAGAGAACAGGGTGCTGACCATCTGGGCCTCACATTGGGTTTGAACCGCCTAACCCGTGCGGTATACTAACTTTTGTGCGGAAGCTGAACATGTCGGCACGCAACGAACAAGTGGAAAGGACCGGGCCATGACAGAACTGAGCGTAGCGGCGAGCACGTTCCCCTTCCTCTATTCCCATGGCGGCCTCGATGCGCTCAAGCATCTCAAATCGCTCGGCTACGACAAGTTCGAGATGATGATCTTTCCGCCCCATTGCTGGCCGCGCGAACTCAGCGTCGCGGACCGCAAGGAATACAAGGACTGGCTGACGGGCGAGGGCGGCAAGATCACCTCGTTCTGCTACCCGCTTCTGGACAACAATCCAAACGGCGTGGACCGGCTGATGCGGGCCTACACGCTCGACCGCTACAAGGAGGCCATCGACCTCTCGGCGGAGTGGGAATGCCCCTATGTCGTGGCGATCCCCGGCCCGGTGAACAGCCTGATCAACCCGCCGCATCAGTGGATGCTGGACTGGTTCGTGGAAGGCATGAAGGAGCTTGTGACCTATGCCAAGGGTACAAACGTCCAGCTTCTTCTGGAGAATGTGCCCTTCACCTATCTGCCCAGCGCCCAGGACATGGCAGACACCTGTGCGCTGATCGGCCCTGAGGTCGGCGTGAATTTCGACATCTGCAACAGCGCCTTCATCAAGGAGGACCCCGCCGCCGCGATCCGCATGCTGGGCGATCTGGTCAAGAACGTCCATATCTCCGATTCCGGCTATGAGGAGTTTCTGCATGCACGGCTTGGCACCGGGGTTGTCGACCCCGGCCCGTCGGCGCAGGCGCTGCAGGAGATCGGCTATACCGGTCTCACCGTGCTGGAGATCATCACCGACGCACTGGCCGAAGGTGCGGATCCCGATGGCGACATCAAGGCCAGCCATGACATCCTGGCCAAGCATGGATGGGCGGCACGCGGCTAGCCCAGTCCCGCCTCGACCGGAAGCACCACGCCGGTCATGCCCGAGGACGCGTCCGATGCCAGAAAATGCGCGGCCTTGGCGACCTCCTGCGCGGTCGCAATCCGTCCAAGCGCGCTGTCGCCCGCAAGACCGGCAAGGGCTTCCGTGCGCTCCGGCCCACCCTGGCCATGTCGCGTGTCGATGCGCGCGATCAAAGCGTCCGTGGCAATCGGGCCCGGCGCCAGCGCGTTGACGCGAATACCGCGCGCGCCGAGATCGAGGGCCGCCGCGCGCATGATACCGATCACCGCATGCTTGGAGGCCGTGTAGAGCACCTGCTTGGGATGCGCCCGATAGCCGTTGATCGAGGCCATCAGCACCGCCGCACCCTGTCCCGAGGCGGCCAGCGGCGCGGTGAACGCGCCAAGCGTTGCCGCAACCGCCCAGACATTGACCGCCATGACCTGCTGCCATTCCTGAGCGTCCAGCGCATCCACACCGCGCCATGGCGGGACCACCCCGGCATTGGCAACCAGAATGTCGAGGGTCGAGAGCCTGGCGGCAACGGCGTGCAACGCGTCCTGCGCGTTTGGCGCTGACAGGTCGATCCCGATGCGGGACCAGCCAGTCGGCATGGCATCCACTGTCGAGGGCAGGTCGATTGCCGTGA
Source organism: Pseudomonadota bacterium (assembly GCA_039184655.1). Classification (GTDB taxonomy): domain Bacteria; phylum Pseudomonadota; class Alphaproteobacteria; order Rhodobacterales; family Rhodobacteraceae; genus J013. The sequence continues at coordinate 42,060 of JBCDAZ010000006.1, read as the reverse complement.
TCTGGGCCCCCGCATTCTGAAGCCTGTCTGCAATGGCCCGGCCCAGCCCCGTGGCGGCACCGGTCACCACCGCATGCCGGCCTGCAAGATCCTGCGATGGTGTCATGTTGCACGACCCCCAAGATGCGGATAACCATGACTGGGCGAACCCGCACTTTTGTTCGTAATCCGTACCAATGCATATGAGGCGGCGGAATTGGTCAAGGAATATCGGGATGGTTTGGTCGTTCTGGGCGCCGGATCCATCGGGTTGGCCTTTGCAGCGGTTTTTGAGGATGCGGGATTTGCCGTCACGATCGTCGAGCCGGTTGCGGAGCGCAGGGCTGCGCTTGCCAAGGCACTTCAAGCACAGCGTTCGGCCATAGCGCTCGCTGCGCTTTCCTTTGGCAAGAACGGTCCCATTGCAAGCGTCGCGGGTCTCGCCGACGCCCCGAAGGACCCGGTTCTGGTCATCGAATGCGGCCCTGAGCATCTTGAGACCAAGCGTGCGATCTTTCGCGATCTGCTTGCCATGATGGATCCTGCCACGCCGCTCGCGACCGCATCCTCGGCCATCCCGATGTCGCGCATCCTGCCCGATGCAGCCGATCAGACCCGTTGTCTGGTTGCGCATCCGGTCAACCCGCCCAGCGTGCTGCGGCTGATCGAGCTTGCCCCCGCGCCGGGCACCGCTCCCGAATTCACGGATCGCGCTGCCGAGGTTTTCTCGGCAGCCGGATTTACCGCCGTCGCCCTGCGCAAGGAGGTCGAGGGCTTTGTGCTCAACCGGCTGCAAGGCGCGGTCTTGCGCGAGGCCTACCGGCTGGTCGAGGAGGGCGTCGCCGATGTCGCGGGGATCGATGCGGTGATGCGGCTGGGTCTGGGACCGCGCTGGGCCTTGTCGGGCCCGTTCGAGACGGCCGAGCTGAACACGCCAGGCGGGATCGAAGCCCATGCCCGCCGCATGGGGCCGGCCTATAAACGCATCGGCGAGGACCGCGGGGAGACCGTCGACTGGAATGCCGCGCTTGTGGCCAGGGTGGCGGCGGAACGCGCCCGGCTTCTTGCACCCGAACGCCAGGACGAACGCCGTGTATGGCGCGCGCGGGCGGTCGCACGGCTGGTCGCTGAGCGGAACCGCATTCAGTCTGGACCCGGTCAGCGGAGATCCGATCAACCGGGATCCGATCAACGGGGATCCGATCAACGGGGATCCGATGACTGAGATCCAGTTCTCTTTCAACGGGCGCCAGATCCGCGCGCGCCAGGGTCAGAGCCTTGCCAGTGCGCTGGCCGAGGCCGGGCAATTGGCGCTGCGCAAGACCGCCAAGGGCGAAGATCGCGGCCTGTTCTGTGGCATGGGCGTCTGCCAGGAGTGTCTGGTGCGTGTGAACGGCGTTCCCAATCTGCGCGCCTGCATGACGCGTGCGGCGGAGGGGTTGGCGGTGACGCGCCAAGATCCCTTCCCGCAGCTCGCCGACATCCCGGTACAGGCGCCGAGCCCTGAACTGATCCGTGTCGACCCGGAGGTTCTGGTGATCGGTGGCGGTGCCGCGGGCTTGTCCGCTGCGATCGCGGCGCGGCGGGCCGGCGCCTCGGTTGTCGTGCTGGATGAGCGCAAGATCGGCGGCGGGCAGTACTACAAGCAATCGGCCGATGCCGCGGTCCTGGACGCGCAACAGGCCGAGGGCGCAGATCTGCTCGCCCAGGCGCGTGAGCGCGGTGCGGAGATCCTTGTGGGCGTCGAGCTCTGGGGCGCGTTCGACGATCTCCTGTTTCTGGGGCATCAGGATGGCGTGCCGCTGGTCGCCCGACCCCGCACCGCCATTGTCGCGACGGGTGCCTATGAGAGGCCGGTGATGGTGCCGGGCTGGACCCTGCCCGGCGTCATGACCACCGGCGCGGCCCAGACGCTCTGGCGCAGCGATCGCACCCTGCCGGGCAAGCGCATCGCGGTCTGTGGCTCCGGCCCGCTGAACCTTCAGGTGGCGCTGGAACTTGCCCGGGGCGGCGCAGAGGTCCGGCTTGTCGCCGAGGCGGCCCCGACGCCGCTGGCCCATGCGAAAGACGCAATTGCGCTGGCGCGGGCCGACCCGCAACTGGCGCGCAAGGGGCTTGCAATGCTGCTGGGGCTGAAGGCGCGCGGCGTTGCCGTTCGTCACCGCACCCAGCTCGATCGCGTGATCGAGGGGCCGACCGGGCTTCTGGCGCATTTCCGTGGGCCGGGCGGACGCAGCCGGGTGGAAGAGGTCGACGCGCTATGCATGAATGCGGGCTTTGAGCCGCAAAACGAGATCCTGCGCCTGATGGGCGCGCGCATGCGCTATGACGCGGCCTTCGGGCATCTCAAAACCGAACGCAACGAGACCTTCGAAACGACGGTGACCAACCTGTTCGCCGTGGGCGATTGTGCCGGTCTGGGCGGGGCACCGGCCGCCTGCATCGAAGGGCGCATTGCCGGACGGGTCGCCGCGGCGCGGGCCGGGCATGGCAATGTCGGCGATCTGACCGCGGAACGGGGGGACCTGGCCCGGCATCGCCGCTTTCAGCACAGCCTCTGGCGCATGCACCGCATTGGGCCCGAGCCCGCCAAGACCATACCCCCCGAAACGCTGATCTGCCGCTGCGAGGAGATCACCGCCGGTCAGCTCAGGGCGGGGCTTTCCGATGCGCCCGGCCATATCGGCACGCTCAAGCGGGCAACCCGCGTCGGCATGGGCCGCTGCCAGGGGCGGTACTGCGCCCCGGTGGCCGCCCGGCTGGTTGCCGAGCAGACCGGCAAGCCGCTAGAAGATCTGAGCTTCTTTGCGCCGCGCGTGCCCATTAAGCCAGTGAGCATCGCCACGATCCTGGCGACCCAGGAAGCGCTCGATGCGCCGGACTGACATTCTGGTCATCGGCGGCGGCATTGTCGGGCTGGTCGCCGGGATCGATCTGGCCGAAAACGGCGCGACGGTGCGCATCGTCGATGCGGGGCTGAACGCCGGCACGACCACCAATGCGGGCAGCCTGCATGTCCAGATGCAAAGCCGGTTCATGCAGCTTTATCCCGAGCAGGTGCCGAACGTCGAAGCGGCCCTGCCCTTCTACAAGGCCGCAGCCGATCTCTGGGCGGAGATCGACCGAACCCTGGGGCCGTTCGACTTTGTACGGCAGGGCGGGCTGATGCTTGCCGAGACCGATACGCAGCTGGCGTTTCTGGAAGGAAAGGCCCGGCGCGAGGCCGCCAAGGGTCTGCGGGTCGAGATGCTCGACCGCGCAGCGCTCGACCGCATCGCACCCTGGCTGGGGCCGCATGTCCGCGGCGCGGAGCTTTGCCGCGATGAGGGCAAGCTCAACCCGCTGGTTGCCAACAGCCAGATGAAAGCGCGTGCCGCAGCGCTCGGCATCGACGCGGTGACCGATCGGATCGACGGGATCGACACCGCCCCGGGCGGCCTTGTCGCCCGCGGCATGCAGGCGGAATATCGCGCTGGCCAGATCGTGCTTGCGGCCGCCTGGGGTGCGGGCGATCTGGCGCGGCCTTTCGGGACTGCCCTGCCCACTCGGGCCGAGCCGCTGCACATGAACGTCACCGAGGCCGGCGCCCCCGAGATCCGCCACCTGATCCAGCATGCCGAGCGCTCGATCACCCTCAAGCAACTCGCCACGGGCCAGATCGTGATCGGCGGCGGCTGGTCGGCACGCGATCGCGGCCGTGACAGCCCGCCGGCGGTAAAGCTGGGATCGTTCCTGGGCAATGTCGGGGTTGCAGGTCGGCTGGTGCCGTCGATCCGAGGGCTCAGGATCCTGCGCAGCTGGGCGGGCATGAACACCACAATGGACGGTGCCTCGGCCATCGGCCGCCTGTCGGGCGCGCCGCGGATCGTCGCCGCGATCCCCGGCGATGCGGGCTACACGCTCGGCCCGCTGGTGGGCCGCATGGCCGGCGCGATCGCGCAAGGCCGGACCCCGCCCGAAGACCCTGCCCCCTTCAGCCCGGACCGCTTTGCCCCGGTCAGTGCTTGAGCGCGTTGGCGATGTTGCCGACGGTTTCCTTGAGCTTCGGCAGGATCAGCTCGATCATCTCGGAGGGCGACATTCGCACCGTCGGCACCCCGACATTGATCGCCCCGACCAGCCCGCCGGCGGCGTTGTAGACCGGCATGGCGAGCGACATCAGACCGGTCTCCAACTCCTGATCGACCAGTGCCCAACCTTTTGCGCGCACATCCTCAAGAACTTTTCGAAAGGCTACGCGGTCGGTCACCGTGCGATCGGTCATCTTGGAAAGCTGGATGTTCTGGATCATCCCCGTCCAGTTCTCCTTGGGCTGCGCTGCCAGAAGCACCCGGCCATTGGCGGTGCAATGCGCCGGGAAGCGGGCGCCCACGGTGATGCCCACACTAATGATGCGGTGGTATTGCGCACCGCTGACATAGACGACGTCGAAATTGTCGAGCACCGCCGCCGAGACGGACTCCCTGATTTCCTCGGACAAGTGATCGATGAAGGGCCGTGCGATGTCCCAGACACCTTTGGAGGACAGAACAGAGTATCCCAGCTCCAAAACCTGCGGGGTGAGGTCGAAGAGCTTGCCATCGGCCACCGCATAACCTTCATGCACGAGGGTTAGGAGGATTCGGCGCGCGCCCGCCCGGGTGTTCCCGGTCTCCTGCGCAACATCGGACAGCGTCATCTTGCGCCTGGTTCGGTTGAAGGCCCGCAAAACCTCAAGGCCGCGCGCGAGGCTGCTGACATAGTCGCGCGGATTCAGCCCGCCGGTATCGCCCACATCCGCCCAGTCTGGTGCGGCTGTCATCAACCCGGCCTGCGCAGACGAACGCCCTTTGGGGCTGCCGGGCTCCTGCTTCTCCGATCCATGGTCTTGCGCCAATTCGACCTCTGCTTTTCTGCCTGGGAATGCCTGTATGCGTTTGGACATCGCTACCCTCATCTCGGCAATAGACGCAGCTAAAAAACCTTGCGCGACTCGCGCGGGTCGGTGTTATATCGTACAAGAGTGCGCTATGTGAACACTTTCACGCCAGGGAGGCCCTCAATGACGAAAAACGCGCTAACCAATCCAAACCTCACACGCCGCGGCGTCATGACGGGCCTTGCCGCGACAACCGCGTTGACGGCCCTGCCGATGCGGGCCCGCGCACAGGATGTCACGCTTCGCTGGTGGTCGCCCCAGGCAGCCCCGGCCCAGGTCGAGGCCTACCGGCTGCAGATCGCCAATTTCGAAGCCGCCAATCCGGGCATCAAGGTTCTCTTCGAAACCACCTCGGATGAGGGCTATGCGCCGCAGCTCGCCGCAGCCTTCTCTTCGGGCGATGTGCCGGACATCGTCACGCATCTGCCGTCCTTTGCCGTCCAGTCCTACTATGCCAACGGGCTGCTGGAGCCCTTCAACGACGTGATCGACGCCATCGGTGCCGATGATTTCTATGACGGCGCGAACAATGTCTATGTCGCGGCCGACGGCAAGTTCTGCGGGACCGGCATCGGCAATTCGGCGGCCAACATGCTCTGGCTGCGCCGCGATCTGATGGAGCAGGCCGGCATCGACAAGGCGCCGGAGACCTGGGACGAATTGCGCGCCGGTGTCCAGGCGATGCAGACGGGCGGTCTTTTCGGCGCGCCGTTGCCCTACGGCCGGAACTCGATGACCTCGCTGATCTTCATCGGCTTCATCCACCAGGCCGGCGGTCAGGTCTTCTCGCCCGACCTCGACGTCGCGCTCGACAGCGCCGAGACGCGCAACGCGCTGGAGTTCTACAAGGAGATGCGCGAATACTGCCCTCCGGGCGCGACGAATTACAGCTGGGGCGAAAGCCTCACCGCATTCGTCTCCGGCGCTACGGCCACCGGCATCTATACGGGCCGCGTTCTGGCCAATGTCAACGCCCAGAACCCACCAATTGCCGACCACATCACCTGCGTGACCTATCCGCGGCTTTCGACCGACATCGCGCCCTGGACGTTCAACGACTTCCCGTCGGTCTTCATCCCGGCCCAGTCGCAGAACAAGGACGCGGCCAAGGCCTTCGCGGCCTTCCTCTTCGACCCGGAAGGCTACATCAAGCAGCTGCACGCCGCGCCCGGCCATGTGCTGCCGGTTCTGAAGTCGATCAACGAGAACCCGGCCTATCAGAACAACGACATCATCAAGAAGTACTCTTCGGAAGTCGATCTGATGGCCTCCTCGGCGGCAGGCGGGTTCAATCTGGGCTATGAGAGCGCGGCACATCCCTCCAACGAAAAGGCCGGCGAGATCATCGCGTCGAATGCCATCTCCGACCTTGTGGGCCGCGTGATCCTGAATGGCGACAATGTCGACGAGGCGGTCGGTGCCGCCGCATCGGCCATCGAGAGCATCATGAACGCCTGATCCGAACGCTGCGCCTGCCGGACATTTTCGAACCGACAGGCGCAGGTACCCAGCCAATGGCCCGTCCCGTCCAAACCGTATTGGAGCGCCGCTATGCCCTGATGGGGCTGGCGCTGGTCGCCCCGACCGTCCTGGTCTTCTGTGCGGTCATCGTCTACCCGCTGATTTCGGCAATCTACCTCTCGCTCTTTCAGATCTTCACACCGACGCTTGAAGGCAGCTGGGTTGGCCTGTCGAACTATTCCGAGTTGCTGGGCAGGGGGGAGTTCTGGACCTCGCTGCAAAACAACCTGATCTGGACGGTCGGCACGCTGACGCTGCAGATCCTTGCCGGTGTCGGCATGGCGCTGGTCCTGCATCAGAACATCTGGTTTCGCAGCCTTGCCCGCTCGCTGATCCTGTTTCCCTACTTCATCTCGACCGTGGTCGCGGTGCTTGTCTGGAAATGGCTCTTCAACGATCTTTACGGCATTCTCAACCATCTGATGATCACCGCCGGGCTGATCGAGTTTCCCATGGATTATCTGGGCACGATGCCCAATGCGATGATCTCGGTGATCCTGGTCGGCGCCTGGAAGTATTTTCCCTTCGTGGTCATCGCCGTGCTGGCGCGGCTGCAGACGATCCCGGAGCCGCTTTTCGAGGCTGCGCGGATCGACGGCGCCGGACCCGTCGCGCGGTTCTTCGACATCACGCTGCCCCAGCTTCGCGACGTACTGGTCGTCATCATCATGCTTCGCGCGATCTGGGACTTTAAGGAGTTCGACCTGATCTACCTTCTGACCGGCGGCGGCCCGGTGACCGCAACCCAGACGCTGCCGCTGCTTGTCTACAAGGAGGCCTTCGCGCTCAACCAGATGGGCATGGCGTCTGCCTATGCCGTGGTCATGATGGCGATCATGCTGGTCTTCATGCTGATCTACATCCGCCGCACGCGGTCGGGGGAAGACGCATGAGCCAGCTTCGACGGGTTGCGTTCAACCTTTTCGCCTGGGTTATCGTGCTGGCCGTGGCGTTTCCGCTCTTCTGGATGCTGGTGACATCGGTCAAGCCGCAATTCGAGCTGTTCCGCCGCCCGCCGACAATGCTGCCCGAGACCTTGACCTTCGAGCATTACTGGCGGCTGATCGAGGGCACCAATTTCCTCGGTTATTTTCAGAACTCGATCCTGCTTTCGGTCACGACGACCGTCATCGTGATCACGATCGCCACCTTTGGTTGTTACAGCCTGGTGCGGTTCAAGTATCGCGGCCGCGAAAGCCTCGCTTTTCTCGTCTTGTTTACCTATCTGCTGCCCTCGGTGGTGCTGATCATTCCGCTTTACCTAATGCTGGTCCAGGTGGGCCTCTCCAACACAATCTTCAGCCTAGTGATCGCCTATACGACCTTTGCGCTGCCCTATGCGCTTTGGCTGTTGCGCTCTTTCATGGCCGGCATCCCGGAAGATCTTGAGAACGCGGCTCTGGTGGACGGGGCATCGCGGCTTGGCGCTTTCAAGGATGTGATCCTGCCGCAGCTTCTGCCCGGCATCATCTCAACGGCGCTCTTTACCTTCATCCTGTCATGGAACGAGTATCTCTACGCGCTCGTCCTGGTGAACTCCGACAGCGCGCGGCCGCTCACCACCGGCGTCTTGAACATGCTGGTGTCCTCCTTCAACATCGAATGGTCGCTGCTGATGGCGGCATCCGTCATGATGAGCGTGCCGCTGATCATCGTGTTTGCCTTCCTGCAAAGCTATCTGACGCGGGGCTTCGGTGCCGGGGGCGTCAAGGGATAGGTATGGCCGAGATCGTCTTTGCCAGGGTCAGGAAGGACTTCGCCGGCGTCACGGCGGTCGAGAGCCTTGACCTCGAAATTGCCCGGGGAGAGTTCGTCTCGCTGCTGGGCCCGTCGGGCTGCGGCAAGACAACAACGTTGCGCATGCTGGCGGGGCTGGAGTTTCCAACCTCGGGCGAGATCCGCATCGGCGACCGGGTGGTCAACGACATCGCCCCGGGCGAGCGCGACATCGCGATGGTCTTTCAGTCCTACGCGCTCTATCCGCATATGAGCGTGGCCGACAATATCGCCTATCCGCTCAAGAAACGCGGTGTAGCGAAAGAGGAGCGCCGAAAGCTGGTTGCCAAGACCGCGGAACTGTTGCAGCTGACCCCGCTTCTCAACCGCAAGCCCCGTCAACTATCCGGTGGTCAGCAGCAGCGCGTTGCTTTGGGGCGGGCGCTGGTGCGCGACCCGAAGGTGTTCCTGCTCGACGAGCCCCTGTCCAATCTCGATGCCAAGCTTCGCAGCTATATGCGGGTGGAGCTGATCGAACTGCACCGCCGGCTGGGTCGGACGATGGTCTATGTGACCCATGATCAGCTTGAAGCGATGACCATGTCGGACCGCATCGCGGTGATGGATGGCGGCGTTCTTCAGCAGTTCGCGCGCCCAGCCGAGGTCTATAACAACCCCGCCAACCGCTTTGTGGCCGGCTTTATCGGCACCCCCAGCATGACGCTGATAGATGGTGACCTCCTTCAAGCGGACGGTGTCTGGACGTTCCGATCCGACGGTGTGCAGATGGCCGTCGGACCGCTGATCGATGCGGCCCGTCCGGGCCCGGCCTGCCTTGGCATTCGCCCCGAAAACATCAGCTTCGGCCAGGGCCGCGTTACGGGAACGGTGCAGGTCGTCGAGCAGACCGGGCATGAGACCATCGTCGTGCTCAAGGTCAACGAGGCCCTGCGGATCGTCGGCCGCGCCGCAGCGAACGTGGTCTGGCAGGCGGGCGAGGCACTCAGCTGCGCGTTCGACGCAAGCAAGGTGCATGTCTTCGCGTCGGGGCCGCATGGCCGCCGGCTCAACCGCGCAGATAGTCTTGAAACGCCTGTTCCCATAGAGAAGGCCGCGACCTAGGAACCGGAGAAAGGGAGGCGTTGCAATGGATCGATCCTCGGTGAACTGGTCCGGGCCCATGCCAGCGATCACCACGCCGTTTCGGGACGATTTTACAATCGACGAAACCGCGTTCGGGGCCAATATCGAAAGGCTCTACAATGCCGGCGCAACCGGCATGGTGGCTGCGGGCTGCACCGGCGAGTTCTGGGCGTTAGAGATATCGGAGCGCGCCCGCATTGCCCAACTGACCGTGGCAGCCGGCAAGGGCCGTGGCCCATCCATTGTCGGCACCGGATCCATCCATCAAGGCGAGATTGTGGAGCAGATGCATGCCGCCCGCGAGGCAGGGGCCGATGCCGTGCTGGTGCTGCCGCCCTATTTCGTGCGTCTGAGCGAGGCGGAGATCATCGCCCATTTCGCCGAAATCGACGCGAAGGCGCCGCTGCCGATCGTGCTTTACAATATCCCCGGCAATGCCGGGAATGCGATCACGCCCGCCATCGCGGACCGCCTTGCCGATCTCGACCATGTGGTTGCCGTGAAGGAAAGCAGCGGAAGCTGGACAAATTTCTACGATACGCTTTTGCGGGTAAAGGACCGCATCCGCGTGTTCTGCGGCCCGTCATCGGTGTTTGGGACGGCCGCCACGTTGGCCGGTGCCGACGGGTTGATTGACTGCTTTCCCAATGTCTGGGCGCCAGGCTGCCTCGACATCTGGCATGCAACCAAGGCCGGACGCATGGACCAGGCCTGGGCCCTGCAGGCCACCGGCGTTGCCTTGACCGAACTCTTTACAACCGGCGGCCGCACCCTTTACCCGGCGACGAAGGCGGCCATGGACCATTTCGGCCTGCCGGGCGGCGGACGGCCCCGCCCTCCCCTGAAACCACTCGCCGGTGCGGCGCTTCAGGGGCTTACAACCGGTCTCGACCGGCTTCTGGCCAAGCAGGCCAAGGTTGCCTGATGGTTTTGTAACAAAGAGACGGGACATGGATCTTGGACTGAAAGGACGAAACGCCATCGTGACGGCCGCCAGCCGCGGGTTGGGTCTGGCCGCGGCAAGGTCGCTCGCCCGCGAAGGGGTGAATGTCACCATCAATGCACGGTCTGCCGAACCTTTGGCAGAGGCAGCGGACGGGATCCGGCGCGAATTTGGCGTGACGGTCCATGCCGTCGCGGCGGACGTCAACGCAGCAGAGGGACGACAGCAGATCCTCGACGCCGCCGGCGAGGTGGACATTCTGGTGAACAATCCCGGCGTGCGGCAGGTCCCGACGCCCTATGATCAGATCTCGTCCGAGGACTGGCGCTACTGGCTCGAGGTCCACTTCCTGTCGTCTATCGAGATGATCCAGCAGGTCGCGCCGGGGATGACGGCGCGCGGCTTCGGCCGCATCGTCAACATGTCGGTGAGCTTCATCAAGTTTCCCCAGGTCGGCTTTGCCCATAGCCATGCCGCGCGGCTTGCGCTGTCCGGTGCAACAGCGGCGATGGTGGGCGAACTGATCGGGCATAACGTGACGATCAATACCGTTTGCCCGGGCCTGTTCGACACCGACGCGCTGCACACCAACCTGCATGGCCATGCAAGGCGCGGCAACACGACCTATGAAGCGATCGTGGAAAACCGGTTGTCGACCTGCCCTGCCGGGCGTTTCGCCGATCCGGCCGAGTGCGGCGATCTGATCGCCTATCTGTGCTCGGCGCAGGCCGGGTTCATGTCGGGACAGAACATCGTGAACGATGGCGGCGTGTATCAGGGCCTGTTCTGATGGGCCTTTTCTGATGGGCCTGTTCTGATGGGTCTGTCCTGATGGGCCGGGTCGTCATGGTGTCCGGCGGCGGCCGGGGGCTCGGTGCGGCGATCACACGCAGACTGCTCGATGACGGGTGGCGGGTCTCGATCGGCCTGCGCGATCTCTCGCAGGCAAAGGCCTTTGGGGCACCGCCAGACCGGCTTGCAGCGCTTTCCTTCGATGCCACCATCCCGGATCACGCGCAGCGCTGGGTCGCAGAAACGGTGCGGCAGTTTGGGCGGGTCGATGCGCTTGTGAACAATGCCGGGATCTTGCGCATGGTCGATTTCGAGCAGGGCGACGAAACCGATCTCGACGCGCTTTGGGCGGTCAATGTGAAAGGGCCCTTCCGTTTGATCCGGGCGGTGCTGCCGCATCTGCGCCGGACCGGGGCCGGGCGGATCGTGAACATCGCCTCGACCGACGCCAAGCGCTATCGCGACGGCACCTCCGTTGGCTATGCCATGACCAAACATGCGCTTCTGGCCATGACGCAGGCGGCGCGCCATGCCGGTTGGGCGGATGGCGTGCGCGCCACGGCGGTCTGCCCCGGCGCAATCGATACCGATCTGCTGGCCGGGCTGCCGGCGGTCACCCCAAAGCAGGATCGGCTGCGGCCGGAGACGGTGGCCGATATGGTTGCTTTCCTGCTCGCGCTCCCGAACCAGGCGAGCGTGCCGGAGTTGATCACCAACACCCGGCTGGAGCCGGTGATTTGAGCGTCGCGCCCGCTTGTGAGACCGGGGCGCGTCCTTTCCCGTCTTGCCGCCATTCCCATGTCGGCCGGGGCGTGACGCGTGCGGCTCTGCCATCGGAAACGCGCCCGTGAAAGACCCGGAACCCTGGCGGATGAGCGAGGCGACATGGCGTGCCCATGTCGACAAGGTGCGTGCCGGCCGTCCACTGTCGCCCACCCACTGGCCGGACGGTGCGCAGGCTGCATTCGCGCTCTCTTTCGACTGCGATCATGAAACCATGGAGCTGGGTGCGGGCGGTACTGCTGTCGGCCGGCTGGCCTGGGGCGAGTTTGGCCGTCGGCGCGGCCTGCCGCGCGTGCTCGAGACCCTGGCGCGCCACGATGTGCGTGCCAGTTTTTTCGTGCCGGCCGTGGCAGGTCTCATCGAGCCTTCCGCGCTCGGGCCGATTCTGGCGGCCGGCCACGAGATCGGGGTGCATGGCTGGATCCACGAGAATACCTCCCTGCTCGATCGTGCGACAGAGAGGGACCTCATGCTGCGCGCACGCGATACGCTGCGCGACCTCACAGGTGTGCAGCCGGTTGGCCATCGCGCGGCGCATTGGGATCTGAGCCCCAACACGATCGACCTCGTGGCCGAGCTGGGATTTGCCTATGACAGCAGCCTTATGGCCGATGACAGCTGTTACGAGCTCAAGCTTGACGGGCGCGCCACAGGCGTGGTCGAAATTCCCGTTGATTGGGTTCGCGACGACGCGGTCTACCTGCTTTTCAATCGCCAGCCGGCGACGCGGCCCTGGACCCCGCCCGAGGCCGTCTTCGACATCTTCCGGCGGGAGTTCGACGTTGCGTTCGACGAGGGCGGGGTTTGCCAGCTCGTCTTTCATCCCTTCGTGATCGGCTACCGCTCGCGGATCTGGATCCTTGAGAGCCTGATCGCCCATGCCAAGTCTCGCGGGGCTGTTTGGTTTCCCACCCATGCGCAGCTGGCCAACTGGGTTAAGCGCAACGCGCCTGTCTGACGCCAGCCCACCCTAATCTCAGCCCGCCCTAATCTCAGCCCACCCCGCCGGGGAGACGCCGCCCGATGGGATGCATGGTCTGGCGATGAAAATTCCTCGTCCCGGTCGCTTTCAGGACCAGACCCGAGATTTTCCAGCCTTCCGGCATGCGCCGAAACGCATGGTGGTACTGGCCCCAAAGCTCGCTCTCTTCGCCGGATTGACGATAGCGGTGCCAGGCATAGACATAGCTGACGCTGCTGGCAACATCAGGATCCTGCAGCGTGATCGAGACGTTCGATACATGGTGAGAGGTCGCGGCAAAGAGATCTTCCAGGCCGCGCCGGATCATCGGCCCAAAGGCCGGCGTGCCGTGCAGCGGTTGCACATCGGGCCCGTAGTCGATGACGGCATCCTCGGTAAAGAGGGCGACGACGGCATCGGCCTCGGCCCGGTCGAAGTGAAAACAATAGGCGTGGATCAGCTCGGTGAGGTCGAGCCGGTCGAGCATCCCTTCAAGACTGCGCGCATGCGCCATGTCCAGCCCTCCCCTCGCCAAGACGTCTCGCAAGCCAGGTCCGAGCCATGTCGCGCCCTGGTCGCTTCAGCAGGTGCTTTGCGCCTAGAGCCGCATCACCAGCACGGAGACCGGCGCATGGCGCACGATGCGGGCGGCATTCGGGCCGACAAGCCGGTCCTTCAGATCGGGCTTATGCGCGCCGACAATCACCAGGTCGGCGCCCTGCTCTGCAATGGCCTCGAGCACCTTGTCGTAAACCGAGCCGATCTCGACCAGGCATGCGACCGAGCCATGGTTCGGAAGCGCGGTTGCAACGAGGTCACGCAGCGCCTGAAGGGCGGCTTTGGCCGCAGCCTTCATCGTGCCCTCCTCAAAGAAGGACCCAACCCAGGAGGAGCCGTAATCGGGCAGAACGCAGATCACGCTCAGGCCCGCGCTGTCGCGTTCAGCCAGGCGGCCGGCCTCGAGAAGGATTGCCCGGGCATCGGTCTCATGGCTGAGATCGACGGCACAGAGGATATGCCGGGTCATGCCGTCACCTCCCGGGCGGCGCCTTCCTTGCGCCGCATTTGCAACAGATAGACGACGAGCACCAAGAGCAGCGCCGGGATATAGAAGATCTCCTTGGGCATGCGATCAGCGGCCACTTCAAGCTGCACCAGCTCCCAATCGAAATCGATGCCCAGCTGCTCGGCCTCGCCGCCGAAATTGAGGTTGTCCACATAGATCCGACCCTCCTCGGAGCGGAACGCGATGCCCGCCGCATTCGAGAGCCGGGTCTCGCCATCCGGGCCGGACGGACCCAGCGAGAGCAGATAGCGTGCATCGACGAGATCGCCATTGAGGTTCTCGCCCACCAGCCGGACCCGCAACGACGCGTCGTCGGCACCGGCCATGGCCAGCGCAAAAATCTCCGATCCCGGGCGGGTCTCAAACTCATCGGCGATCTGATTGAGAATCAAACCTGGCTGGAAGAGGACAAAGGCCGCGACCAGCAGCGCGGCACTTTCATAGAGCCGCGATTTGACCATGAAGTAGTTCATGGTGGCCGCGGCAAAGAGCAGCATGGCGATCAGCGCGATGATAAACACGAAAACCGCCTGATAGGGCCCGACATCGATCAGCAACAGATCGGTGTTGAAGATAAAGAGGAAGGGCAGAAGCGCGGTGCGGATCGAATAGAAGAAGGCCTGAAAGCCGGTGCGCAGCGGATCGCCTTTGGAAATGGCCGCGGCGGCAAAGCTGGCCAGCCCCACAGGCGGGGTCACATCGGCCATGATCCCGAAGTAAAAGACGAACATATGCACCGCGACCAGCGGCACGATCAGCCCCGCCTGGGCACCGAGCTCGACCACCACCCCAGCCATCAGCGAGCTGACCACGATGTAATTGGCCGTCGTCGGTAGCCCCATTCCAAGGATGATCGAGATCACCGCCACGAAGAAGAGCATCAACAGAAGATAGCCGCCCGAGAGGAACTCGACGAACTCCGCCATCACCTGGCCGATGCCGGTCAAGGTCACCGCGCCCACGATCACCCCGGCAACCCCCATCGCGGCAGCCAGCCCGATCATATTGCGCGCCCCGGCGATCAGCCCCTCGGCGATATCGCTCAGCCCCTCGCGCATCTGGCGGGCCAGATCCCGCTCGCCGCGGAAAAACGCCTTGATCGGGTTTTGGGTCAGCAGAATGCCAAGCATGGCGATGGTCGACCAGAAGGCCGAGAGGCCGGGGGATTTGCGCTCGATCATCAAGAGATACATCAAAAGCAGGATCGGCATTAGATAGTGGATGCCGGTGCGAAAGATCTCGCGGGTCGGCGGCAGATCCTCCATCGAATCCAGGCTGCTGTCGAGATCGGGCGCGCGCGCAGCATAGGCCAGGGCCGCAATATAGCCGATGAGCATGACCCCCAGCACCGCCCAGATCGAAACCGGCCCCAGCACGGCATCGGCCGTCTGCACCAAAAAGCCACAGAGCCACAGCACCGAGCCCGCAATCGAGATCGATGCGGCGATGGTAAAGATCGCGCCCAGGATGAACTTGACCGGGTTCATCCGACTTTGCCCGGGCATGCCCTGTTTGAGCGCCTCCAGATGCACGATATAGACCAGTGCGACATAGGAAATCGCCGCCGGGATGATCGCGGTCCGAACGACCTCGACATAGGAAATGCCGACATATTCGGTCATCAGGAACGCCACCGCCCCCATCACCGGCGGGGTGAGCACCCCGTTGATCGAGGAGGAGACCTCGACCGCCCCGGCTTTGGTGGCCGAGAACCCGACCCGTTTCATCAGCGGAATGGTGAAGGTGCCTGTGGTCACGACATTGGCAATGGAGGAGCCCGAGATCAGCCCCGTCGCGGCCGAGCCGATCACCGCGGCCTTGGCCGGCCCGCCGCGCAGATGCCCCAGCGCGGCAAAGGCGAGCTTAAGAAAATAATTCCCCGCCCCGGCCTGATTGAGCAGCGAGCCGAAAAGAACGAAGAGAAAGACAAAGCCCGAGGAAACGCCAAGCGCCACGCCGAAGACCCCCTCGGTCGTCAGCCACATATGGCTCATAGCCTTCTCGAAGGACGCGCCCTTCCACTGGATCACCTCCGGCAGGCCCGACCAGCTGCCAAAAAAGACATAGGCGAGAAAAAAGAGCGCCACGCCCATCAGCGGAATGCCCAGCGAGCGCCGCGCAGCCTCCAAGAGCAGCACCAGCCCGATGCCCGCCATGATGAGGTCGGTCATGTTCGGCGCACCGGTGCGGTCGGCCACCCCCCGATAATCCCACCACAAATAGGAGGCCGTTGCCGCGGCGAGCAAAGCAAAGCCCCAAGTCAGCAGCGGCACGTGGTCTCGGGGGCTCGATTTCAGCGCCGGAAAGGCGATGAAGGCCAAAAACACCGCAAAGCCCAGATGGATGGCGCGGGTCTGAGTGTCGTTCCAGACCCCCACCCCGATCATAAAAGGCAGGGGCGAGGCGATCCAGAGCTGGTAGATCGACCAGACCAGCGGCACATACCACAGCACCGCACGGCCAAAAACATCCGTCGGCGCGCGGCCGCCTGTATCGGCATCCGCAACGATCTCGGCCAGCGCCGCGTCATCGGCCGCGTTTCCGGCAGGGCTTGGCCCGCCTTCATTTTGCAGATCCACCATGCCAACCCCCTGTCCCTATGGCGGCCCGCCGCCTGGGCGACGGGCCGGTCGTCTTCGGCGCGCTTACATCCAGCCGCGCTCTTTGTAATACTGCGCCGCGCCCGGATGCAGCGGGGCGGACAGCCCGTCCTTGATCATCTGCTCTTCGGTCAGCCGCCCAAAGGCCGGGTGCAGCTTCTTGAAATCGTCGAAATTCTCGAAGATCGCCTTGACCAGCACATAGACAACCTCATCAGGGGTGCTGGCATCGGTCACGAAGGTGGCCTTGGGCCCCCAGGAGGCCACATCGGTGTCATTGCCGGGATACATACCGCCCGGAATGGTTGCCGCGGCATAGGCCGGGTTGGAGGCCAGCACCTCGGCGGTGCCCGAGGTGGTCAGGTCGAGAAGCTTGATCTCGCAGGTCGAGGTCGCCTCCATCGACGAGCCGTTGGGCAGGCCCGCCGCCCAGATCGCCGCGTCGATCTTGCCATCGCAAAGCGCTGCTGCCTGTTCGGAGGATTTGAGCTCGGCGGCGAGCGCGAAATCGTCCGGGGTGACGCCCGCGGCTTCCATCAGCACCCCAGCCAGCACGCGGGTGCCCGAGCCGGGATTGCCGATATTGACGCGCTTGCCCTTCATATCGGCCACGCTCTCGATGCCGGCATCGGCGCGCACCATCACATGCATCGGCTCGGGATGGACCGAAAAGACCGCGCGCAGATCGCCGTAGGGCGCATCGCCGTCAAAGGCGCGCACGCCTTCCATGGCGGCCGATTGCACATCCGACTGCACCACGCCGAAATCGAGCTCGCCCTCGCGGATCGTCCGGGTGTTGTAGACCGAGCCGCCGGTCGATTCGACCGAGCAGCGGATCCCATGCTCGCGCCGGTCTTTGTTGACCAGCCGGCAGATCGCGCCGCCGGTGGGGTAATAGACCCCCGTCACCCCGCCGGTGCCGATGGTGATGAAGGTCTGCTCGGCTTGCGCTGCCCCGCCCATAGCAAGGCCCGCCGACAGCACCGCGACCGTCAGATTGTGTTTTGCAAACATTGTCGTCTCCCTGGATTGCCAACTCACTCAGTCTCGTCGTTCCGGCCAGTTTTCGCCCAGCCGGCTTGTTAGCTCTTCGGTGTCGCGGATCCTCTGTTCGGCCGTCGGCCCCGCCCGCTGCAAGAGCATGCTTATCATCGCCTCAAGCAGTACCAGCGTCGCGGCGTATGAGGAAAAGAAATTCGCGCTGTCGGTGGGCAAAACGAAAGAATGATCGGCATAGGTCAAAGCGGGCGATGCATGCGCATCCGTGAGCACGATCGTGCTCAGCCCTTTGCGCCGCGCGGCTTCCAGCGTCGCCATGGAGTGCTGCGCATAGGGCGCCTTGACAAGCCCCAGCACCGCATCGCCCGGCTGCATGCGCGACAGCGTGGCGGCCGTCGACATGCCGTCGCGCCCCGCCACCACCCAATTCGATCGAAACCACTGCGCCTGGTAGCCGAAATAGTCCAAAATGCCCGCAGAGCCCATGGCAGCAATCAGCATCACGGTCGGGGCCGCATGCAGCGCGGTGACCGCGGCGTTAAGCTGGGCGGCTGACAGGTTCTGGCCCAGATACGCAATATTCGCCCCGCAAGCCCGAACCTGCTGGTCCAAAAGATCGACGCGTGGCCGGCCGTCGCCGCGGCGCTGCAATTGCTGTGCGCGCTCCGAAAACGGCACAACCTTCCGGCCCACAGCTTGACGCCCCGCCTCGCGCAACGCTTCATAGTCGGCATAGCCCAAGGCCCGCGCAAGACGCGAGAACGTCGCCGGCGACACGCCGCTCGACTGCGCCAGCGCGCGTAAGGATCGGGTGGCAAGCTCGACCGGATGCGCCGCCAGGTAATCCGCCGCAGATCTAAGTCTCGCGCTCAACCCGGCATATTTGGCCCCGATCCGCGCCTCGACTGTCTCCTCAGTCACCAAGGGCTCTACCTTCCTTGAGGATATGCATCGCGATTTTGCCGGCTTGCATGCCGGTTCTAACGTCGTATCCCCGCCCATTTCATGAAACAGCAGCGTTTCAAATGTATCAAGCCTTGTCAATTTCTGAGACGGATGTTTCGTAGACCGCATGAGCAGCGCGGCGCAGACGACCGATTCGACCCTCCCAAGCCACTCCTCAATCGTCGTGATCGGTGGCGGTATCATGGGGGCGTCCACCCTCTACCATCTTGCCGAGATGGGGGTGCACGACGCGGTGCTGGTCGAGCGCAACCGGCTCACCTCCGGCACCACCTGGCATTCGGCAGCGCAAGTGCGTGCGCTGCGCCATTCGCGCAACCTCACCCGGATGATCCAATATTCGGTCGATCTTTATGGCCGGCTGGAGCGGGAGACCGGCCAGTCGGTGGGTTGGATCCAAAAAGGCTCGCTCTCCATCGCCACAACACCCGACCGGCTGACCCATATCCGCCGGCAGGCGGCGCTCGCCCGGGCTTATGATGTCACGGCCACGCCGATTAGCGCGGCCGAGGCCGCCGAGATCTGGCCGATGATGCACAGTGGCGATCTGCTCGGTGCCGTCTGGTCGCCCGATGATGGGCGGGTGAGCCCGTCGGATGTCTGCGCGGCCCTCGTTAAGGCCGCGCGTCGGCGCGGTGCGCGGCTGTTCGAGCAGACGGGCGTCACCGGCATTCGGACCCGAAACGGCCGCGTTTGCGGCGTGGAGACCAGCCGGGGCCCCATCCGTTGCGACGCGGTTGCGCTTTGCGCCGGCCTCTGGTCGCGCGAGATCGGGGCGATGGCCGGGGCGGAGGTGCCGGTTCTGGCCTGCGAGCATTTTTACCTGCTCACCAAGCCGGTGCCGGAGATTGCGGGCAATCTGCCCACGCTATCCGATCATGACGGCCATCTTTATGTCCGAGACGATAGCGGCGGGCTGCTGGTGGGTTGTTTCGAGCCCAAGGGCAAGCCGATTGCGCCCGGGCGACTGGACGGCCGTTTCGAATTCGGGCTCCTGGCCGAGGATTGGGACCATTTCGAGCCGATGATGGCGCACGCGCTGCATCGCATTCCCGCGCTGGAGACAGCCGAGATCCGGATGCTGCTCAACGGTCCGGAGAGCTTTACGCCCGATGGCACCTTTATGCTGGGGGAAACCGCCGAGACACCCGGGCTGTTTCTGGGCTGTGGAATGAACTCGGTCGGGATTGCCAGCGGTGGCGGGGCCGGCATGAACCTGGCGCATTGCATCCTGCACGGCCATCCCGCCTATGATCTGAGCGAGGCCGACGCCCAGCGTTTTGCCCCGGTTTTCAACTCGGTGGCGCATTTGATGGCCCGCGCGCCCGAGATCCTGGGCACGCATTATGAAATCGCCTATCCGGGTCGGCAGCTCACGACCGCGCGGGATCTGCGGCGGCTGCCGCTCGATGCTGACCACCGCGCCGCCGGGGCCCATTTCGGCCAGGTTTACGGCTGGGAGCGTCCGCTTTACTTCGCCAAAACCGCCGAGCCGCGGCTGCGCTTCGACCGGCCCGACTGGTTCGATCAGGTGGGGGCCGAGGTGCGCATGGCCCATCAGGCGGCCGCGCTCTTCGACGCGACGCCCTTTGGAAAGATCGCGGTGACGGGGCCGGGCGCCGAGGCCTTCATGCTGCATGTCTGCGCGGGGCATCTCGCCCGCCCGCCGGGTTCGGTCATCTATAGCGCCATGCTCAACCCGCGCGGCACCTATGTCTCCGATCTCACCGCCCAGCGGATCGCTCCCGATCACTACCGCCTGTTCGTCGGCACCGCCGCAATCAAACGCGACCTGGCCTGGCTGCGCGCCCATGCGGGCGGCTATGACGTCGCCCTGCGCGATGTCACCGAGGCCTATGCGGTTTTGGGGCTGATGGGTCCCGAGGCCGCCCGGATCGCAGCAGAGACCGGCGCGCGGGAACTGCTTGAGCTCGCCTACTTCACGCATGGCACCGCAAGAATGGCCGGCATCCCGGTGCGCGCGGCCCGGCTGTCTTATGTCGGCGAGGCGGGGTGGGAGATCACCTGCGCCAGCGCCGATGCGGCCGGGCTATACGCGGCGCTGCGTGCTGCGGGCGCCGGGCCGGCAGGGCTTTACGCCCAGACCGCGATGCGCATCGAGAAGGGGTTTTGCGCCATGGGCCATGAGCTTGACGGCGATGTCTCGCCCATCGAGGCCGGGCTCGCTTTCGCAACCCGCAAATCCGGCGGTTTTGTCGGCGATGACGCCTTGCAGGCGCGGGCGGAAGCCGGGGCAAGACCGCGGATCATGTCGCTGCGCCTGGAAGATCCGCAGGCGACGCCCTTGGGGCATGAGCCGGTCTACCATGCCGGGGCAATCCTGGGCCAAACGACCTCCTGCGCTTTTGGCTACCGGGTTGGCTGTCCCGTGGCGCTGGCGCATTTGGCACCCGACCTGCCCGACGGCGCGCAGGTCGAACTCGACATCGCCGGGACGCGTTTTGGTGCCCGCGCCACCCGCGCCGCGCTGTTCGATCCCGATGGAACAAGGATGAGAACGCGGGCATAATGGCGCGCGCGGCGCAGCGGTTCGAGAGCATCCTTGAGCCCTCGCAGCCTCTGCGGACGGCCGTACCCGAAAGCGAAGGATGACCGATGTCGCATGTGTTTCCCCGCCATTCCCGGCACATCCCGCCCAAGGCGGTGCGCGGCGCGGGCTGCTATCTCTATGACGAGACCGGCAAAGCCTATCTCGACGGCTCGGGCGGGGCGGCGGTCTCCTGCCTGGGACATGGCGATCCCGATATTGTCGCCGCCCTGCAGGAACAGGCAGGCGCGCTGGCCTTTGCCCATACCGGGTTTTTCACCTCCGCCCCGGCCGAAGAGCTGGCCGACCGGCTGATCGAGAAGGCGCCCGGCACGCTCGACCGGGTCTATCTCGTCTCCGGCGGGTCCGAAGCGGTGGAGGCCGCGATCAAACTCGCCCGGCAGTACTTTGTGGAAATCGATCAGCCCCAGCGGCGGCATCTCATCGCCCGGCAGCAAAGCTATCACGGCAATACGCTGGGCGCGCTGGCAGCCGGCGGCAACGCCTGGCGTCGGGCGCCGTTCGACCCGCTTTTGATCGGGGTCAGCCATATCGCGCCCTGTTACGAATACATGCTGCGCGAGGCGGGAGAGAGCGCCGAGGCCTATGGCGCGCGCGCCGCGCAAGCGTTGGAAGACGAGATCCTGCGGCTGGGTCCCGAGACGGTCATGGCTTTTATCGCCGAGCCGGTGGTGGGCGCCACGCTGGGCGCCGTGCCGGCAGTCGCGGGGTATTTTGAGCGCGTCCGCGCGATCTGCGACCGGTATGGCGTGCTGCTGATCCTCGATGAGGTGATGTGCGGGATGGGCCGCACGGGGCATCTTTTTGCCTGCGCGGCCGATGGGATCGCCCCGGATATCTTGTGCATCGCCAAGGGGCTTGGCGCGGGATATCAGCCCATCGGGGCGATGCTCTGCTCGGCCGCGATTTATGCGGCCATTTCCGAAGGCAGCGGATTTTTCCAGCATGGCCACACCTATCTGGGCCATCCCGTGGCCGCGGCCGCGGGCTGCGCGGTGCTGAAAAAACTCGACAGCGCAAAACTCGTTGACCGAGCGGCGGAGATGGGCGCCCGCCTGCGCGCCGCTTTGACGGACCGGTTCGGACAACATCCCCATATCGGCGATATTCGCGGTCGCGGGCTGTTCTTGGGGCTCGAGATCGTGAAGGATCGCGCCGAAAAGACGCCCTTCGCGCCGGGGTGCAGCATCGCCGCCCGGGTCAAATCGGCAGCCTTCGAGGCTGGCCTTATCTGCTATCCCATGGCCGGCACCCGGGATGGGCAAAGCGGCGACCATGTCCTGCTGGCACCCCCCTTTATCATCGAGGACACCCAGATCGCAGCGCTGACCGATACGCTCGCCTATGCCATTGACCACGCGACGCAAATGTCGGCGCGCTGAACTGGGCGCATGCGGGCTCTGGCCTCAGGATGGCGGGCTGGCAAAATAGGCGTGATCGCGTCGGTTTGCGACCGGGGCGCCCTTCTGGGCCGAGCCGCAGGCTTCAAACCCTCGGGCTCGGGCGCCGACGATTGTGACGAAAGGACTGCACCCGGATCGCCGTTACCCAGATCGCCTTTACCCAGATCGCCTTTACCCAGATTTTAACCAGATCGTTTTTAACCAGATCAGGGTGCGAGGCCTGCGCTCGGCATACGGTTCTTGCTGTTTGGCAATGAAGCGTTTTTTCCGACCGCAAGATCGATTGTTACAAAGACCACGCCGCGCGCTCGGCGCTGCTTGATGGGCTTGGACACGCCCTGCAACCGCGATTAACCAAGCTGGATGCGTTACCATCGCCTGGCCTACCAAGCCGGCGCGGGTCGGGTCGGCGCGGAGCGTCAACGCGATCGTCAGCCCGACCGTCTCCGGCATCGCTCGATAGGCCTCACAAGCATCCTTTGCGGTCCCTATTCGGGCAAAAAAGCTGGTCCGAGGCGCTGGACGCCCCGATCGGCGAGAGCCGCGGAGGGCCGCCGAGAGCCTTTTCTGGTCGGGATCGGTTGTCGTCGCTCCTCCTGTCCTCGATGCGCGCGTCGCCTAAGGGACAGGAAGTCGCTCTAGGTCCCCGCCTGAACGCATGTCAAAACCGGTCTTTCGCCAAGACGCCCTCCTGGAGAACCAGGGGGATATGTTCGCCCTGCCCCGTCAGGCAGCCGATATCTGCAACCGGGTTGCCGGCAACAAGGATCAGGTCGGCTGTCGCATCGGGCCTGATCCGTCCAAGATCCGGGCGGCGCAGGATATCCGCGTTCACCGAAGTTGCCGAGCGCAGAACCTCGGCCGTCGGCAGCACCTGCGCGCGCAAGCTGAACTCGGTCGATTGATCCCTGTGCATCCAGCCCAGAAGATCGGTGCCAAACCCCATCGCGACCCCCGCACGCGACAGGATCTCCAGAGAACCGAGGCCGGCTTCCCGGACCATGCGGTTCTTTTTGCGGTTCTCGCCCCCCAGCCCGATCTCGTCGGCATGGCGGTCGAGGCAATCATAGATCACCAGCGTCGGAACCGCGAAGGCGCCGCGGTTCTTCAAAAGGCCGGCGACGCGCGCGTCGATCAGGTTGCAATGCTCCAGCGTGCGAACCCCGTTGATGCAGGCATGCTCGATGGCCCGCGCGGTGTAGGTGTGGGCGGCAACATAGGTGTTCGAGGCTTCCGCAACCGCGACGATGGCCCGGATCTCCTCGGGTGTAAACTGGATCCAGTCGATGGGGTCGGTTGGGCTCGCCACCCCGCCATTGGCCATGATCTTCACGAAATCGGCGCCGAGGCGAAGCTCGTCCCGGGCGGCCTGCAAACAGGCCGGCACCCCATCGACGATGCGTCCGGGCGATGGCACATGCCGCCGCTGAAGATCGCCGATATCGGCGCGGCTTGTGCCGCGGAAATCGGTGTGCCCGCCGGTCTGACCGAGCGCCTTCCCGGATGTGAAGAGACGCGGGCCACGGATCAAGCCTTCGGCCTGGGCGCGCTTGGTGCCCGCATCGCCACCGCCCACATCGCGCACGGTCGTGAAGCCGCGATCGAGCATCGCGGACATGTATCCGGCCGTCCAATGGGCGACATAGCTCGGATGCATGGCTTCGAGCGCCGCGAGATTGGGCGTGGCGGCCGCGACATGCACATGGGCGTCGATCAGACCCGGCATCAGGGTATGGCCGCTGGCATCGATCACCCGATCCGCACTCCCGCCCAGCGCCGTTTCGGCGATCTCGGCGATCTTTCCGTCGGCCACAAGGACATGGCAGCCCGGCTGGATCGCATCGCCGACCCCGTCGAAGAGATCGCAGTTTTCGAACCTGATGCGCATGGCGTGCTCCCTGATCCCGTACGCGTTTCGCGCCCTTGCGCCCAGCGTGGCAGGCTGGCGTCGGAAAGCAATCACGTTTCTCCTTGCCAGCCCGCGCCTGTCGCGCATTGATGAGGTCATGGATGCGCAATCCCTCGCAGCGGACCCGACCCCGGTCGGGCAGGGCGGTGCCCTCATGCAGGTGCGCAGCCTGAGGCGAAGCTTCTATGGTTTGCGCGCGCTCACCGACGCCAGTTTCGATGTCGCGCAAGGGACCATCACGGCGCTGATCGGCCCCAATGGCGCGGGCAAGACAACGGCGTTCAACTGCATCTCCGGGGTGATCCCGCCCGAAGGCGGAAGCGTGCGTTTCGCGGGCACCGACATCACCGGCATGACGCCGGACCGGATCAATGCCAGCGGGGTTGTGCGCACCTTCCAGATCGCGCGCGGTTTCCCGACACTGACGGTTCTCGAAACGCTGCTCTTGCATGGCGATCGTCAGCCGGGCGAGCAGATGCTGACGGCGCTTTTTTCGCCCGGCGAGGCAAAACGGCGCGAGGCTGAGCTTCTGGAACGCGCCCATAGGGTCGCCAGGCGGTTGAAGCTCGATCAGGTTGTGGAGAACCTCACCGATGCGCTCTCGGGCGGGCAGAAGAAGCTGCTGGAGATCGGTCGTGCGATGATGGCGCAGCCGCAGATGATCCTGCTCGACGAGCCCGTTGCCGGGGTCAATCCGACGCTTGCCGGCGACATCGCGGAACGGATCCGGCAGCTCAATGAAGAGGATGGGCTGACCTTTCTGATCGTCGAGCACGATATGGATATCGTCGCGCAGATCTGTGATCCGGTGATTGTCATGGCCGAGGGGCGCACCCTGATGCAGGGACGTTTCGAGGACATCGCCGCAGATGCGCGCGTTCAGGACGCTTATCTGGGAAAGCGAGGATGAGCCTTCTGCAGGCCCAGAACG
Source organism: Pseudomonadota bacterium (assembly GCA_039184655.1). Taxonomy (GTDB): domain Bacteria; phylum Pseudomonadota; class Alphaproteobacteria; order Rhodobacterales; family Rhodobacteraceae; genus J013. Next base: position 16,864 of record JBCDAZ010000006.1, on the reverse strand, counting down.
TCGTGGCGGGCTATACCAGCGCCGACACGATCCTGAAGGGCGTCAGCATTCAGGCAGATGGGGGCGAGATCGTCGCCATTCTGGGTCCGAACGGGGCCGGGAAATCGACGCTGCTCAAGGCCATCGCCGGGCAGCTTCCAACCCGCGAGGGAGCGATCTACCTCAAGGACCAGCCGCTGCACGGCCTGAAGCCGCGCGAGGTGGCCAAGCGGGGCGTGGCCTATGTCCCGCAGGAAGCCAATGTGTTTCCCAGCATGAGCATCCATGAAAACCTCGAGATCGGCGGTTATCTGGCACCGGCGGACGCCAAAGGACGCATCGCCGAGATCTATGGCCGGTTTCCCATGCTGGCCGAAAAACGACGCGAAGCCGCGCGGACGCTTTCGGGTGGGCAGCGACAGGTCCTTGCCGTGGCGATCGCGCTCATGGTGGCGCCGCAGCTCATGCTGCTTGACGAGCCCTCCGCGGGCCTGTCTCCCGTCGCCACGCAAGCGCTTTTCGCGACCATCCGCAGCATTCGCGATGCCGGTGTCGCGGTCGTTCTTGTGGAGCAGAATGCGCTCGATGCGCTCGATTTGGCCGAGCGGGCCTACGTCCTGACCGCCGGACGCAACCACAGCGACGGTATGGCAAGCGCTTTGGCCGCGGACCGGGAAGTCCGACGCGCCTTTCTGGGGGGCTAACCCCCGACCGACAGGGGAAGAGGGAGAATTCTCATGACTGACCGGATCACCGCCTGGCGTCCCAATCGCCGATCTGTGCTGATGGGCGGGGCTGCCTTGCTGGCCACGCCGGCGATCCTGCGCGCGCAGGGCAGCGCCATCACCTTCGGCACGCTGACCCCGCTGACGGGCGTGGGCGGCACGTATGGGCCGTCCATGCGGGATGCCGCGGCCAGCGTGTTTGCGGCCGTGAACGACGCGGGCGGGCTGCTTGGCGCGCAGATCGATCTGGTCAGCGAGGACACCCAGACCAACCCCGAAGCCGCGGTCCGCGCCGTGCGCAAGCTCATCGACGTCGATGGTGTGTCGGTGGTGATCGGCACCTGGGCCTCTTCGATCACCACGGCCGTCGCACCGCTTTGCTGGGAGAACGGCGTCATGCTTTTCACCGTCTCCGGGGCCGACAGCATCACGCAGCTGCCGCATATGGGCTACATCGCCCGGACGCAGCCGAATTCCATCCTTCAGATCCAGGTCGCGGGCGACTTCATGCTGCGTCAGGGTGCGAGCGGCATGGCCTGGATCGGCCCGCAGACGCCCTTTGCGCAAAGCTCGATCGATATTCTGGCCGGGCAGGCCGATGCTGCGGGGATCGGCATGGAAAGCCTGATCTATGAGGCCGACAAGAGCACCTATCGCTCCGAGGTCGACACCATCCTGCGCTCCGATCCCAACTTCATCATGCTGGGCGGTTATGCCGCCGACAGCACCGTGGTGCTGCGCGATATCTGGCAGTCGGGCTATGAGGGCATGATCATCGGACCGGCCTATGCGATCAACCCGACCGTGCTGGACGCGCTGCCGCCCGAGGTCACCGAGGGCGTCTTCACCTGGGAGGGCGCGCCGGCCATCGGCAGCACCGCCTATGCCAATGTGCAGGCAGCCCTTGGCGTTGATGTGGTCGATCCCTACTCCGCCCAGACCTATGATCACGCGACACTAGCTGTGCTCGCGGCCATGGCGGCGGGCGATGCAACTGGCGCTGCCATCAAGGATGCGCTTCGCACGATCAGCCAGGGCGATGGCATGGAAGTGTCGGATGCGCTGGCGGGGATGGAGACCCTCGCAGCCGGTGGGTCGGTCAATTACAGCGGTGCCTCGGGTCCCTGCGATTTCGACGAGATCGGCGATATCACCGGCACGCAGTTCCTCTTCAACCAGATCTCGGGCGGCGCACCGTCGATGTTCGAGCGGGTCTGAATTGAACGGATCCAGGGCATCGTGCCCGGCACCGTGGCGGCGTCCCGGCCGCTGCGGTGCACCCGGATCGTGCTGAAGACAAGCTGAGATATGCTCGACCTTCTTCCCCAATTCCTTGCGAACGGGATCATCACCGGCGCGCTTCTCGCGATCCCGACTATCGGCTTTACGGCCATTTTCGCGGTGCTGCGCTTTCCCAATTTCGCGGTGGCAAGCCATGCAACGGTCGGCGCTTTCGCGGGGCTGGTGGCCAATGTTTATTGGGGCCTTCCGGCGATCCCCGCGCTGGCCTTTGCCTTTCTGGTCGCGGGTCTCGTCGGGCTGGTCAGCGACGAGATCGCGCTGAAACCGCTGCGCAAGCATGGCGCGTTGACGACCGCAATAGCCTCCATCGCGCTGACGATCGTGCTGGAGAACATCGTGCGGTTCTTCTTTGGCAACGCGCTGCGCGGCTATGACCTGCCCCTGGTGCGCGACATCCGTTTCGGCGACGTCCGGGTGAACCCGCAGCAGCTGGAAAACCTCGCACTGGCGGTCGTGATCATGGTCCTGGTCTTTGCCGCGCTAAAGTACACGCGGATGGGCAAGGCGATGCGGGCCGTCGCCGACAATCCAGGGCTGGCCGACCTTAAGGGGATCGACGCGGTTCTGGTGGGCCGTCTTGTGGCCTTCGCCGGCATGGGGCTTGTGGGTATCGGCGGCATGCTCTTCGGCCTTGGCACCTCGATCGATCCGCTGACCGGGTTTCGCTTCATCCTGCCGATCTTTGCGGCCGCCGTCGTGGGCGGGCTGGGGTCGATCCCGGGTGCCGTGCTGGGCGCTATGATCGTCGGTGTCGGCGAGGAGATGTCGGCCCTGGTTCTGGAGCCGGCCTATAAATCCGCCGTCGGCTTCTTTGCGATTGTCGTCGTGCTGACCTTCCGGCCCCGCGGGCTTCTTGGCGAAAGGGCGTATTGATGCTGAGCTGGCTCTTTTCGGTCGCAACCTTTGCCGGGATCTATGCGCTGCTCGCGCTTGGCATCAATGTGATCTGGGGCATGGGCGGGATGATCAATCTCGGCATGGCCGGGTTCTTTGCGCTCGGCGCCTATGCCTCGGCCCTCGCGACCGCCTCGGGGGGGCTTCCCATCCCGGTCGGCCTTGCGCTGGCCGCGGCCCTGGCCGCGCTGGCGGGCGGCCTCTTATGCCGTCTGACGCTTCGATTGCGCGGCGATTATTTGGCCATCGTGACGCTGGGTTTTTCGGAACTTGTGCGATTGGCGGCAGCGAACGAAATCTGGCTGACCAATGGCTCGGACGGGATCTCCGGCGTGCCCGGCCCCTGGCGCAGCGCCCTGACGCCGTTTCAATTCAACATGCTGTCCTTTGGGCTGGTGGCGATTGCGGTGCTCCTCGTCTGGGCGCTGACCGAACGGCTGCGCCGTGCACCCTGGGGCCGCGTGCTTCGCGCCATTCGCGACGACGACATGGCCGCGGCCGTGGCGGGCAAGCCGGTCAGGCGGTTCAAGATCCAGGCCTTCGCGCTGGGCGCGGCGATCCTCGGTCTCGCCGGCGCCTTCTATGCCCATTACACAAGCTATATCGCCCCCGACATCTTCCGCCCCCTGATCACGATCTACATCTTCCTCGCGCTCACCGCGGGCGGTACGGGCAACACGGCCGGCGCCGTCATGGGCGCGGTTGCCGTCGTGCTGGTGCTGGAGGGAAGCCGGTTTCTGGAGGGATGGACCTCGGCCCTGGGCGGCGTGCAGAAGGCGGCCTTGCGCGAGATCTTCATCGGCGCGGCCCTGATCGCGATCATGCAGCTTCGCCCGCGCGGACTTTTGCCAGAGAGTTCGCCCGGACCGTTCGTTGAAAGGAAGCCGCGATGAGTGCGACGGATTTGCTGGCGGCATGCCGTGCGGCCCCCGATCTGTACCCGGAGCTGGACCGGGCGCTGGATCGTCTGATCGGGCACAAGCTCTTCACGCTGATGGCGATTGACTGGCAGCGGGGCGAGGCGGCGCGGATCTACACCAACAGACCCGATGCGTATCCGACCGGCGGTCGCAAGCCGCTCGGAGCACTCACCGGCTGGGGCAAGATCGTGCTGGAGGGCCGCCAGCCCTGGATTGCCAATTCGGCCGAGGATATCCGGGGTGCGTTCTTCGACCATGCGCTCATTGCCCAGTTGGGCTGCGCATCCTGCCTCAACGTTCCGGTCATTCACGACGACGCAGCGGGCGGACCGCGCGTGATCGGCACGCTCAACATGCTTCATGAGGCGCAGTATTACGAGACGGCGCATGCCGTCACCGCCGCCCCGTTCGCCGCACTTCTCGTGCAACCCTATCTCGCCTGGGCGCGCGCGTCGCGCTGAGCCGGCCCCAAAACCGCCGGCGTCGCCCGTGCCAGAATGGGATCCATCGGTCGATCAAAAGCAGGCGACGACGCTAAGAGGCCCGCACCCCTGAACGGGCAATGGCCTGAATGCGCATGCACAGCCGCCGCGAAGCGGCACCGGCCCTGTCGACCTGCCCCTGTCGACCTGCGGCGGACGGGGTGGTGATGCGGTCGTCAGGGTCCGACGATCCTTCAGCACTTTGAAAAACTCTTGTTCATCGTAATGGCCACGGACCTGGTATCGGCCGCGAAGACGGAGGCATGGCTGGGGCGGCAGGATTCGAACCTGCGAATGCCGGTACCAAAAACCGGTGCCTTACCACTTGGCGACGCCCCAACGGTGCTCTCTCCTATTACCGTGCCCGCGCCCATGCAAGCCGCGCAAGGCCACATCCATCGCAAGGGTGATGTTTTGGGGTTGGCAAGCGCGTCCGGTCGGGAGGCGCCAATGCCAAGACTTCGAAGCAAAGATGCGGGTTTGCCGGCCCGGCGTCGAACGTGGCGAAGGAATGAAATTGCATGAAGCGGCCTGCCGCCCGCCCTTCATTGCGCCGCGACCAAAGCGCAGCGCCGACGCGACGTCGAATGGCAGGTGCATTGGGGTGGGATCTCTGCATGCCGCGCCCTACCCTGCTCTGGCGCAAGATCGGTTCCGTTCCTGGACCTTTGGTGCGACGCAGTTCGGGTACCAATCGGCAGGAGCGCCGAGCGCATTGGCGCGTATGCGAGATGCAGTTGCCTTTGCGCCTTAAACATCTCCTCGATCTCGATTTTCCAAGAAATAGGTACTTTTGCCAGAGGTTTACGTAGCGTTTTGTACAACTGCCGTGAACCTTGAATAGATCGGTCGCAGCCTTTCCCATGATTTCGTCGAGAAAGGAGCACGTCGACCCGATCACGGGGTTCCCACCGCCGGTTTGGATCGTCCGCATGCTCTCCGTCCCGGACCAGGTGTCGCCGCCGCAGCCCTAAGCAGACAGCCCAGCGCAGCCTTAGGCGCTGTCAACCGGTCATTCTCAACCCCGCCATCGGCTGGAGCTTGGTTGCAAGCATTGGCGTCGGTGCAAAACCGTGGCTTGTCGTCACCCCTCTGCACCGCCTGGAGCGCTTGCGTCCCCCGGCGCCAGGCTTTCATCTTCGACAAAGCCGCGCGGCAAGGAACGGTAGGATGCAAGAGCCGATGCCCTAGTGAGGATTCCGGCACCTGCGTCACCCATTGGCCCCTGTCAGACGTCGCCGCCGCAACAGCGGACACGCTTCTCTGCGCCTCCAAAACCGTCGCGGCGTTTCGACCTCGAGGACGACGGGACGGATGTGCGTTAGGGACCCCCAAAGGCAGACCTGGCACACAGTGGCCCGACCGATCGAAGGCGGCGCGCCCAAAAAAAAACGGAAGGGCCGATCACGGTCCATTCGCGCGCAAACGCGTGTCAACTTGCCGCGGAGATCAGGCCCATTTGTTCGAGCTTCAGGATCACCTGCTGGGCGCAGAAATCGACCTCCATACCTTCGGTGTCCACGCCAAGTTCGGGCGCCTCGGGCGCTTCATAGGGATCCGAGATCCCGGTGAACTCCTTGATCTTGCCTTCGCGGGCGAGCTTGTAGAGCCCCTTGCGGTCGCGCCGCTCGCACTCTTCCAGGCTGGTGGCGACATGCACTTCGACAAAGGCGCCATAGGCCTCGATCATCTCGCGCACCGACCGTCGCGTCGCGGTGTAGGGCGCGATGGGCGCACAGATGGCGATGCCGCCATTTTTGGTGATTTCCGAGGCGACATAGCCGATCCGGCGGATGTTGATATCGCGATGCTCCTTGGAAAAGCCCAGCTCCGAGGAGAGGTGTTTGCGCACCACATCCCCATCGAGAAGCGTGACCGGACGGCCGCCCATCTCCATCAGCTTGACCATCAGCGCGTTGGCGATGGTCGATTTGCCCGAGCCCGAGAGCCCGGTGAAGAAGACGGTAAAGCCTTGCTTGGCACGCGGAGGGCGGGTCTTGCGCAGCTCATCGACAACCTGGGGAAAGGAGAACCAGTCGGGGATGTCGAGCCCCTCGGCCAGGCGGCGGCGCAGCTCGGTGCCCGAGATGTTGAGCACCGTCCAATCCTTCTCAACCTCGTCGGCCGGAAAATACTGCGCCTTTTCCTGGACATAGACCATATGCTTGAAAGGCACCATCTCGATGCCGATCTCCTCGGCATGTTCCTTGAAGAGGTCCTGCGCATCATAGGGGCCGTAAAACTCTTCGCCGGCGGAGTTCTTGCCCGGCCCGGCATGGTCCCGCCCCACAATGAAATGGGTGCAGCCATGATTGCGGCGGATCAGCCCGTGCCACACCGCCTCGCGCGGGCCGGCCATGCGCATCGCCAGATTGAGCAGGCTCAGATGCGTGGTCTGCATGGGATATTGGTCGAGCACCGCCTCATAGCAGCGCACCCGGGTGAAATGGTCGATATCGCCGGGTTTGGTGAGCCCGACCACCGGGTGGATCATCAGATTGGCCTGGGCTTCGCGCGCGGCCCGGAAGGTCAGCTCCTGATGCGCGCGATGCAGCGGATTGCGGGTCTGAAACGCCACAATGCGCCGCCAGCCCATTTTGCGGAAGTATGCGCGCAGCTCGTTGGGCGTGTCGCGCCGGGCGCGGAAATCGTAATGCACCGGCTGCTGGATGCCGGTGATCGGCCCGCCCAGATAGACCGGGCCGGCGGTGTTATGGAGGTAGTTCACCGAAGGGTGGGCCAGATCGTCGGCCCCGAACACATGCCGCGCCTCATGGGCCTTGTCGGGGCTCCATTTGTCGGTGATCGACATGATCGCCAGGATCACCCCTTCGGCATCGCGCAGCGCAATGTCTTGCCCCGGTTCGATGGTCCCGGCAAAGGCAGCGGACACATCCAGGGTGATGGGCATTGGCCAAAGCGAGCCATCGGCCAGCCGCATCCCCTCAACCACCCCCTCATAATCGGCCTGACCCATAAACCCTTTGAGCGGGTTGAACCCGCCATTCATCAACAGCTCCAAATCGCAGATCTGGCGCGCGGTCAGATCCCAACTCGGCAGCTCGGCCGCCTCTAGCTTCAGTTTCGCCGCGCTGTCATAGGAGACGTATAGCTCGGGGATCGGCTGCACATTCGGCGTGGTCATGGGCTCTCTCGTGGTGGCTCCGGCGCCGAAATCGGGCGCAATAAGGCCCAATCGGCACCGTGCATCGGGGTGATTTTGGGCAACGGGCGCCTTGTGCCTACACTGCAGGAGAAAAACAATCGTTGCCTTTGGAAAAAAACGGCGCACGTGGCGCGAGGCATCATGACGGATGGCGAAAATGCAACAGGAGCGTCGCGCCGCGCACGCCGGGTCTGGGTCGTGGGCGACGGCGTGCCGGGCCATGAGGCGCGCAGCCGGGGGGCCCTGGCCGCGCTCGCCCGGCTTGGCCGGGTCGAGGCGGTGCCGCTGACCGGCGCGCTGCGCGGCCGCCTCGCCCGAGCTGGGTTGATCGCGGCTTACGCGCTGCTTAACCGTCCGCCGGCCGGGCCAGTGCTGCGGACCCATGGCGCGACGCAGCCCGCCGGCACCCCGGATCTGGTCCTTGGGGCGGGGGGCCGGACCCAATTCCTGACGCTTGCGCTTGCTGAACGCTTCTCGGTCCCGTCGCTTTTTGCTGGGCGGCCGCGCCATTTGGACGGGAACCGGTTTACGGCTGTGATCGCCCCTTACCCGGTGCCTGGCCTGGCAAACCTGATCGAGCTGGAAGTGCCGCTCTCCGATGTCGAGCCCGCCATGGCGCAAGCGGCCGGGGCGGCGCTGCGGGCCAAAGCAGGCGCGGCGCCGGTCTGGTCGCTGCTGGCGGGCGGGGATGGCGGCGGCTACCGTATGCAGCCGGCGGAATGGCGGGTGCTGGGACGCTGGCTCGGCGCGAAGGCCTCGGCCGCCGGGGCGCGGCTTTGCGTTACAACCTCGCGCCGGACGGGCGCGGCGAGCGAAGCGGCCCTGGCCGGGGCTCTAGCCGGGGCGTTGGGCACAACGCCGCTTTTGGAGCGGCGGTTTTGGGGGGATGGCGCGCGCGGCGGGACGCTGGCGCTGATCGGCGCCGCTGACCTGGTTTTTACGACGGCCGACAGTGCAACGATGATCGGCGAGGCCGTGGCCTCGGCCCGGCCGGTAATCGTGCTCAACCCAGCCTCAAAGAGACCCGCGCTGCGCCACGCCCAGGTGCTGGACGGGCTGTCCAGCCGCCGCCGGATCAAGATCCTGGACATCGCTGCGCTGGACACAGCCAAATTGGACGCAGGGAAATTGGACGCAGGCAAATTGGATGCGGGCTTGGACGCTGACCTGGAATCTGGCCTGAAAGCGGACCTGCAAGCGGGCCTGCAGCCGCTGGCCCGCTCTCCGATCGATGGGCTGGCCGAGGCGTTGGCGCATCGGCTTACCGGTTCTACCCCGCCCCGCGCCTAGGCATGGCTTTTTGCCGCATCGCGCCAGCGGCTGCGGCCACCACGGCGGACACATCGACAAGCTGGTCTGCCAGCGGGCTCGACTGGCGCCAGATCATGCCGATGGTGCGCTGCGGCTGAGGCGGCGCAAACCGGGCCACCGCCACATCCGTCGCGCGCGTTTCCACATCGAGCGCCATTTCCGGGATCAGCGTAACGCCGATGCCGGCGGCGACCATCTGCACCAGGGTCGACAGCGAGCTGCCGTCGAGCCCGTCGCGCGGCGTCATCGAGGAGATGCTGCAAAAAGAAAGGGCCTGGTCGCGAAAACAATGACCCTCCTCCAGCAACAAAAGCCGCATCGAGCGAAGCGCCTCGCCATCGGGGACCGGTTTCTGCGCATCCGGTTTCGGACGGACCAGCACGAAGTCTTCCGAAAAGAGCGCCGTCTCGGCAAGGCCGGGTTCGGAAACCGGCAAGGCCACAATCGCCGTGTCGATCCGCCCATCCTTGAGCGCGCGGATCAGACGGGGGGTCAGCGTTTCGCGCACATGGATGTCGAGCCCCGAGTAGCGCGCCGACAACGCCCCAATGATCCCAGGCAGCAGGTAAGGTGCCACGGTCGGGATCACCCCGATCCGCAGCCGCCCGACATGACGCTCGCGCGCCGCCCGGGCCAGATCGCCGAGCTCATCAACCGAGCGCAGGATCTCGCGCCCGCGTTCAACGAAGGTCTCGCCGAAGCCGGTCAGGCGGACTTGGCGCATGCCACGCTCAAACAGCGGCACGCCAAGCGCTGCCTCAAGCGCCTTGATCTGTACCGAGAGCGCGGGTTGCGAGACGGCACAAACCGCGGCTGCGCGCCCAAAATGACGCTGCGCGGCCAGCGCCTCGGCATAGCGAAGCTGGCGGAGGGTCAGATTTTTCATAACCAAAAACTATCGCAATCATGAAAAGATTCAACTTAAGACAATGGCAGCGGTTTGCTATGCAAGCGGTGCGCAGGCTCGGCCCAACCGACGGCGCCCAGGTCGCCCGCATTTCGTGCAAGCAACTGACAAGGATCGGAGACAGGTATGGACGGCGCAGACACCGAAGGCAGATGCCCGGTTACCGGAAACGCACACAGGCACACCGCTATGGGCAGCGCGGCCAACCAGCAATGGTGGCCCAATCAGCTCAACCTCAGGATGCTCCACCAACACGCTGCGAAAGCCGATCCGATGGGCGCGGGGTTCAGCTATGCAGAGGCGTTCAAGACCCTCGATCTCGATGCGGTCCGCGCCGATCTGGCCGCGCTGATGACCGACAGCCAGGAGTGGTGGCCCGCCGATTACGGCCATTACGGCCCGTTCTTCATTCGCATGGCCTGGCACAGCGCGGGAACCTATCGTGTCTATGACGGGCGCGGCGGTGCCGGGTCGGGCACGCAGCGCTTTGCGCCGCTCAACTCCTGGCCCGACAATGGCAATCTCGACAAGGCGCGCCGGCTGCTCTGGCCGATCAAGCAGAAATACGGCGCCGCACTGTCCTGGGCGGATCTGATGATCCTTACCGGCAATGTCGCGCTGGAGACGATGGGCTTCAAGACCTTCGGCTTTGCCGGCGGTCGCGCGGATGTGTGGGAGCCCGAGGAGGACATCTATTGGGGCGGCGAGGCGGAGTGGCTGGCGACTTCCGACAACGCCAACAGCCGCTATTCGGGCCAGCGCGATGTCGACAGCGCCGATGCCGATGCCGGTAAGCTCGAGGATCCGCTGGGTGCGGTGATGATGGGGCTGATCTATGTGAACCCGCAAGGGCCCGATGCGGTGCCGAACCCGCTGGGCTCGGCCCATGACATCCGGATCACCTTCGCGCGCATGGCGATGAATGACGAGGAAACCGTGGCGCTGGTCGCTGGTGGCCATACCTTTGGCAAGGCGCATGGCGCCGGCGCGGAATCCCATGTCGGACCCGAGCCCGAGGGCGCACCGTTGGAGGCGATGGGCACGGGCTGGCTGTCGAGCTACGGCTCGGGGCATGGCAAGGACACCATCACCAGCGGCATCGAAGGACCCTGGACCGCCAAACCGACGACGTGGGACATGGGCTATTTCGACGTTCTGTTCGGGTATGACTGGGAGCTTACGAAGAGCCCGTCCGGCGCCTGGCAGTGGCAGGCCAAGGATCTAAAGGCCGAGGATCATGCGCCGCAGGTCGACGGGTCTGGCGAAACGGTCACCCTGATGATGACGACGGCGGACATGGCGATGCGCATGGATCCGTCCTACGAGAAAATCTCGCGGCGGTTTCATGCCGACCCGGAGGCCTTTGCCGATGCATTCGCCCGCGCCTGGTTCAAGCTGACCCATCGCGATATGGGGCCGCGTCCGCGCTATCTCGGGTCTCTGGTGCCGGATGAAGAGCTTATCTGGCAGGACCCGGTCCCTGCCACCGACGCGCCGCTGGTCACGCAAGATGATGTCACCACGCTGAAGGCCAGGCTGCTCGACAGCGGGTTGAGCGTCGCGCAGCTGGTGCGCACCGCATGGGGCTCGGCGGCGACCTTCCGCGGCACCGACAAGCGCGGCGGCGCCAACGGCGCCCGCATCCGTCTGGCCCCGCAATCGGGGTGGGAGGCCAATGACCCTGCCGAGCTTGGGGGCATCCTGCAAACGCTTGAGGGCATTCAGTCCGCCTTCAACGCCGAGGGCGATACCCGCATCTCGATGGCCGACCTGATCGTGCTCGGCGGCGTCGCGGCGGTCGAGGCCGCGGCCAAGGCAGCCGGGCATGACGTCGCGGTCCCTTTCACACCGGGCCGCACCGACGCCGCGGATGCGCAGACCGATGCGGAGAGTTTTGCGGTGCTGGAGCCAAGGGCGGACGGGTTTCGCAACTACCTGCATCGCAGCCAGCTGCGCCCGGCCGCCGAGCTGATGGTCGAGAAGGCCAACCTGCTGACGCTTTCTGCACCGGAGATGACCGTGCTTGTCGGCGGTATGCGGGTTTTGGGCGCTAATTCGGGCGGATCGACCCATGGCGTTCTGACCGACCGGCCCGGCGTACTCAGCACCGATTTCTTCATGAACATCTGCGATATGTCCACCGAATGGGTGCCGGCCGCGGATGGGGCCTATGAAGGCCGGGACCGTGTCTCGGGGGCGGTAAAGTGGACCGGGACGGAGGTCGATCTGGTCTTCGGGTCGAATTCGCAGCTGCGCGCATTGTCGGAGGTCTATGCCAGCGCCGATGCCGGCGCCAAGTTCGTGGCCGACTTCGTCGCCGCCTGGAGCAAAGTGATGATGCTCGACCGCTACGACGTGAACTGAGACGGCAGATCACGAAAAAAGGGGCCGCTGACGGGCGGCCCCTTGCGTTTCTCCGAGGCTGCCGATCAGCTCTCCTTTGGCGGCAGAGCCTTGGGCGTCTCCTCCAGTGTGTCGGAGGCGGCCAGCATGCCGGCCATGCCATCCTGCAGACTGATGCCGACCTCCTCGCCCAGCTTCTTGAGCGCCGGGAGCTGGACGGCCATGGACGCGATGGCATCGACGGCCTGGGTCACCGGGCTGCCCTGCACTGCAGCGGTTCCCGCGCTACCCGGCACGCCGCCTCCGGCAGGGGCCAGCCCGCTTACCTGATGGATCTTGATCGAGTCGATCTTCTCGGCCGGCTTGACCATCTGTGCGACGATCCCCGGCATCGCCTCGATCTGGGCGAGCTTGATCTTCATGGCAGCGATCTCTTCGGAGATTGCGTTCTCGGCATCGACCAGCGCCTTGGTGCCTTCGGCCTCGGCCAGCTTGTCGGTCTTCTTGGCCTCGGCCCGGATCGACAGCGCATCCGCATCGGCCTGGGCTTCCTCGCGCACGGCCGCGGCCCGGTCGCTGGCCGCTTCGCGCTCGGCCGCCGCTGCCAGCCGCAGCCGGGTTGCCTCCCGCTCGGCCTCGCGCTCGGCCTCGATCAGGGCGATGCGCTTGGTGCGCTCGGCCTCGGCCAGCTTGCGGTTGGTCTCGATGGTTTCCTGGGCCTTCACAGCCTCGGCCCGGGCCGTGTCGGCCGAAGCGCGGGCGCGGCTCTCTTCCTCGGATTTCTGGGCAATCACGATCTGGCGCTCCTGATCGGCAACCTCGATCTGCCGCTCCTTGGCAATCTCGGCGGCCCGGATCGCCTCCTCCCGCGCGATCTCGGCGGCCCGGATCTCGCGCTCCTTGGCGATACGGGCCTCTTCCGAGGCTCGCTCGGCCTCGGCCTGACGCTGGGCGATCTCGGCCTCCTGCGCGGCGCGCAGGGTCGCGATTTCCTGTGCCTGGGCGATCTTGGCCTCTTCCTCGTCGCGATCGATCTCCAGCTTGCGCTTGGCCGCCTCCATCGCCGCCTGGCGCACGGCCGTGTCGGCCTCCGCATCGATCTGGGCACGCTTCTTCTTGCTCTCGGCAATCACCTCGGCGAGCTGGCGCATGCCGACCGCGTTGAAGGCGTTGTTTTCATCGAGGCTCTCGAAGGGCGTCTGGTCGAGTGCTGTCAGCGAGACGGATTCCAGTTCCAGACCGTTCTTCAGAAGGTCCTCCGAAACCGTGCTCTGCACCTCCTGCACGAAGTCCGAGCGGTTCTCATGCAGCTCGTCCATCGTCATCCGGGCGGCAACCGCTCGCAGGCCATCGATGAGCTTACCCTCGATCATCTCGCGCAGCTGATCGACGAAATAGGTCCGGTCGCCCAGGGTCTGGGCCGCCCGCGCGATCCCATCCTCGGTCGCGTTGACCGAGACGTAGAATTCCACGCCAACATCCACGCGCATGCGATCCTTGGTGATCAGCGCGCCATCGCTGGTGCGGCTGACCTCCAGCCTTAGGGTCTTCATGTTCACCCGGCTTACCTCATGCAAGAGCGGAATGACGATCGTTCCGCCATCCATGATGACGCGCCTGCCTCCGGCCCCGGTTTTCACCAGGCTCTCCTCGCGGGTGGCCTTTCGGTAAAGGCGGGCCATGACGAGGCCCACAAAGGCAAGAAAGCCGATAATGACCAGGACAGGGGTCAGGATGGCCATAAAGGATGAAAGCATATGAGATCTCCTTTTTGTTGTCGCTTGTTTAGCCAGCCAGCCGGACGGCGCGCAGATCGCCACCCTTGAGCCTTACGATGGCAACGGTCGATCCTTCCTGGATAGCCTCATCGTCGCGCAGCGGCTCTACCATCACATAGTGAAAATTGCCGTTGGCGTCGGTGAAGCGTGCCTGCGCAGGCTTGCCGCGCCGCGCCGTTCCAACCGTTATCACACCGCGACGGTTCCCATAGGCCCGACGCGAGATCGCCGAGCTTTCGTACCGGGGCATAATGCGCCCGATCAGCCCGGCAACACGGGCGCCCAAGAATAGCCCCGGGACCAGGCATAGACCGGCCGCCAACCAGGCCGACAGCGTTGCACCGACCAGCGTACTGGCCGTCAGCTGCACCAGATAGCCTGACAGCCCAAAGGCGCTGAGCGACCCCGCCAACCAGATCAGGAAGGGCACCCGGCCGATCCCGAGCCAAGAGAGCGCCACGGCGAAACCGCCGGCAGGTGCCGCCTCGGCCGCCACGCCCGGCGCCTCGGAAGCCAGGCTCAAATCGACCGCCGGATCGCCATCAAGGGCTGTATCAAGCTCGGCCGGGTCGAAATCGGCCTCGATCGCGCCGTCAGCGCCCGTCCCGCCGGTGTCCAGTGTCGGACCGTCATCGCCTATCATCGAAGCGCCTAGAGCAAGCAGAGCGAGTTCCAGAACGAAAAGCCCAAACACCACGCCAATCGCGATGGAGAAGGGCCGCATGCCGGGATCGAGCAGCAGCGCGAGCACATCCATCAAACGCACTCCATATGTCGGATGTAGCAGTTTTCTGCCGTAACAAGCATTGAATTCACGTTATCTACACATATAGTGCGTTCTGTGCGGCATACAAAGGGATACCCAGTCGAAAAATGATCCTCAGACAGCAAATCACCGCGGCACGCGGGCTTTTGGGTTGGTCGCGCCAGAAGCTTGCCGACAAGTCTGGTGTCTCGCTACGCACGGTGGCGCGCTTTGAGGGGGGGGAGGGCGACATTACCAGCGCCAAGCTCGCCCGGCTGGAGGCGACCTTGCACAAAGCCGGCATCGAATTCATTGATGGCGGTGTTCTGGCGACGCAGCTCAAGCAACGGTGAGCGGCGACCCGTATGCCTGGCGGCCGCGGTTGCCCGACGGGCGGCGGGCGGGTGTCGGCAGGCGCGTTGGGGTGCGCTAGCGGGTGAAGGCGGGCAGTTGCGGGCGGGCGCTTGACCGCAAAAGGCGCATCGACTATGCGCAGACGCGCTGCGGGTATAGCTTAATGGTAAAGCCCCTGCCTTCCAAGCAGGTGATGTCGGTTCGATTCCGTCTACCCGCTCCAAGCTGGTCGATCGCCTTTCATCCGCTCAGTGGCCGGACCGCATGCGCACCCACGATGCGTTACCGTATCGTGACTTCAAGGCACCCGGCCGATCGTTCTGCCCTTTCCCTTGCTGACCGCATGCTGCGGATCATGATACCGTGTCATCACGTCGCTCGAGGCTGTGTCCAGTGAAAGTGTTCCACAGCGGACAGCGCGGCGAAACCGGCCCTTCTGTGCGACAGGTCGCTGTCGATGCGTGCAAAGCGTGGCATAGCGGCGATGTTTGGTACCGGCGTTTTTGGTGGAATGCGTTTTTGTCGATGCAATTGATTGATGGGATGAATGCATGCGCAGCAAACCTTCGGCACGCCCGCCAGCGCGCGGTTTGGTCTATCTTGCCTTGGTCACCGCGCCCTGCCTATGGGGCGGCAATTTCGTGGTTGGTCGTGCGATGGGCGAGGCCATCCCAGGCGTCTGGCTCAACCTTTTGCGCTGGGTGCTGGCCGCGCTGATCCTGGCGCCGTTTCTGGCGCGGCCGCTTTGGCGTAATCGAAAAGCCGTGCGTCGCAGCCTACCGCAGCTTGCGCTCTTATCGGCGCTCGGCCTCGTCGGCTTCAACAGCTTTCTATACAGCGGGCTCAGCGAGGCAAGCGTGCCCGCCGCGGCCCTCGCCTTTGCGGCAGCTCCATTTCTGGTCGTGGTACTCGATGCGCTGATCAACGGCCGGGCGCCGTCGGCGGCGCCCGTCTTCTTTGCCATCTTGTGCCTGGGGGGCACGGGAATTCTGCTGGCCGACGATCTTGCAGGCGCCCGTATCTCGCTCTGGGCGGCTCTGATGCTGGCGGCCGCCGCACTGGCGTTCTCGGCCTACAGCGTGGCCTTGCGCCATAGCGCGCGCGCCATCCCCAGCGGCGCCAGTTTCTTTGCCCAGGTGCTGATTGCGATCCCCGCCCAGCTCGCCCTTGCGCTGGCGGCTGCACCCGATGCTGCGCGCCTTCCGCAAAGCTGGGAGGTCTGGGCAAGCGTGCTTTATGTGGGTGGGTTTGCCGCGGCTATGGCCTTTGCTATCTGGTCCGAGGGGATGCGCCATGTCCGCGGCGAAGAGGCGGGTGCTTTTTTAGCCCTTGTGCCCGTCTTTGCCGGTCTCTTCGGCTGGCTTTTGCTTGATGATGCCACCGGCCCGGCGGAGATGGCCGCACTAATCGGTGTCACCCTCAGCGCCATTGCGATCGGCTGGCTGCCGCAGCGTCGGCTTCGATCCGGTCGACAGGCCTGAGGAAAGCGCGGGCCGCTAACCACCCCGAAATCTATGGGTGTGCGGAAGTAGAATTTTCTCGAAGATGGAAGAGGAGATTCTGATGAAGAAATCGAGATACAGTGACGCTCAGATCATGGCGATCTTGAAGCAGGCTGATAACGGCATGCCCGTTGCGGATTTGTGCCGCGAACATGGGATGAGCAGCGCCAGCTTCTACAAATGGCGCTGCAAGTATGGCGGCATGGATGCGAGCCTGATGGCGCGAATGAAGGAACTCGATGAAGAGAACAAGCGCCTGAAGAAGATGTATGCCGAAAAGAGTATGCAGAACGACCTGTTGAAGGAAGCCCTTGGAAAAAATGTATGGTCCGGCCCGCGGTTGCAAGGCGCGTGGTGACGCTTTGGCTTGCGTAGATGTATCCGGCCTCTGATCAGTGGGCTGGTTTTGCCAGCCAGGCCTTGATGAGATCCGCACCTCAGGTTCCAGATTACTTG
>JBCDAZ010000005.1:0-136173 GCA_039184655.1 Pseudomonadota bacterium | reverse complement strand
TCGCAGCGCATCACCGTCGTAGTCCTCTCGAAGCTCGATCGCTCTGCCCATGGTGCCTCCTGTTCTTTGGAGGAATTGATTCAGAAGAACCGCATCATGGGAATCCCAAACATGAGCCACACGCCACGCAGGTTGGTATTACTTCACAAACTCTGGATACGAACCCGATTGATCGGAAAGGGCTCTAGGGCATGACAAAGGCGGCGGGATCGAGAAATCGACGCACAACATTTTCCAGCATTGTCGAGACCGGATTGGCAAAACCCTGCACCGGCAGGCTGCCGCAAAACGTGATCGAGCCGGTGGAAAACACCGCCCCGCCGGCCGGCGTTTCGAAAAAGACGATCTCGGCGCGGATCAGATCGGCCGGCGGCTCGCCCGGCAGGGTCTTGAGATGGGTGAGCTGCTCTTCATGCACCAGGATGAAGGTCTGCGAATGCGCCTCTGACCGGGCCAGGATCAGGGCATGGCCGGGCGTGCCCAGCCCCGGATCGGCACGGTCGAGCTCAAACCCCGCCGCCCCGCCGCCCGAGAGGCCAAAATCGCCCAGGATCTCGCCGGCGATGCCATCGAAGATCCAGGCGGCACGCGGGTTCTGCGCCGCCGCGAGACGCCGATAGTAAGACCCCTCGAACGTACCCTGGGCCGAAAACCCAACCCCGGCCAGCGCTTGGGGCGGCCGCCCCTGCCGACGCCACAGCCCGCCATAAGCGCCGTCGAAGGCGTTATAATACTCGCCTGGCTCGGAGGCCCAGGCGCGGATCCCACCCTCGCCCCGGCGGATCTCGATGACCTGCCGCTCTTCGGGGTGCCGTGCCACCCGCCAATAAAACCCATTGCCGCCCAGATAGCACAGCCGCCCGCCGCCATTGCGATAGGCCAGAAGTGCATCGAGCGTGGCCTCGGTGTGGTATTCCGGGTGCGAACCGGTCAAAAGCGCCCGATAGGGGGCGATCAGCGCCGGACCCTCCTCATCGAGCTCGTGATCCGTGACGATGTCATAGGCGATGCCCTTGGCCTCGAGCCAGGCGACGAGGTGCATATCGGCCGAAAAATGCCGCATGCCCGAGCCATGGGGATCGTTCTGGTTCATATAGCCCGGGCGCAGGGTCAGCAGCGGACGCTGGGTGGAGGAATGGCAGATGCCCGAGCCGTCGGAATGCTCGTTATAGGTCGAAAAGCCGTATTCGGGATGATCGCAGGGAAAGAGCGGTTCCATGCCCAGCGCCGCGGCCCGGTCGCGGTAACTCTCGTCGAAATCCGGCCGGTCGAAATTCACATAAACGGTGTAGGTAAAGCTCGACATCAGCACGCACAGATCGGCGCTTTGGCGCCCCTTCGGCGGCGGCACGAAGAAAACGATGCTGTCGGTTGCATCGCCGCAGGTCAGGCGCATGGCATAGATACCCGAGCGCAGATCCGCGGGCAGGGTGAAGGTGAAATCCGTCTCCCAGCCGCAATCGGTCAGATCGCTGTCGTGAAAATGGATCGCGCCGTATTGATCGGGCGCGTGGCGCCAACAGGTCTCGCGTCCTGTCCAGCCATGGCCGGTCATCGCCCGCGCCGGCATGTTGACCAGGCGCCCATGCAACCCGTGCGGGCCGATATCGGTGATCCGCGTCGACGAGATGTCGAGGCTGAAATCCCAGGCCGCATGGCGCGCATCGCCGATGCGGATTTCCGGCGCTTCGATCTTGCCGTTAAACTGTCCTGTAACGCGACCGTCCGACCCACGACCCAAGGCCGCTATATGCCAGTACTCGGAAAGTTCTATGGAACGGTCGCCCAGGCTTCGTGCCGTCTCAGCCGGCGTTGCGGCCCCGAAAATGGGCGCAGATTCGCGATGACCGACGCAAAGTCGGTCCCTGGCCAGGTCGAGCGTCAGCCACACCTGCGACCAGCGGCGCAACGGCAGGGGCCGCACCGTTGCGCATCGGATAGCGCCGTTCCGACCGCTTCCCACCAGCGCCGTGATCGCGCCGGCTGCATCCACGCAAAGGGCCACGCCCTGGCCGCTAGCAGGGTCGAGACAGGAAATGACCGCCTGATCGCCCGGACCGAGACGCGTAGGCCAGACCGTTGCCGAAAGGGTAATCGGTCCCGGCGGTAGAACTTTCCCCGCGATGACCGCGTAGGAGCCCAGATCATGCTGCTGGCGCCGCGATGGGAACCGCCCGGCAAAAACTGCGCGAAGATCCTCCTCGATGCGGCCGGGACCGGCGGGGTTGGGGTCGGCCGAAACAAGGCGCACCAGATGGGCGGTATAGGGCGCCGCCTGGGTGCTGGAGATTTTGAAGTCGAGCGTTTCGCCCGGTCGGGCGCTCAGACGATCGACATATCCGGTGAGCGGCAGAATGGCGGGGCCTCCTCTGGGCAGGCGTGGCGATCGCCGACCAGTTTAGGGAGCGCAGGTCGCCCTTGACCACCGCCTTCGCGCCAAACGGGCTCGCGTCGCGGGCTGTCGATGCGGTCTGCCCGCCGCGACGGCAGGCTGCTGGGGGTCTGCCGCTTGCATCGACGTAAGGCGGGGTGACGACGACCCTGTAGTCGGCCCGCATCAACCATTGCCAAACGGTCGCCAGCTACGACCGACTGGGTAGCCAGGCGGGACATGCAGTCGGGCCAACAGGGTGGGGCAACCGGGTGGGGCAACGCACCCCAGGGCCGGGGAAATGCGCACCGCGCGCACTGGAATTGGCAGCCGGCCCGCGCTAGAGCGGGCCGCGAGGGATCGGTCTCTGGCAACAGGCGGAGACCTCCGCCAGGGCGACGCGCGTCGCTTACTTTGCCGGTTCGGGGGCGGCTTCGGGCGTGATCTCCTTGCCTGTCTCCTGATCGACCTTTTTCATCGACAGCCGCACCTTGCCGCGATCGTCAAAGCCCAGCAGCTTGACCTTCACCTCCTGGCCCTCGCGGAGCAGATCGGAGGGATGCTTGATGCGTTGCGGCGCAATTTCGGAGACATGGACGAGCCCGTCGCGCTTGCCGAAAAAGTTCACGAAGGCCCCGAAATCCATCAGCTTGACGACCTTGCCGGTGTAGATCTGGCCCGCCTCCGGCTCGGCCACGATGCCGTGGATCATGCCGCGCGCCTTTTCGATGGCCTCGGCATTGGGCGAGGCGATCTTGATCACACCGTCATCATTGATGTCGACCTTGGCGCCCGAGGTCTCGACGATCTCGCGGATCACCTTGCCGCCCGAACCGATCACCTCGCGGATCTTGTCGGTGGGCACGGTCATGGTCTCGATGCGCGGGGCATGGGCGGAGAATTCGGTGCGCCCCTCGCTCAACGCCTTGGCCATCTCGCCCAGGATATGCATCCGCCCGCCCTTGGCCTGATCCAGCGCCTGTTCCATGATCGCCGGGGTGATGCCGGCCACCTTGATGTCCATTTGCAGCGAGGTGATGCCCGCGGCGGTGCCGGCCACTTTGAAATCCATATCGCCCAGATGGTCCTCATCGCCCAGAATGTCGGTGAGCACGGCAAAGCGGCCATCCTCCTGCAGGATCAGCCCCATGGCGACGCCCGCGACCGGCGCTTTCAAGGGCACGCCCGCATCCATCATCGAAAGCGAGCCGCCGCAGACCGTGGCCATGGAGGACGAGCCGTTGCTTTCGGTGATCTCCGAGACCAGGCGGATGGTGTAGGGAAAATCGGTCGCCGCGGGCAACACCGCCTGGAGCGCCCGCCAGGCGAGCTTGCCATGCCCGACCTCGCGCCGGCCCGGAGGGCCCATGCGGCCCGCCTCGCCCACCGAATAGGGCGGGAAGTTGTAATGCAGCAGGAAGCGCTCGCGCCATTCGCCTTCCAGCGCGTCGATGATCTGCTCGTCATCGCCGGTGCCCAGCGTGGTGATCAGCAGGCCCTGGGTCTCGCCGCGGGTAAAGAGCGCCGAGCCATGGGTGCGCGGCAAAAGCCCCACCTCGCATTCGATCTGGCGCACGGTGGTCAGGTCGCGCCCATCGATGCGATTGCCGCTGTCGATGACAGCCGAGCGCATGATGTCGGCCTCGATCGCCTTAAAACAGTCGCCGGCGGCATTGCCCTCCAGCTCTTCCTCGGCCAGCCCGGCGATCATCGCCTCCTTGGCCGCCGAGATCTTGGCCTGCCGCTCGACCTTATCGACGGTGGTAAAGGCATCGCGCAGCCCCGCCTCGACCAAAGGCAGGATCTTGGCCTGCAGCGCAGAGCGATCCTCGGGCTGGAAATCATAGGGCTCGGCCGCGGCTTCCTCGGCCATCTCGATGATCAGATCGACGACCGGCTGCATCGCCTCATGCCCGAATGTCACCGCACCCAGCATCTCGGCCTCGGTCAGCTCATAGGCCTCGGATTCCACCATCATCACTGCGTCGCGGGTGCCGGCCACCACCAGATTGAGCCGCTGATCGGGATTGTCCACAAGCTTGGCCATATCGTCGACCGCCGGGTTGAGCACATATTGCCCGTCGACAAAACCGACCCGGGCCGCGCCGATGGGGCCACGGAACGGCACGCCCGAGAGCGTCAGCGCCGCCGAACAGGCGATCATGCCGACGATATCGGGGTCGTTCTCCAGATCATGGCTCAGCACCGTGGCGATAACCTGGGTCTCATGCTTGAAGCCAGGCACAAAAAGCGGGCGGATGGGCCGGTCGATCAGCCGCGAAGTCAGCACCTCTTTTTCCGTCGGCTTGGCCTCGCGCTTGAAAAAGCCGCCAGGGATTTTGCCGGCGGCGTAGTATTTTTCTTGGTAGTGAACGGTGAGCGGGAAGAAATCGAGCCCCGCCTTGGGTTTCTTTTCGAAGACCACCGTGGCGAGGACCGAAGTCTCGCCCAGGGTGGCCACAACCGCGCCGTCGGCCTGGCGCGCAATCTTGCCGGTTTCGAGCGTCAGCGTCTCGCCGCCCCACTCGATCGATTTCCGGGTGATGGTGAACATAGCGTTTCCTTATTGTGAGGCCGAGCCCCTTGGCTCGACCGCGGCGCCCCCATCCGGGGCGGGCTCCCCTTCCACTTCTGCGCGAACCGGGCGGAGCCGAGCGCCGTTCCACGCCATCTGTCCGCGGCTTTCGCCCCTGACGGGCCGGGGCGCCGCAGCCCCCAATGCAAACGCGCCCCGCAAGGGGGCGCGCCTGGTCTGCTCAGCGACGGATCCCGAGCCTTTGGATCAGATCCCGATACCGCGCTTCATCCTTGCCGCGCACATAGTCAAGCAACTTGCGGCGCCGGCTGACCATCTTCAGCAGCCCGCGGCGCGAGTGGTTGTCCTTCTTGTGCGTCTTGAAGTGTTCGGTCAGCGTCACGATCCGCTTGGTCAGGATCGCAACCTGAACCTCGGGCGAGCCGGTGTCTTTTTCGCCCGTCGCATAGTCCTTGATCAAAGCCTCTTTCTCGGCCGGTGTGATCGACATCGAAACCTCCTTCGGTCGAGGGGGAAATGCGGCCGATGCCGGGATGTCGTCCAGCACGGTCACGTCGTCGCGCAGGCGCCCTGCGCATCGCGGCGATATAGGCGGTCGCTGCGCAAAAGAAAAGCCGATATCGGCCGGACCCGGCGGTGAGCGGTGACGCAGGTGAAGGCTGTGGGTCAGCTCTAAACTTGATGACCCCGCGCGCCCGCAAGGTTCCGTTTGCGTCGGTTCGCGACAGGTCCCGTATTGCCGGTATGACCAACAAGCTCCAGATATCCAGAGAAGCGAACCTGTTGGCCAAGTTCATCGTGGACGTGGCGACAAGTGAAGCCGAGGTCGAATAAGAAAAAATCAGTCGGCCGACGGAAAGATGTCTGCGGTACGCTCTGCGTGTTCCGCCGAGAAGAAACTGGCCAAGACTTCAATCGGTGCTTGCGGCTCGGACTCGGAAGCCAAGAAGAGATAAAAGCCGGAACCGTCAATATCCACGCCCGCCGCACGCGCTTCTTTGGCCTCTGCCCGCGTCACTCCGCCAATGCAGAGAAGCCTTGAGTTTGACACCGGAATGGTTGCAAATTTTTCGTACATTGTGACTATCCTCTTTGCGAGCTAGCCACGGCCAGAAGACCACATAACACTCCGCGCATCAGCCTCAAAAAGTCATATGAGTTTTTTACGGCGACGATTCCACGTCAACGCGGGATAATCAGAGACCAAAAGTTTCCATCGGACTTCAAGCGTATGTACTACCGCGAGGCGCAGGAAGCTGTGGCGTTGTGCATCGCATCTGAATTGGTGGACATTGCCGTTGTTGAGCGGCAGATCGACATACTAAACCAACAAGCCCCGGAAACCGTTGGAACTCAGAGACGAATTGCATCAAACGTTGACGCTCTTGAGGCGTTCTTAAGGATGCTCGACGACAGCAATCTCCAAGGCGCAGCGCCCAGCCTCGGGGCCAATACCGCGCCTAAAGTGCGGGTTCGGAACGTGGAAATCAGTGTCCGACCAGAGATCATTCTCAGGTCTGAAAATCGCAATGGACCGATAATTGGAGCGATGAAAATCCACTTCCCAAAGACCAATCAATTGAATGAAAGATCGGCAGGATACGTGTCGGCAGTTCTCCAAGAGTGGGCACAAACCCACATGACCGATGATGGCGTTGTTTTTGGGCCGCTTTGCGCTGTCGTGGACGTTGGAAGTCAGAACTTTTTCGACGGCGTCCGGTCAACACGCCAGAGAGTGCGCGACATACAGGATGCTTGCGAGACTATTGCGGCGTTGTGGCCAACAATCACGCAAGACAGCTAGATTTCAAAATGATCCACCACCCGCAGGGGCAGGCTGTGGCGTTGCTCCGCCGATCCGGGCTATGTAGGTTTTCGGGACACAGGGAGATCCCGGATGATCGGACGCCTCAACCATGTCGCCATCGCCGTGCCGGATCTGGCGGCCGCCGCGGCGCAGTATCGCGAGACGCTGGGCGCGGTCGTCCATCCGCCGCAGCACGAGCCGGATCATGGCGTGACGGTTGTCTTTATCGATCTGCCCAACACCAAGATCGAGCTTCTGCACCCGCTCGGCACGGGCTCGCCCATCGCCGGGTTCTTGGAAAAGCACCCGGCCGGCGGCATTCACCATATCTGCTATGAGGTGGTCGATATTCTGGCCGCCCGCGACCGGCTGCGCGCCCAGGGCGCGCGGGTGTTGGGCGATGGCACCCCGAAAACCGGGGCACATGGCAAGCCGGTACTCTTCCTGCATCCCAAGGATTTTACCGGCACGCTGATCGAGTTGGAGCAGGCATGACCATTACAGCCGTCTTTGTCCTTTATGCCGTATGCTGGTTCATGTGCCTCTTCATCGTTCTGCCGCTTCGCCTGACAACCCAGAACGATACGGGCGATGTTGCGCCGGGCACCGCGCCCTCCGCCCCGGTCGAGCCGATGATCCGCCGCAAGATCATCGTGACCACCATCGCAGCAACCCTGATCTGGGCGGCGCTGTGCGGCGTCATCCTGTCGGAGCTGATCACGGTCGCCGACATTGATGTGTTCGACAGAATGTGATGGGCTGCCCGGGCGGGAGAACGCATAGACCCGTTCAAACGATAGGAGACCCACGCATGAAGATCCTTTTGACCGTCGTCGCCCTGTTCGGCTTTGCCGGCGCGGCGGCTGCCTGCCCCTTTAGCATGGTCCAGCCCTCGGACGGCAAAACGGCGGAGATTAACCTGCCGGCACCGATCCCGACCACGGGAAGCTAACCGCCAGGCTTGGGCGGAACCGGGCTCCGGCATGTCCGGGGCCTTTTTTTTTCGAAGCTGGGGCAATAACGGCATGCGGCGCATCTGGCGGAGAACGGCTCTGGTTGCGGCAAGCGCCTTTGCGATGACCGGTCTTGGGCTCAGCGCCTGTTCCGGCCCGGCCGTGCTGAACTACTATTCCGATGCCGAGGGGCTGCGCGAGACCCGCGATATCGCTTACGGCGCGCATCCCCGGCAGACGATCGATCTTTATCAACCGGACGGCGCGGCGCGCGCGACGCTCATCTTCGTACATGGCGGATCCTGGTACGAGGGCGATCCCGACCTCTACCCGTTTTTGGGCCGGCGGTTCGCGGCGCTAGGTTATCGGGTCGCCATTCCGGGCTATCGCGTCGCGCCAGAGGTGATCTTTCCCAGCTTCGTTGAGGACATCGCCGCGGCCACAATGGCCATACGCGACAGGCTCGGACCCGACGCACCACTTTTTCTGATGGGCCATTCAGCCGGCGCGCATCTGGCGGCGCTGGTTGTGCTCGACCCGCGCTATCTGGGCGCTTTCGACAGCTCGGCCTGCGAGGTGCTTGCAGGCTTTGTGGGGCTTGCGGGCCCCTATGACTTCCTGCCGCTCCGCTCGCAACGCTACAAACGGATCTTTCCCGAAGCAATCCGGGCGCAAACGCAGCCCGTCGCCTATGCTGACCGCCCGACGCCGCCGATGCTGCTGATTCATGGCAAGGCCGATCGCGTCGTCCATGCCGAAGACAGCGCGGTCCTGGCCAAAGCGCTGCGTGCGGCGGGCAACGATGTGACCCTGCATCTTTATCCGCAGGTCAATCACACCGAGATCATCGGCGCCATTTCCCCGCTAATCGAAGGATGGGCGCCGACGACCGAGGATATCCTCGCCTTTCTAGCAAGGCAGGAGAGCGCCGGCTTTCCCGGCTGCGCCGGCCGCAGCTAAGCCCGCACCAGCTGCGCGCCGGTTACCCGGTGATAGAGATGCGTGAAGGTCGCCACGCCCAAGATCGGAATGATCAGGTTCAGGATCGGTACCGTCAGCGGAACCGCCATTAGGATACCGGCCAGAAGCACCTCACCGAAATGCTTCTTGCGCAAGGCCCGCGCCTCGTTGGGCGGCAGGCGCCGCAATGCGACCATCTGAAAATACTCCCGGCCCAACAGATATCCGTTGACCAGCCAGAAGACGAAGGGCGCAAAGGGTCCGCTGATCAGGTAGAGCAGAAGGGCGATAATGTTTGCCAGCACCATTACGAAGAAAAACGCAACGGCATCTGCCAGCGTTTCGAAGAAGGGCTGCGGGCGCACCGGTTGCAGATGGGGGTAGAACCGCGCCTCGACCGCGCTTGCGATCTCATCGAGAAAAAAGCCGATGAAGATCGCGGCGACCGGAAACATCAACACCGCCGAGGCGAGCGCGACCGCCACCCAGGCCAGCCGGGCTGCAAGAATGCCTAGCCCGATATCGCCAATGAAAGGAATGCTGATCGACCATTCGGGAAGTAGCGAGATCAGCCATCCGATCCCGAACCAGAACCCGATCAAAAGCGCAATCGTCAGCGCCAGCGCCTTGACCAGCACCAGCACAAAGCGCCGATCGAAGGACTGGCTGACCGCATGTGTGAAATCGTCGAGGATCATGCCTCAAACCAACGGGTGATCGCGGCGATATCGGGGCGGGCGCGCTCGGCCGGGACGACGCTTTCGCTTCCGATATGGATATAGCCGGCCACAAACTCGGTCTCGTCCAGACCCAGCTCGGCAAGAAACGGCCTGTCGAGCGCCGTCCAGCCGGTCAACCAGTTCGCGCCCCAACCCGCCGCAAGGGCCGCATTCAGCAAAGACAGGCAGACCGCGCCGGCCGAGAGCGTCTGTTCGATCTGCGGAATTTTTTCGGACGGTTTGGGGCTGGCGATCACCGCCACGACCAACGGCGCATTGGCAAACGCGCTGCGCACCTTCTCAATATCGCCCGGATCCTTACCCAGCGCGGCCGCCCGCGCGGCCGCAGCAGCGGCGACGCGGCCAAGGGCCGCCTTCTCGACGACCAAAAAACGCCAAGGAACCAGCATCCCATGATCCGGGGTGCGCGCCGCGGCGGTCAGCAGCGTTTCCAGCGCGGCACGATCCGGCGCGGGGTCGCTGAGCGTCTTGGCAGGGCGCGAGCGCCGGGTGAGCAGAAAATCAAGCGTATCGGGACGGGGCTCGGGCATGGGGCCTCCTTGGATCGGCAGACAGCCAAGGGCGCGGCCGCGCCCTGCCCTCAGCGCCCTGTCCCATCTGTAACCCCGCTGCGCATCTGTCAAGAATCCGACGCCAGCGCGGCGTGCTCAAGCCGCCAGCGCGGCGATCTTGGCCTCGGCCTCGGCAACCGCCGACGCATTGGTCATCGTTTGATCGGCCGCGATCAGCGTGACGTCCTTGATGCCCAAAAAACCCAGGAAAAACGTCAGATGCGTGGTTGCGAAATCGGCCGGGCTGCCGGACGGAACGCCCCCCGATGCGGCAACGATGACTGCGCGCTTGCCTTCAAGCAGACCGACGGCCCCGGTCTCGGTATACTTAAAGGTCAGGCCGGCGCGGGCGACCTGATCCATCCAGGCCTTCAAAGCGGCCGGTACGCCGAAATTGTAGATCGGCATACCGATGATAAGGGTGTCGGCGGCCTGCAGCTCGGCCACCAAGCTATCGGAAAGTGCCAGCGCGTCTGTCTGTTCGGCCGTGCGGGCGTCGGGCGGAGTAAAAGTGGCCCCGACCCAGGCTTCAGAGACGAACGGGATGCCGTCGCTCAGATCGCGCGTCGTCAGCGTGCCGCCCAGACGTGCGGCGACATCGGCGGCAAGGCGCCGAGTTACGGAATCCGCGCCCCGTGCGCTGGACTGGATGAGCAGGGTGTTGGTCATCGGAGATCTCCCAAAATCGGAACAATCCGCTACCTGGCATCTCCACCAAGGAACACAATCGGCAAAGTTCGAACAGTCTGTGTTCGATCAGGCAATGATGCGCGGATCCGAACCCAGATCGAGCCGGGGAAAGACGGTGCGCTCGATCGCGCTTGGGGCAATCCCGTAGAGCCCTGCAAGCAGCCAGCCCAAGGGCCGGCGCATGTCGTCGGTCGGCCGCAGATCGCGATTATCGATCAGGTCGCTTGGCCCGATGCCCGGCCAGACGCCGTGAACCCGCGCCGCCGACAGGGTTCCGCCGGCCAGCAGCATGGTTCCGCCGGTGCCGTGATCCGTGCCGCGCGAGCCGTTCTCGCGCACCGTGCGACCGAACTCTGTCACGGCCGCGACTGTGGTGGTCGCCCAGTTGGGCCCAAGGCCCGTGCGCAGCGCTTCGATGGCCGCAGAAAGCTCGCCCAACGCGCGGCGAAACACGCTGTTTTGGCCGCGATGCGTGTCCCAGCCGCCGATCGAGAAGGCCGCAATCCGCGTCGCACCGCGCAGCTGCTCGGCCGCAAAGGCCGCCAGGGCCGCAGCACCCTGTCGTTCGGTATCGCGATCAGTGCTGTCGGAAATGTCGAAGGCCATCCGCGCCGCATCAGCAAAAACCGGATCGTCTGCATAAAGCGTCTCCAACAAAAGTCGGGCCTGGGCCGACAGCGCAACCTGCGCCTCGGGCGTCCAGGAGGAGACGGGCGCGCGCCCCTCCATCAGCAGCATGCTTTCCTGCCCGACCGAAAAGGCGGTCCGAAGATCGGCACCCGGAAGCAGGCCGATGGCGCGGTTCAGCCAGCCATCGCGCCCAGCCACCAGCCCCCCATCGGGCGCGTAACCCCCGTTTTCGAGAAAGTCCTGACCGTCGAAATGGCTGCGCTTGCCGCGATAGGGCGTCGAGACGGCCTGTATGAAGGCAAGCTCGCCCGCATCCCAAAGCGGCTTCAACGCTGCCAAATCGGGATGCAGCGCGTGGAACCCATCGAGCGGATGGCCCGGCTTGGCACTGTCGAAGATATGCGGTCGTAGCGCGGCAAAGCCGGGGGCGCCCAGCGGGCGAAGCAGGTCCAACCCGTCCATCGCGCCGCGCAAGACGATAACCACAAGGCGGTTTTCGCCCGGTGCGCGCGCCAAAGCGACAGGGGTGATCAACGGGCTGGCCGCGGCCGAGCAACCGATGGCAAGCCCAGAGCCGAGAAACCGGCGACGGGTCAGGCGGGTCATGGGCAGCACCTCAACGGCGGTTGAACTCGGGCGAGAGCAGGGTCAGCAACAGCCCCTCCCATTTCTGTTCCGCAGCCGAAACGGCAAAGCGCAGACGCTCGGAGGCCGCGTCGCGCAGCGCGGTCTCCAGGAAGGCGCGCGGGTCAAGCCGCTCTGCATGCATCCGCGAAAACTCGCGCGCTGCTTCCATCCGACCCGCCAGCCCCTGCGGCGTTATCCAGGCTTCGGCCTCCTCCGGCCAGCCATTCGGCCCGGCGGGGTCCATCATCTTCTGGCCCATGCGCAGCAGAATGAATCCGACCCGGCGCAGCATCTGCGGACGCGCTGGGTTGGCCGCGCTGCCCAGACCGAAGGCGCGCATCGTCGCGATCATGAAATCATAGGGCTGGCGCGCTTTGGACAGGGTGGGCGCCCAGGCGCCCGGATGCTCCAGCGTCGCCGCATAAACCGCCGAGAGATCGCCGCCGCTGCGCTGCCAGGCCGCAGCGATATGGGCCACAAGCCTTTCGTCAGGGGTGTCGGACACGAAATGAACCGCCAGCTTGCGCGCGATGTGCCGTGCGGTGTCGGGATGGCGCGCCAGATCGTCCAGCACCTGTGCGATATCGCCAAGCTGTGCCGGATCGCCCCCATAGACCCTGCCCAGAACGGTTTCGGTCCCGGGCTCGGCCCGGTTGGGCAGGAACTTCATACCCGTCTTGTTGTCGCTGGTTAGCCCGGTCAGAAGCTCTGCGAGCTCTCGCACATCGGTCTGGCTGTAGCCCGCCCCGACCCCCAGCGTGTGCAGCTCCAAGATCTCCCGGGCGAGATTCTCGTTCAGCCCGCGATCGGATCGCCGCGCAGCCGGGCTGTTGGGGCCGAGCGAGACGTTCTGGTTGAGATAGATCAGCATCGCCGGATGCGTCTCGACCGCAAAGAGCATGTCGGAAAAGCGCCCAGCGATGTTAGGCCGAACCGCCGTCTCGATCAGATGCGGTGCGACCGACATCAGCGGCGCGCCGCGCGCCTCGACCGTGAAATGGTCGGCCCAGAACGTCACCAGCCGCTCGCCAAACCCATCGGGCGACAAGAGCGGGGCAAGCAGTCGACGCGCAAAAAGCGGCGCGCGCGCGGCGCGCAGGGCCTGGCGGGCGCGTTTGCGCTGGGCTTCGGCCGAGCGCGCACCGTCGAGCATCGCACGGTTGGCGGCACGAACCTGCTGGAAGATTGAAAATAGGCTTTCAATACGCGGCACAGCGGGCAGTTGCCGCGGAACCGGTCCGCCAAGACGCGCCAGCAACGCCTCGGCATCCGCCGGCGGCGGCTGGTCGGGCCGAAACCCGTAGCCGTAGCGGATTGCCGCAAGCGTCCGGACGCTTATCGCCATACTGCTCTCCTCAGAACCGCGCGCCTGCCCGGAGGGTCGATCCGAAAGAGAACGCGCCCTGGCTGGTCTCCGTCCCAACGCGGCGCAGGGCGGGTTCCGTCGCCTGTGCCTTGGCCCAATATGGGAATTCGCCTAGCCTCTGTCACGCGATCGCTGCCCATACAATTGGCTGTTTCGGGGTCGCGTCAATAAAGCTGGCAAGCGGGAGGGGGCCGGAGTGATTGCGCGACGCTCGGTTTTGACGGGCCTGGGTGCGGCCGCCCTTAAGCCGGGGCTGGCCGCACAGGCCCGGCCGCTCAAAACCCAATACCCCAATATCGATAGCAACCATCTCTGGCTGCGCCATACTGCAACGGGCGAGGAGGTTCATGTCCCGTTCCGTGCGGAGGCCGGCCAGCTTCTGGAGCGGGGCCATGCGCGGCTGTGCTGGGCGTTTCGCGACTGGCGCGATGGCGATGCGTCGATCTGGATGGATCCACGCCTTTTCGACTTCCTCGCCCGCATGCAGACCCGCGCCACCCGTGCGGCCGGTTTTCCGGTGCGGATCACGCTGATTTCGGGTTTTCGAACCGCGCGGCGCAACCGCGGTTTGGAAGGGGCGGCCATCAACTCCCAGCACAGTCGCGGGCGCGCTGCGGATATCGGCCTGACCGGGCTCAGCCACAGCCAAACCGCGCTTCTTGCCGATGCGATGGGCGCGCCGGGGCTCGGCCGCTATCCCGGCTTCACCCATATCGATGTCGGCCCGTCCGGTCGACGCTGGTCGGGCTGAGGGGCCTGGTCGGGGACGTCCGTTCGGGGCGGGCCGTGCGGGGCGGGCCGTGCGGGGCGGACCGTGCGGGGCGGACAGTTCGCGCAAGATGGTTCGGGGCGGGCGACGCGCGCCTTCTCCAACAGGCCGCGCTTTTCTTCCCTGCGCCACGGCGCTAGAGGATGAGGGACCGTTAAGCGAGGCCCGGGCATGACCACACCGCATCCCACGATCCGCCCCCAGCCGGGCGTGCTCGACATCGCACCCTATGTCGGGGGCGACAGCGCATCCGGTGGGGCATCGGAAACCCTAAAGCTCTCGTCGAACGAAAACCCGGCAGGTGCGTCGCCCGCGGCCGTCGCGGCCTTTCAGGACACCGCCGACCGTCTTGCCCTTTACCCAGACGGCGCGCATGGCGCGTTGCGCCAAGCCATCGGCGCCGTGCATGGCCTCGATCCGGCCGGGCTTGTCTGCGGGGCCGGATCGGACGAGCTAATCGCCCTGCTATGCCAGGCCTATGCCGGGCCGGGCACCGAGGTTCTGCACACTGCGCATGGTTTTGCGATGTACCGTATCGCCGCGATGACGGCCGGCGCCACGCCGGTTTCCGTGCCCGAGACCGCGCGCAGGGCCGATGTCGATGCGATCTTGGCCGCCTGCACCGAGCAGACCCGATTGGTGTTTCTGGCCAATCCCAACAATCCGACCGGCACGATGATTGCCCCGGACGCGGTTGCGCGCCTTGCCGCTGGCCTGCCGGACGCCGCGCTGTTGGTCGTTGATGGCGCCTATGCAGAATATGTCACCACGCCCGGTTTTGATGGCGGCGCCGGGCTGGTCGAGGCGCGCGACAATGTCGTGATGATACGCACCTTCTCCAAAATCCACGGTCTCGCGGCCCTTCGGGTCGGCTGGGCCTATGCGCCGGGCCATGTCGTCGATGTGCTGCATCGGATGCGCGGACCCTTTAACGTGTCGCTGCCCGGGCTCGCCGCCGCCAGGGCGGCCGTCGAGGATCTAGGTTGGGTGACCCGCTGCGCGGCAGAGAACGCGCGCTGGCGCGACTGGTTGGCCGGCGCCCTGGCCGCTCAGGGTATCGCCTCGGACCCCTCGGAGGGCAATTTCGTCCTGGCCCGGTTCACTTCGGCGCAAGAGGCGGTGGCCTGCGACGCCACCCTTCGCCGAGCAGGTATCGTTGTGCGGCAGATGGCCGGCTACGGCCTGCCTGACGCGTTGCGCATCACCGTGGGCGACGAGGCGGCGTGCCGGCGCGTGGCCGCAGCAACCGCGGCCTTTCGGGACGCGGCGTGAGCCGTCCCGCCCCGCCCTTTGGCCATGTGGCGC
Organism: Pseudomonadota bacterium; assembly: GCA_039184655.1. GTDB lineage: Bacteria > Pseudomonadota > Alphaproteobacteria > Rhodobacterales > Rhodobacteraceae > J013. The sequence goes on along the minus strand of JBCDAZ010000005.1, from coordinate 120,868 downwards.
TGATCGGGTTGGGCTTGATTGCATCCTCGATCTCTCATGCGCTGCGCCGGGACGGGTTTAAGGGTCGCATTACCGGAACAGCGCGCTCGGCCGAAACCAGGGCGCGGGCCGCGGCGCTGAACCTATGCGAAGTCACCGAAACGGCGGCCGAGGCGGCGACGGGTGCGGATCTGGTGATCCTTTGCGTGCCGGTGGGCGCTATGGCTGCTGTGATGGCCGAGATCGGCCCGATTCTGGCCAAGAACGCCACACTCTCGGACGTCGGCTCGGTCAAGGGCGCGGTCGTCGAGGCGGTACAGCCATATCTGCGCGACGATATCGCCTTCATCCCCGCCCACCCGCTGGCCGGGACCGAGCATTCGGGGCCCGATGCGGGCTTTGCCGCTCTTTTCGACAATCGTTGGTGCATCCTGACACCGCCGGAAGGTTGCAGCCCGGCTGCGCGCGAGCGACTTGCGACCTTCTGGCGAAGCCTCGGTGCGAACATCGAGGAGATGGACGTCGCCCGGCACGATCTTGTGCTGGCCGTCACTTCGCATGCGCCGCATCTCATCGCCTACACGATGGTCGGGGTCGCCGACGATATGCGGCGGGTGACCAAGAACGAGGTTATAAAATACTCTGCGGCCGGTTTTCGCGACTTCACGCGGATCGCTGCTTCCGACCCGACGATGTGGCGCGATGTTTTTTTAACCAACAAGGCCGCCACGCTGGAAATCCTCGGCCGGTTTACCGAAGAGCTCTTTGCGCTCCAGCGGGCGATTCGCACCGGCGACGGCGCGCAGTTGCATGCCTATTTTACCCGCACGCGCGCGGTGCGCCGCGGCATTATCGAGGCGGGCCAGGACACCGCCGCCCCCGATTTCGGACGCGGACCGCCACGTCCGGATCCAGGGTGATGCGCCGCTGGGCGGGGTGCTTGTTGCGGGGTTGCCCCTTCTTGGCCTGGCACGGGTTTCCGTAAGGCCGCTGCCACCGGCCGAAATGCCGACGCGTTCAGCCCTGCGGTCCGGATCGGGGAAAGCGCCGGGTCGGTTGCACGCGTAACGCTCAGCGCTCGGCTGGCCTGGTTGGGTGTTTCGGCCTCCCCTAACGATCACAGCGGTACCAACCGGGCCAGCGCGCCATTCTGCGAACATGCCAGCGGAAACGCGCGGGACATCGCGGCATCGGCACTGGCAGACGGCCGACCCGTCAGGCCGGAGTCGGGCCGGACTCGGGCCCGAGTCGGGCCCGAGTCGGGCCGGAGCGACAGGGCCGAAGGCGCGTTCCTGCGCAAGCTGCATGCCGACGCTTGTCTGTACCTCGCTAGCAAGCCGCGCCCGACTATCGATCGCTTGCATCGCCATCGCTTTTGCCTCGACGCTGCGGCGCGTCGCGCGGCCGGTTACCGCGAAGGGGGTGTCCGATCGACGTTCAACCGTCTTGCGCCGGAGGCGTCGCAAGGTTCGGCCGTTGAAGAAGGCCCGGCGCGGGTAAGCGGGGTGCGAGTAAGCGGGGTGCGGGCAAACGGGGTGCGGGGCCCAGCGGCACCGGCCCCAAAGCCATCTGACCGCCCGAAAAGACCAGCGGGGCGCGCAGAGCGTCGGCATCGCCCGACAGCGTTGCCAGAACCGCAAGGCCAGAGACCAACGTTCGGGCAAGCGCGGGGTCGATCGCGCCCGCCTCGCGCAGGCGCGCAAGCAGGTCCTGCCAATTGCGGATCTCAAGATCGATGCGCCCCTCGGGAATCCCCTCTGCCGAGACGGCGAGCCGCCCTGTGCCCTTTACGGCTACCCCGCCCCAGACCAGCTGGGCGTCTTGCAAATCGGCCGTACGGATAGCCGGCTGGCGCCCCTCCAGGGCGAACCGGTCCAGCGGCGCGTCCAACGCCACTTGCGCCGAGACCCGCAACACATCGAGACTTGCGCCCAAAACCTCGTCGCGATCGTATCGTGCCGCCCATTCGGGCGGAAGTGCGACCGCCTCAAGCGTGGCGAACAGATCGTAGCTGAGCGACGGCGCCTCCTGGCCGGGGCTGCGACGGACCGCGATCTGCCCCGCCGTTACGGCTGCGTTCCATCCGTTCTCGACCGACGCCTGTAGCCCCGCAACCTCCATCCGCAACTCGTCGAGCGGCAGGGCCAGATCGGGCACAAAGACCACCGATCCGCGCCACTGCTCGGCTTGCAGCGTAAGCGCCAGGTCGCGCCATGCGATCCGTTGCACACCGGGCCAGGCTACAATGATGTGGTTGGGCTGATAGGCCAGGGCGAGGATCTGAAAAGCCTCGGCCTCCCAGGCCCAGCCCCGTCCGGGATCGGCCAGACGCAGATCGCTTAGGATCGTATCGAGCCGTGCGGGAAAGCCGGTGACCTGCAGAGCGGCGGTTTGGGCCGTCCACCCCGCATCGCGACGATTTTCGAACCAACGGCTGAGGGCCGTTTCCTTGGCCGCCGCTGCCAGGAACCACCAGCCGGTCCAGGCCAAGGATCCGACGAGGATCACCCCGATCAGAAACCGCAATCGCCGCATCCGCTCTTTCCTCCTGCCCAGACCCCTCTTATACCGCGCGCATGGCGGGTTCGAGCGAATGATGCGCGACATCTGGGTCTTTGGGTATGGCTCGCTGATGTGGCGCCCCGGCTTTGTCTTTGTGGAACGGCAGGTCGCCACGCTTCCCGGCTTTGCGCGGCGCTTTTGCCTGGCCTCAATGCACTACCGCGGCACTACAGAGGCGCCTGGCCTGGTGCTTGCGCTGTCTAAGGAGGCGGGGTCGGCATGCGAAGGCATTGCGTTTCGCATTGCCGCGCCGCAGGCCAAGACGGCGCTGGCCTATCTACGCGCACGCGAGCTGGTCTCTTACGCTTATCGGGAGGAACGACACGCCATCCGTCTCTCCGATGGCCGTGTCGCCGAGGCGTTGACCTATGTGTCGGACCCGGCGCATCCGCAGTTTCGCGGTGAACTCGGTCTGCAAGAGAAGGCGCGGATCATCGGCAAGGCACGCGGGCCGGCCGGCAGCAACCGCGACTATTTCTTTGCAACGTTTGCGCAGCTGGAGGCGCTGGGGATCGTTGACGAGGAGTTGACCGCGCTTGCCGGCCGGCTGGGTACGCGCGAAGAGACCGGCCGGGCCTGAGGCCGAAACCCGCACCCCGAGAAAGCTGACTGCAAGCTTTGAGCCGATGGCCGCCGCTACAGGCCCAGCGCGACGCGCCGGCGATGCACTGCAATCTGGCCCTCAACGATGCTTGACCATTCCGCGCCCTCAGTCAGGTCGGCAATGTCGTCCTCTAGCGAATCGAGCGCTGCAACGGCTTGCGGGTTCCCGCGCGGTGCGGCGATCACAAGATCGACCTCGGCGGCCAGGCCGGCCACCAGAGGGCGGTTCGATGTGTCGATCATATCGCGATTGGCCAGGATCGCGCTGCTGCTTCGGTCAAGAAGGCTGGAGATGCAGGTGCGCAAGCTGCGACCGGTTGTGACGGTCGCCGTTTGAGGCAGAAGGCCCGACGCCCCGGCGGTGGGTCCCAGATAGCCAAGCGGGACGCAAATCCGCGTGCCTGCAAAGTCCGCAGGGCCGCTTGCGGACGCCAGAACGCTGCCAGGCAGCACGTAAAGCCCGATCGGCAGCGTATAGATCGGCTGCGAAAACGCATAATCCCGGCACAGTCGCGCAGCCACAGCGCTGCCCAGATCGGGCCGATTGCAATCCGGGCGATACCAGGGAAAAGACAGGGCCGCCCCTTCCTCTCCGCTGGCGATCAGAATCGCCTCTTCGCTCGGCTGCAGCTCGATCCGGAAGGTCTGTTCGGGCGAGCCTGTCTCGATGGCGCGCACAATCAACTCCGCAAAAAGCCCCATCCCAGGCTCACGCGCATCGGCAAAGGGCGGCACATCCCCCGTCGTCAGAATACGCAGCGTCGCGACCGGAACATCCTGAAGCTGTGGCGTCTCTTCGGCCGGTTCGGGCTCGGGCTCGGGCGACAAGCGGGTGGTATCGGCATCCGGCAGAACGCGCCGGGTCGACGGCAAAGATCCGTCGCGGCAGGGCAGACGCAGCGTTATGCCGATTTCGATCCGGTTGGGCGAATTGCCAATGGTCGCCCGGTTAAGCTGATAGACCTCCACATACCGATTGTCATCGCCATAGGCGGTCTGCGCAATCCCACGCAGGGTATCGCCGCGTTGCACCACATAGGCGTTGCAGGCCGTTTGGGCATGCGCCGTGCTTGGGACCGAGATAGATCCCATCAGGCTTGCGAGCATCAGCCCGCCACCCGCCATGATATGCCGTACCGGCATCGGCTCTCCCCTCTCGTGACGCTACTGCCCCTCGCTTGCAGTATGAAAGCCGATGCTGCAACGCGCAAGGGGCGCGCCGGAAGGCGTGATCGCATAATCTGGCATCGGGCAAGACCGGTGTTTTGGGCGATGCGGGTCGTTTAGGCGATGCGGGCAATCTCACGGGTTTCGGCAGTTTTGGGCAAATGGGCGAATTCCGCACGTCCTGCAACCTTGCCAGCAGCCGTGCCGTTTCCAGCAGCCGCAAAACGTACCTATGCGGCCAAGACCCGGTCCAAAGGAGATAGCGGGCCGCTGCGCTTTATTGACGGCCACTGCGCGTTGCGGCGGGCCGATGCCCGTTACGGCGGGCCGATGCCCGTTACGGTTGGCCGATGCGCCCGACGGTCAGCAGCATCCCGTCCACCCCGGTGATGGTCACTGTGTCGCCGGGCGCCGGCGTCGCACCTGCAACGCGCGCCGACCAGGGGACCCCGTCGATCACAACCCGTACGGTATCGGCGCTTTCCGCAGCAACCACCGTCGCGCGGCGTCCGATCAGGCGGCGGGTCCGCCGGTTTAGGAGCGGCGCTTCGCTGCCCAAGGGCCCGTAGCGGGCAACGGCCCAGCGGCCGAGCAGGGTAAACACCAGCGCGAGCGCGGCAAACGCGGCGATCTGCCCATCGCCCGACAGATCCGGCACCGCCCATAGGAGCGCTGCAACGCTCAACGCAGCTAGCCCCGGCCACACCAGGATGAACCCGGCGACCACCATCTCCAACGCCAGCAGCATGATGCCAAGTGCCGCCCAGATCCAGGGCGATACGCCGTTCAAGACGCTGAAAAGCTCCATGCTCAGCCCTGTTTATGGGCCGAGCCTGAGGCCTCTTTGGCAAGTTCGGCGATACCGGCGACCGAGCCGATGACGGCAGTGGCCTCCAGCGGCATCAGCACAGTCTTGGCATTCGGCGCCGCGGCAATGCTTTGGAGCGCTTCGGTGTACTTTTGCGCAACGAAGTAGTTGACAGCCTGAATGTCGCCCTTGGCGATGGCTTCCGAGACCATCTCGGTCGCCCGGGCTTCGGCCTCGGCCGACCGTTCTCTGGCCTCGGCATCGCGAAAAGCAGCCTCGCGCCGGCCTTCCGCCTCGCGGATCAGGCTCTCTTTGATCCCTTCCGCTTTCAAAATCGCGGCCTGCTTCTCGCCCTCGGCCTGCAAGATCTCGGCCCGCTTATCGCGCTCGGCCTTCATCTGCCGCGCCATCGCCTCGGTAATGTCAGGGGGCGGCAGCAGATCCTTGATCTCAACCCGGGTCACCTTGACGCCCCAGGGCGTCGAGGCACCGTCGATCACACTTAGAAGACGCGTGTTGATCACGTCCCGGTTCGACAGCACATCGTCGAGGTCCATCGAGCCCAGAACGGTGCGGATATTTGTCATCGACAGGTTGGAAAGCGCACGCTGCAGATCGCGTACCTCATAGGCCGCCGAAGCCGCATCGACGATCTGATAGAACGCCACCGCATCCGCCCGCACCATGGCATTGTCGCGCGTGATTACCTCTTGCCCGGCAATGTCGAGAACCGTTTCCATCATGTTCAACCGCTGCCCGATACGGTCAAAAACCGGGATAACGAAGTTCAGGCCGGGTCCCAGGGTGCGGGTGTAGCGTCCGAAGCGCTCGACCGTCCACTCCTCGGCCTGGGGCACTGACTTCACCATAAGCGCAATCAGAACGATGACAAAGAGCGCCGCGGCCAGAACGGCGGTTCCGGCATCGCTAAGTGGCCATTCAAAGGGCAGGTCGAAGGGCATTCGTGCCTCCGTCGCTACAAAGCGCCACCTATTGGCCGAAAATCGCGATTTGGCAATTGTTTCCAGCCAGCATCTGCGTCTATTGCCACAGTTTGGCAAAGTGTGTGTAACGCGATGATGATCGCTCCGGCCGAGGGTGCGGCCCGGTAGAGGATGGGGAATGGCGCGCAGTCTGGTGCTGGACCGGGAGACCGATCCGCGTTTCTCACAGCCGATCCGACAGATCATGGCCATGGTGCTCGTGCTCCTTGCCGTGGCCGGCGGTGTTGCCGCGATCTACGTGCCGGTGCGCACGGTGTTCGAAGCCAATCTCGAGCTGACGGCCTTCATCGCGTCGGTCTTCTTCATCGGTGTGCTGGCGACCTTCTGGCAGGTTTTTCAGCTCTCCTCGGCCGTGAGCTGGATCGAGGGATTCGCGCTCGACCGCCCGGGGCATGAGTTCACCCGCGCGCCGAGGCTGCTGGCCTCGCTGTCGGCGCTGCTGCGCGGCAAAGATGCACGCAAGCTTTTGAACCCGACATCGACCCGGTCGATCCTCGACAGCGTGGCGACCCGGCTGGACGAAGCGCGCGACATCAACCGCTATGTGATCAATGTGCTTATTTTTCTGGGTCTGTTGGGCACCTTCTGGGGCCTTGCCCGCACAGTTCCGGGCGTGGTTGCGATGATCCAATCGCTGGAACCGGGCGAGGGCGAAAGTGCCGTTCAGATGTTCGGCCGGCTGATGGACGGGCTGGAGGACCAGCTTGAAGGTATCGGAACGGCGTTCTCGTCCTCGCTTGTTGGGCTAGCCGGATCGCTGGTCATCGGGCTTCTCGACCTGTTCACGGGGCATGGTCAGAACCGCTTTTTTCGCGAGTTGGAAGAGTGGCTTTCTTCGATCACTCGGATCGGCTCACCGCTGGGCGATGGCGACACGCATGGCAGCGACGGCACAGCCTTGATGTTGATGGAGCAGAACGCGCGGCAGATGGAAACGCTGCAAGAGATGGTTGTGCGGATCGAAGAAAAGCGTGCGGAAAGCGACGACAAACTCTCCGCCCTGGCCGAAACCATGTCGACAGTGATGGAACGGATGGCGCGGCCGCGCGGCGGCGGCGACGCCTCTTTGCCGGTGCTGGAGCGTATTGCAGCCTCGCAGGAGGAGCTGGCCCAAAAGCTGGCCGCCCCGCCGGGGGAAGAGTTCAGCGGGCTCGACAGCGAAACCCGCATGCGGCTGCGCAATATCGACGTACAGCTTTTGCGCCTGCTGGAGGAAATGTCGGCCGGGCGGCAGGAATCGGTGTCCGAGCTGCGCACCGAGCTCAACACCCTCACCCGCACCATTGCCGAGGCTCTAAACAGCCGGGCAGGGCGCTAGCCGATGGCCCTCTCCTCGCGCTCGTCCCGGTTCGAGGCCAACGCCTGGCCTGGCTTCGTCGACGCGTTGACCGCGCTGCTTTTGGTGCTGATGTTTCTTCTGTCGATCTTTATGGTGGTGCAGTTCATGCTGCGCGAGACCATCACGGGGCAGGAAAGCGAGTTGAACCGGCTCACCGCCGAGGTTTTGAGCCTGACAGAAGAGTTGGGCTTGGAGCGTACGCGTGCCGACAGTCTGGATAGTGACTTGCAGGTCGCCACGGCCAATTTGGCCGATTCGCAAAGCCTGGTCGGCCAGCAAACGCTGATGATCGAGAGCCTTTCGACCCAGCGCGACACGCTCACGGCCGAACGCGACGCAGCGCTCGCCCAAGCCAGCACGCTAGAGACGCAGATCACCACGCTGCTGGCGCGCAACCGCGAGCTCGACGCCGCTTTGAACGCGGCGCAGGCGCAGGTCGAGGCGAATACGGTCGAGCTTGAGGCCGCGGCGGCCCTTCAGGAGACGGTCGATCGCGAGATCGCCGAAAAGGAAGCCCTGCAACTTGCCCTCTCGCAATTGCGCAGCGAAATCGACGCGCAGGCCGAGGCCGCGCGCCTTGCCGCGGCGCAGCGCGCAGCCATGGAGGCCTTGATCGAAAGCTTGCGTGAAGAGGCAGCACAATCGCGCGAGACCGTCTCGGAGCGCGACCTTGCGCTGCTGGAATCCCAGGCCGAGCTTGACCGCCGGGCCGAGCTTGTCGCCGATGCCGAACAGCGGCTTGCCGAGCGTGAGCGCGTTCTAGGCGATGCTTTACGCGAATTGGCAAGTCGCGATGCGACCCTGCGCGAGGCGGAAACGGATCTGGCCGATCTGCGGACGCGGCTCGATCGCCGCGAGGCGGAGCTGGGCCAGACCACGACGGATCTTGCCGCCCTTCAAGGGCAGCTTTCCGAGCGCCAGCTGGAACTTGAGTCGCTACGCGGAGAACTTGCCGCGATGGAAATCCGGCTTGCCGATGCCGCTGCCGACAGCACCGCCGATGCCGCCGCGCTCGCCCAGTTGCGCGCGCGCGTGGCAAGGCAGGAGGCCGATCTGGCCCGACTGCGCAGCACGGCCGAAACCCAGGCGGACGCCGTCTTGTCGATGCAGCGCGATTTGGCGGAGCGCGAAGCGCTTCTGGCGGATCTGGAACGCGCGCTTGAAGAGCGCAATCTGCTTTTGACGGAGCGCGACGCGGCGCTTGACGCGGCATTGCGCGCGATGGTCGAGCGGGATGCCGCGCTGGCTGCAGCGCAAACCGAAATTGCGCGGACCGATACGGTCCTGGGCGATGTCCAGGCCGCGCTGGCCGAGCGGGATGCTGCGCTGGCCGAACGGGATGCGGCCTTGATCCAGGCACGCGCGGCCCTGGCCGAACGCGACAGCGCACTGGCCGAATTGCATGCAGCGCTTGATGCGCGTGAGACCGAGGTCAGCGACCTCTCGGCCGCGTTGGCCGAACGCGACGACGCCTTGGCCGCGCGCGACAGCGCGCTGGCCGATCTGCAGCGAGCTATTGGGGAGCGCAACCAGGCCCTGGCTGCTTTGCGCGCCGAGCTTGGCGACAGCGAAACGGCGCTGGCAGAGACGACGGCCAGGGCCTCGGCCCGCGAACGCGCGCTGGCCGATCTGACCGCGCAACTTTCGGAGGCCGAGCGACAGCGCATCGCCGAGGCCGCCCAGGCCGAAGCGCTGCTCGCACGCTTCCAGGCCGCGCAGACGCGTCTTGACGATCTGACAGAACAGCTCACCGAGGCCGAGACGCTGCGCGCCGTCGAGCTTGCCGCGGCCGAGGAGCTGCGCCGCAGGCTCGCCGCCGCGACCGATGAGCAGATCGCGATGACCTTGGCGTTGGAGGAGGAGCGGCGGCGCGCAGAAGAGACGCTGGAACTGCTGGCCGCCGCCGAAGCCGCGCAGACCCAGGTGCAGACCGCGCGGGCCGACGATCTGAGCGAGCTTGCCCGGCAGCGCGCGCTTCTGGCCACAGCCAACGAAATGCTTGCGCAGGAACGCGCAGCCTCGGCCGAGGACCGCCGCCGGCTGGCGCTCCTCAATCAGCAGGTGGCCGAGTTGCGCAGCCAGCTCGGCGCGTTGCAAGCTGTGCTGGACGCCTACGAAGCGAAAGATTTTGCATCCAAGGTCCAGGTCAGCGCCCTCGGCACCCGGCTGAACACCGCGCTGGCCCAGGTCGCGGCCGAGGCGGCACGCTCCCAACAGCTCGAGGCGGATCTTGTTGCCCTCACGCGGGAGGAGGCCCGGGATTTGCGCCGTGCCCGCTCGGACTTTCTGGCCAGCACGGCCGAGGTTCTAAGCGATGTCGAGGGTATTCGGACGGTCGGCGACCGTTTCGTTTTCGACAGCGCGGTGCTTTTCGAACGCGGCGCATCGGAACTTTCGCCCGAAGGCCGCGCCCAGATCGCCCAGGTCGCTGCCGTTATACGGCAGGTGCAAGAACGCATCCCGGATAGCGTGGATTGGCTGCTGCGGGTGGACGGGCACACCGATGTCACGGGCGAGTCCTTCATCAATTGGCAGCTGAGCCAGGCGCGCGCCCTGTCCGTGGTGCTCTACCTTATCCAGAACGAGCGTATCGCGCCGGAGCGGCTTTCGGCCAACGGGTTCGGCGAATACCGGCCCATCGACACCGGCACCAGCGCCGAAGCGCTGAGCCGCAACCGGCGAATCGAGTTGAAGTTCACCGAGCGTTGAGCCGATAAACGGCGCTACCGCACCGTCATCCGTTGCTCTGTCCGATCGATCAGACGGCCATTGCGCCAAAGTTCGGCAAGGCCAAGCCACTCTCCCGCCGCCCAACCTGCCTGCGTCAACCGCCGTCCGGCGGCGCGGAACTGCGCAGCTCGATTGCGGTCCATGATCGTCTCGTCCGCGACTAGCATCGAGCCGTCGGGCGCCATGATCCGCAGCCGCAGCGTGTCGCCTTCGCGCAAGTTGATCAGATGCATCCAGAACAGGATTGCCGGCGCGCTACGCGATGGGTTCGGTGCCGGCGGCGCGACCCGGATCGTCGCAAAGCTCGGCAGATGATCGGCAAAACCGGTCTGCATGATCGCGCCCAGCGCGCCGGTTAGCATCACATCCCACATCGGTTGGATCGCATCATGGATGCCGCATGGCGTGTCCATCGCCATGCCTGTGAAGGGATCGAAAATCGTGTCGCCGCGGCGCAGGGTCAGATGTAGATGCGGAAACTCGGTCTGGCCGGACAATCCGACATCGCCAAGCGTTTGCCCCGTCCTCACCAGATCGCCCGGCTCGACAAGGACCGAACCCTGGCGCAAATGGCAGTACTGCGTGGACCAGCCATCGGCGTGATCGAGGATGACGCCATTGCCGCACTCGCGGTCCGTGACATCCGGCATCTCTCCCAAACGCCGGTCGGGCATGCCGTCGCGCACCGATCGCACCCGGCCGGGCGCGGCGGCGCGCACGGCGACGCCGTTTTCGATCTCGGCCCAGCCGCGCAAGCGAATATCGGTACCCTTATGCCCGTCATAGCTTGCCACACCACAGGTGAAATCCCGATGCGCCGGTCCAGGATCGCGATCGACGAGATTTTGCAGAAAGCATGTGTCGCCCAGTTCGCAATCAACCGGAAAGACGAGCACCGGCAGATCCTGCGCCCGGCCACCGGAGGGCAAAGCGGCCGAGGCAAGCCCAGCCGCTATGGCAAAGACAGCCCCCCGCCAGCTGCGCCGGGTCAATCGGCGGTCAGGAGCGGCGGCTTGCCGGTCGTCAGGCGCGGCTTTTCGGGCGGAAGATAAGCAAGCTCAAGCGCACCATCCTTCACGCCGACCCGCACAACCCCACCTTTGGCAAGCTTGCCGAACAACAACTCTTCAGCAAGGGGGCGCTTGATATGCTCTTGGATCACCCGGGCGAGGGGCCGCGCGCCCATCTTGTCGTCATAGCCCTTGTCGGCCAGCCACGCCGCCGCCGGCTCGGTCAGCTCGATCTGGACATTGCGGTCCATTAGCTGCGCTTCGAGCTGCAGCACGAATTTTTCGACCACTTGCAGGATCACCTCCTGCCCCAGCGGCGCAAAGCCGATCACAGCGTCGAGACGATTGCGGAATTCTGGGCTGAAGGTCTTCTCGATCGCCGCAATATCCTCGCCTTCGCGCCGCGTCCGCCCAAAACCGATCGCTGCTTGGGCCTGTTCCTGCGCCCCGGCATTCGAGGTCATGATCAGGATGACGTTGCGAAAGTCGACCTGCCGCCCGTTATGGTCGGTCAGCTTGCCGTGATCCATGACCTGCAGCAAAATGTTGTAGACGTCCTGATGGGCCTTTTCGATTTCGTCCAGCAACAGCACGCAATGCGGGTGCTGGTCGATCCCGTCGGTCAACAGCCCGCCTTGATCGAATCCAACATAGCCCGGGGGCGCCCCGATCAACCGGCTAACTGCGTGCTTTTCCATGTATTCCGACATGTCGAAGCGCAGCAACTCCACCCCCAGGCTGTCGGCAAGCTGCTTTGCAACCTCTGTTTTGCCCACGCCCGTCGGACCGGCGAAGAGATAACAGCCGATGGGTTTTTGCGGCTCGCGCAGCCCGGCCCGGGCCAGTTTGATCGCCGAGGACAGCGCCTCGATCGCATTGTCCTGACCGAAGACGACGCGCTTCAGCGTCGCCTCCAGCGTCCGCAGCACCTCAGCATCGTCTTTGGAGACGTTTTTGGGCGGGATGCGCGCGATCTTGGCGACCACATCCTCGATCTCCTTGGCCGTCACCGTCTTGCGACGCTTGCTGTCTGGCAGCAGGTGTTGGGCCGCGCCCGCCTCGTCGATTACATCGATGGCCTTGTCGGGAAGCTTCCGGTCATGGATGTAGCGCGCCGAGAGGTCCACCGCCGATTTGATTGCATCGGCTGTGTAGCGGATCTCGTGATGTTCCTCGAAATAAGGTTTGAGCCCTTTGAGGATTTTTACGGCATCGGCTACGGTCGGCTCATTCACATCGATCTTTTGAAACCGGCGGCTGAGCGCACGATCCTTATCGAAATGCTGCCGATACTCCTTGTAGGTGGTCGAACCGATGCAGCGCAGTTCGCCCGATTGAAGCGCGGGTTTGAGGAGGTTGGAGGCATCCATCGCCCCGCCCGAGGTGGCGCCGGCCCCGATTACGGTGTGGATCTCGTCGATAAAAAGCACCGCGTCTGGATGCTCTTCCAGCTCCTTGACCACGGCCTTCAGCCGCTCCTCGAAATCGCCGCGATACCGCGTACCGGCCAGCAACGCGCCCATATCCAGCGAAAAGATCGTGGCCTTGGCGAGGATCTGCGGTGTCTCGCCTTCGACGATTTTCCGCGCCAGACCTTCGGCAATGGCCGTCTTGCCAACGCCGGGATCGCCGACCAGAAGGGGGTTGTTCTTGGACCTCCGGCACAGAACCTGAATGCAACGCTCCACTTCGAAGGCGCGCCCGATAAGCGGGTCGACACCACCCTTGCGCGCCTTTTCATTCAAATTGACGCAATACTTGTCGAGCGCCTTTTCCCGCTTGTCTTCCCCCGAGGGCGTCGCCACTTCCTCAACCTCCTCCTCGGCCCCGCGGACGGAGCGCTGTTCCCCGAAGCCTGGGTTCTTCGCAACGCCGTGGGAAATAAAGTTCACAGCGTCGTAGCGGGTCATGTCCTGCTCTTGCAGGAAGTAAGCGGCATGCGACTCACGTTCGGCGAAGATGGCGACAAGCACATTGGCGCCGGACACCTCCGTGCGACCAGAGCTTTGAACATGGATGGCTGCGCGCTGAATAACCCTTTGAAATCCGGTGGTTGGCGCTGCTTCAGAGCTTTCAAGCTGCGAGACGAGCGCATCCAGCTCTTCATCGACGAAGCGGGTCAACGTCTTACGCAACTCCTCAAGATCAACGCCGCAGGCGCGCATCACACGCGCCGCATCGGCGTCATCGATCAGGGCAAGCAGCAGATGCTCGAGCGTTGCAAGCTCATGTCTACGACTGTTTGCGAGCGCCAGCGCGTTGTGGATGGCAGCCTCGAGGGACTTTGAAAACGACGGCATCGCGTGCTCCCATTCCGTGGCCGGCGAACGGCGGCTGTCGCGAGTCTACGCCGGCTTCGCACAGGCTAGGATTGCACCATTAATCTTCGGTTTTGTCAGCCCCGGATCAAGGGGTGCGGCGAGGATGCCGCGAATTTGTGCAGCGTGAATGGCACGCTGCGCGGATACGGTCAGAAGCCCGAAAGCGTGCGCGCCGCCCCCCGGATCACTCTTTTTCCATTGTGCATTGAAGCGGATGCTGGTTGCGCCGCGCATAGTCCATGACCTGGGTGACCTTGGTCTCGGCGATCTCGAACGAGAATACGCCAACCACGGCGAGGCCCTTTCGATGCACGGTCAGCATCAGCTCGATGGCGCGCTGGTGATCCATGCCAAAGAACCGCTCCAGCACATGAACCACGAACTCCATCGGCGTGTAGTCGTCGTTGAGGAGAAGAACCTTGTACAGCGGCGGGCGCTGCGTCTTGGGTTTGGTCTTCGTAAGAATCCCGGTTTCGCCGTCGGCGTCGTTGTCGCGCCCACCACTGTTGCGCGCCGGGTCGTTGCGCGCCGGCGGCTTGGCCATCAGGGGCGTGAGATGCGGTGACATGCTGCCTCGGCGCTCATTCACATGCCGCTCCAATATATGAGACAGCACGAAAGAGAAAAGGGGGCCGCATGCCCCCTTTTGCCCCGGTCGTCTTGCACGCTGCGTCAGGCGGTCATGCCCTTGAGCATGTCGGTCGCTGCTGTGACCCGTGCGCTGAGCGGTTCGACGGTCGAGCGGGTCGCCGCCATGTACATTTCGTTGACCTTCGCCGCCTGCTTCATGAAGCCGTCCATCGAAACCTTTGCAAAATCGGCCTGCTTCTCCATCAGCTCGGCCACGGTTTTTGCGGAAGCGAAATCCTTGGTCGCGGCAACGCCGTCTTCGAAGGACTTTTTTGTGAAGTCCATGATCTCCGCGTTCAGGCCCTCCATCGCCTTGGTGGCGATTTCGGAAGACTTCATCATCGCGTCGACCGTCTCATGGCCGAAGGTCGTTGCCGATTCGAGACCTTTGCTGAGCTTATCCATTTGGGCGCTCATCGCTTTTTGGGTATCGGCGGCAAAAGCCTCAGCACGCTCGCTGGCGTCTTTGAGCATGTCGGTGGTAGTTTTTGCGGAGTCGGTCTTTGCGGGGTCGGTCTTTGCGGGCACGTGTGCTCTCCTCGTCTCGGTGGAGCCGACGCGGCTCCGTCTCTCGGACCGCGCTAAGATAGGGTTTGCGCTGCAGCGCGTCAAGAAAAATGCTGCACTGCACAAAATCAACCCAGCACCCGCAAAGGTTTTTAGAATTGCAACTTGATTTCAATGTGCTAGAGTTGGAAGCGAACAAAAAAGTTAACCGCCGAGCAAAGCGATGCCGAGCGTGAGGCAGCAGAGCAGTCGAGCAAGACACCGGATCGTGTCGGGTTGCGTCCGCACACGGCTGCTCGCTATTCTATGTGCGGTCCTTTTCGGACAGGCCGCGGCGGCAGCCGAGTTTGCGGCGATCGTTATCGACGCGCGCAATGGGGCCGTGCTTTACGAACGCAATGCCGATGCACGGCTGCATCCGGCATCGTTGACCAAGATGATGACGGCCTATCTGACCTTTGAAGCCGTACGCGACGGTCGGCTTAAACTCGACCAGCGTGTGACCATTTCGCGCAACGCGGCGCGCGAGCCGCCCTCTCGGATCGGGTTGAAGCAGGGGCAACGGGTCCGGGTGCGCGATCTGTTGCGCGCCGCGGTGGTGAAGTCGGCCAATGATGCGGCCACCGCCTTGGGCGAAGCGATTGCGGGGTCTGAAAAAGCCTTTGCGCAGCGTATGACTTCGAAAGCGCGCGCGCTGGGCATGACACAGACGCGGTTTCGCAACGCAAACGG
The DNA here is from genome assembly GCA_039184655.1 of Pseudomonadota bacterium. Taxonomy (GTDB): domain Bacteria; phylum Pseudomonadota; class Alphaproteobacteria; order Rhodobacterales; family Rhodobacteraceae; genus J013. The sequence goes on along the minus strand of JBCDAZ010000005.1, from coordinate 105,476 downwards.
GCTGACCCGAAACGGACATTTAAGCACCGCACGCGACATGGCGATCCTATCGCGGCATCTGCTTTTCGATTTTCCGCAATATTACAACCTATTCGGCCGAACCAAGACACCGGCGATGGGGATCACGATCCGCAACACAAACCGTCTGCTGCGCAGCTATGACGGCGCGGATGGGATCAAGACCGGCTATACGCGGGCGGCGGGCTTCAACCTTGCCGCTTCAGCCAAACGCGGCAGCGAACGGGTGATCGTGGTGGTTTTCGGTGCCCGTTCGTCGCGTGAGCGCAACCGCAAAGTCGCGTCGCTGCTCGATCTGGGGTTCCGCAAAGCGCCCAGCAGGGTGCAGATCGTACCGCCCGGGACCCGCCGGCTCGATCCGTTGGTCTACGCCTCGCTGGCGCCTCCGCGACGCGGCACGCCGCCCGAAACGCTGCTGGCGCGCAGCGTCGATGCGGTCGCCAAGGCCGTGGCATCCCCGGCTGCGGCAGCAACTTTGCCCGCAACGCTACCCGCCACGCGACCGGACGTCGCGCGCCCCGTCTCACGCCCCGTCTCACGCCCCGTCGCGCGCGCCGTCGCAAGCGCCCATGCCGTGGCCGAAGCGCCGCGCCCGCTGCCGCGGCCGAAAGGCGTTCCAGGCCTGCAACGCGATCAGAGCCCGGCCGATTGGGCGATCCAACTTGGCGCCTACAAGCAGCGGGGTCACGCAGAGGATGCGCTGGCCACCGCGGCGCGCGCCGCGTTGCCGGTGCTGCAAGGAACACGGCAAAGCGTCGATGCGACCGTCATCCGGGGTCTGCCTCTCTTCCAGGCCCTTCTGAGCGGCCTTACCGAAGCCGCGGCGCTTGCCGCCTGCGAGGCCTTGCGCGATGCGCGGCTTCCCTGTCGACCACGCCCGATCACCGAAAGCGGCTAGGACAAAAAGCTGCCACCGGTGCTGCGGGGCCAATCTGTCCGGCGTGCCGAGATCGGCGCAGACGCACATGCCCAACACGCCTCTCTACGACATGTCCGCCGGTGCAGCCTGTCGGCATGATGCAGGTTTGGTGCTATAGCACCGCTGTTTTTCTGCCCGAGCGATCCTTTCCGCGGGCGATCTCGGTTACTTTCTGGATAGGCGCGTCGCCTCAGCGCGACGCTACGACGCGGCAGGTCAGGTTGATGCGGCCGGGCGCATCCAGCAGGTCGCTGCTGCCCGGCAGAATCCGTGCCAGGCCGTGATAGGCCAGGCGTGACGGACCGGTCAGCGCCAGAACGTCGCCCGACCTCAGATCGATACGGGTGGTGGGGCCGCCGCGGGTGTCGCGTCCGATACGGAACACACCGGTGTCGCCCAGCGATATCGACAGGACGGGCGCCGAGAAATCGCCCTCATCGCGATCTTGATGCAGACCCATGCGCGCCTGAGCTCCATACCAATTGATCAGGCAGCAATCGGGGTCTGTGGGCCAACCCGACAGGCTGCGCCAGACCTGGCGCACGGCTGCAGGCAGAGGCGGCCAGGCGATACCCGAGGGATGACGCGGCTCATAGCGGTAGCCCTTCCGGTCCGTCACCCACCCCAGCCGGCCGCAAGCCGACATGCGCACCGACATCGGTCGACCGCGCGGGGTGACCGGGGTAACGAGCGGTGCTTGCACGAGAATGGCGCGCAGCTCCGCAACCAGCGCAAGCTGGGCCGGGCGCGACAGCCAACCGCGCCAAAGATGTGCGCCGGCAACGACGACAGCGCCAATGTCCGCGCCAACGTCCGCGCCAACGTCCGCGTCAGTGCCGTTTTCGGGGCCGATTACGGGGCCGATTACGGGGCTGGCCCGCGCAACACCCTCCGTGCCGAATTCTGCACCCAGGTCTGCGCCCAGGTCTGGGCCGAGGTCTGCGCCCGCGTCTGCGCCCAGGTCTGCGCCCAGGTCTTCGCCGAAGTTTGCGCCCATACCAGCCGCAGCGCCGCGCGCCGCAGCCCCATCGCCGCCATCTTTCGAACCGGGACCTGCCATGCCACCTAACATGCAAGGCGGAAGGACGCAGGCGCAAGCGGGGCAATGCGGTGGGTACGCATGCAAGGCACAAGGGTACCGGGCGTCAGCGTGCGGTGCGTAAGACCGCTGCGCCAGAGCCACCGGCGCAATGCGGATGACCCTTTTATACATGCCGCGCCCCGGTCGTACCCAGGCCGCCTATCACGCCTGCGTTTGTCGCTCGCGTTGCGCAGACGCCCGGGCATGTTGGGCCATTCTGTGGCGGGCACGCGCAATGCTTGCAGGCAGCCCAGGACCAACCTATATCGCCGACAACTCCAACGCGCCCTGCCACCGGGCAGGGCGTCCTATGGGATGGGCAGCAGGGGCCGCAACCGGACCTGCAGCCCGACATCGCCGAAAGAAAGAAAGGACGCATCTATGGCGAAAGTGATCGGCATCGACCTGGGAACCACGAACAGCTGCGTGGCGATCATGGACGGGGCGAAACCGCGGGTGATCGAGAATGTCGAGGGTGCAAGGACGACCCCCTCGATGGTCGGCTTCACCGATGACGAGCGGCTGGTCGGACAGGCCGCCAAGCGCCAAGCCGTGACCAACCCCACCAACACGCTATTCGCCGTTAAGCGCTTGATCGGCCGGCGCATCGGCGACCCGATGGTCGAAAAGGACAAGGGCATGGTGCCCTATGCGATCGTCGAGGGCGACAACGGCGACGCTTGGGTCGAGGTAAAGGGCGAAAAATACGCCCCCAGCCAGATCTCGGCTTTCGTTTTGCAAAAAATGAAGGAAACCGCCGAGGCTTATCTGGGCGAGGACGTGAAGCAGGCGGTTATTACGGTACCGGCCTATTTTAACGACGCCCAGCGCCAGGCCACCAAGGATGCCGGCCGGATCGCCGGGCTCGACGTGCTGCGTATCATAAATGAGCCGACAGCGGCCGCCCTCGCCTACGGGCTCGAAAAGGATGGCGGCAAGACCATTGCGGTCTACGACCTCGGCGGCGGCACTTTCGATATCTCGATCCTTGAAATCGACGACGGTCTCTTCGAGGTGAAGTCGACCAATGGCGACACCTTCCTCGGCGGCGAAGATTTTGACATGCGCATCGTCGACTACCTCGCCAGCGAGTTCAAAAAGGAAAACGGCGTCGATCTGACCAAGGACAAACTTGCGCTGCAGCGCCTGAAGGAAGCGGCGGAGAAGGCAAAGATCGAGCTCAGCTCGTCGACTCAGACCGAGATCAACCAGCCCTTCATCTCGATGGATGCAAAGACCGGCTCGCCCCTGCACCTGGTCATGAAGTTGACCCGCGCAAAGCTCGACAGCCTGGTCGACGATCTGATCGCTCGCTCGCTCAAACCCTGTCAGGCCGCGCTCAAGGATGCCGGTATGACCAAGGCCGAGATCGACGAAGTCGTTTTGGTCGGCGGGATGACCCGCATGCCCAAAGTGATCGAGGAGGTGAAGGCCTTTTTCGGCAAAGAGCCGCATCGCGGCGTGAACCCCGACGAGGTGGTCGCGCTGGGCGCAGCCATCCAGGCGGGCGTTTTGCAGGGCGATGTGAAAGATGTGGTCCTGCTCGATGTAACCCCGCTCTCGCTTGGAATCGAAACGCTGGGCGGCGTCTTCACCCGCCTTATCGACCGCAACACGACCATTCCCACCAAGAAGAGCCAGATCTTCTCGACCGCCGATGACAACCAGACGGCCGTCACGATCCGGGTGTTTCAGGGCGAGCGGGAGATGGCCCAGGACAATAAGATGCTGGGTCATTTCAACCTGGAGGATATACCGCCGGCCCCGCGCGGCATGCCCCAGATCGAGGTTGCCTTCGATATCGACGCCAACGGCATCGTTAGCGTCTCGGCCAAGGACAAGGCCACCAACAAGGAACAGAAAATCACGATCCAGGCCTCGGGCGGGCTGTCGGACGAAGATATCGACAAGATGGTTCGCGAAGCCGAGGAGAATGCCGAGGCCGACAAGCAGCGCCGGACTGTGGTCGACGCCACCAACCAGGCCGAAAGCCTGATCCATTCGACCGAAAAATCGCTGGCCGAGCATGGCGATAAGGTCGATGAGGCGACCAAGGGGGGTATTGAGGCCGCCATCACGACCCTGCGCGGCGCGGTCGAGACCGGCGATGCCGAGGACATCAAGGCCAAGACCCAGGCGCTGATGGAAGCGGCGATGAAGCTGGGCGAGGCGATGTATAAGGCCCAGGCCGATGCTGCCGACGCGGCCGATGCAGAGGCGGTCGAGCCGACCAACGACGCCTCGGAGATGGCAAAAGACGACGATGTCGTCGATGCCGACTATGAGGAAGTCAAGGACGACGACGCCAAGCGTGCGTGAGACCATCCCGTCGCCCGATCCGGGTTTCGGGGCCTATGCGTTGCCGGCTCCTCTCGAAGCGCTGCGCGGATATGCCGATCATATGCCGCGCGGCCGGGCCGGGCGCTGGGGCGCGTCGCTCATCCGTCGCATCTGCCTGAAGGCGCGGCCGCCGCCCTACGACGTCGTGCTGTTCGGCAGCCAGAAAGCCCGGCTTTACCCGCAGGACAATCGCTGCGAGAAGCGCGCCTTCGCCGGGGCGCATCTTTGGGACGGGGCCGAGCGGCGGTATCTGGACGGCATGGTGGCTGAGGGCCGGGGCGGGTTCGTTTTTGTCGATGCCGGGGCCAATGTGGGGCTCTACACGCTCTCGGTCCGGGCGGCCTGCAGGGCCGTCCGTCGTCCCTTTACGGCCATCGCGATCGAGCCCGATCCGCAGACGCGGGCTCGGTTGGTCTGCAATCTTGCCAGCTCCGGCGCCAACGAGGTTGCCGTCGCGCCGGTCGCCCTTGCCGCCGGCTCCGGCCGCGTGCGGCTGGCCGCCGCCGCGGAGAACCGCGGCGAAGTTCGCGTCGATACGGCCGGCAGCCTTGCCGTCGATGCGCTGCCCTTGCTCGATGTCCTGCTGAATGCAGGGATCCATCGGATCGACGCCCTGAAGATGGATATCGAAGGGATGGAGCTGCCGGTTCTCGATGCGTTCCTGAACGCGGCGCCAGTGGCGATGCTGCCCCGCGCCATGGTTCTGGAGACCGGCCGCGAGGGGAATGCGCCCCTGCTGGCGCGCCTGGCGCAATCGGGGTATGCAACGGTGTTGACGACACGCATGAATACGGTTTTGGGGCTTGCCCGGAACCCGGCCAGTGCTGCGGCGACGGCGCGGTTGGACAGCTAGGGGCCAGGAGATGGCAAAGCGCGACTTTTACGATGTGCTGGGTGTCGCCAAGAGCGCCTCGGACGCGGATCTCAAAAAGGCCTATCGCAAGAAGGCGATGGAGCTTCATCCGGACCGAAACAAGGACAACCCCGAGGCGGAGACCAAGTTCAAAGAAGTCAACGAGGCCTATGAGGTCCTAAAGGATCCGCAAAAGAAGGCCGCCTACGATCAGTTCGGCCATGCCGCCTTTGAAGGCGGCGGCGGGGCCGGTGGTTTCCGTCCCGGCGGGTCTGGGGATTTCACCTCGGCTTTTTCGGACGTTTTTGACGATCTTTTCGGCGATTTCATGCAACGGGGCGGGCGCCGCGGCCCGCAAAACCGCGCCGCCCGCGGATCGGATCTGCGCTACAATCTCACCGTCACGCTGGAAGAGGCGATGGGCGGCAAGCAGGCCAGCGTCACCATCCCCGGGACGGCAAGCTGCGAGACCTGCAACGGCACCGGGGCGGCAGACGGCTCGGAACCTTCGACCTGTCCGACCTGTTCGGGTCAGGGCAAGGTCCGCGCACAGCAGGGGTTCTTTACCATCGAACGGACCTGTCCGACCTGTCAGGGTCGCGGCCAGATCATCAAAAACCCCTGTCGCCTCTGCGCCGGCTCGGGCCGGGTCCAGCGCGAGCGCGCTTTGAACGTCAACATTCCCGCCGGGGTCGAGACCGGCACCCGCATCCGCCTTGCCGGCGAGGGCGAGCCCGGTTTGCGCGGCGGTCCAGCGGGCGATCTCTACATCTTCATCCAGGTCGCCCAGCATCAGATCTTCGAGCGGGAAGGCACCGATCTTTACTGCCGCATTCCGGTATCGATGGTCACAGCGGCGATGGGCGGGGATATCGAAGTGCCCACCCTGGACGGCGGCCGTACACGGGTTCGCGTCCCCGAGGGCGTGCAGACCGGTAAGCAGCTGCGCCTGCGCGGCAAGGGCATGCCCTCGTTGCGCGGAAGCAGCCGGGGCGATCTCTATCTTGAGATTGCCGTCGAGACGCCTGTCAACCTGACCGCCAAGCAAAAAGAGCTGCTGCGCGAGTTCGAAGCGGCGGGCAAGGACAACAACCCCGAACAGCGTGACTTCTTTTCCAAGGTAAAGCGTTTTTGGGATGGCATGACGCAGTAAGCCCGCGGCGCGAGGCTTGGGAACACGCGGCAGCGTTTGCGGCATCCTGCCCATCTCAGCCCTGAGGCTGCCGGTCGCGACCGCGTCCAGACGGCGCTCCCACAAAATGCGCTCCCCGTTTTTCCGCCGCACCTGGCGAGCGGCGGCGCCAAACTTGTTGCCTGCACCCCGAAAACCCCAAGGAGCGATGCGTGTCCGGCCGAAACCGCAGCTGTCCCAGTGCCACGAAGGGGATCTTTGTGGGCCATCCCAGCTGCGGGCGACCCAAGCTGCGGGCTATCGCAACTGCGGGCCATCCAAGCCGTGGGCCAACCCAACGGGAGACCAAACCGGTTGCTGGGCCTTGCGACGCACCGGCGGCACGAACGGTCTGCCCGAACCAGCGGTGCCGGCTCTTGCATCCGTCGCGGCGGCACCGTATCTAGAGCGCAAGCGGCGGGTGTGCTTCGGCACCCCCCACCGGAGAAGAGGACGGGCCGCTGGCCCGTTTTTTCGTTGGCCCGTGTTTTCGTTGGCCCGTTTTTTCGTTGGCCCGCACAGTGTTGGCCCGCATACCTGGCCGGCACCGTAGTGGCCGAATGACTGTAGGATGCCTGCGCGCGTGACCGATCTCGTCGCAAAAACACCGGCCGACCGTCGGATCGCGGATCTTATCGAGCCGACCCTGCACGCTATGGGGTTTCGGTTGGTGCGGCTGCGGCTGCAGGGCGGCAAGACGCCGACGCTACAAATCATGGCAGAGCGCACGGCCGACGGTCTGATGGAGGTCGAGGACTGTGCAAGGCTAAGCCGGGCGCTGTCGGCGCATCTCGATGTCGAGGATCCGATCGAGGGTCAGTATACGCTGGAGGTCTCCTCGCCCGGCATCGACCGGCCGCTGACCGGTTTGGAAGATTTCAACCGCTGGGCGGGCTGGGAGGCCAAGCTTGAACTCGCGGAGGCGATCGATGGGCGCCGACGCTTTCGCGGCCTTTTGCAGGGTGTCGAAGATGGTGAGGTGCTCATCGAGATCGACCAGCCGGGCGGCGTCGCAACAATCGGGCTGCAGTTTCATTGGCTGGCCGAGGCGCGGTTGGTGCTCACCGATGTGCTGATTGCGGAATCGCTGAAAGGCAAGCCGGCGGATTTCGACCCTAGCGGGTTCGACGAAATCGAAGAGGTTTCGGATTTGGACGCGGCGAGCGAGACTGGGGCCCGGACAGCGGGCATCGAAACCGAAGCCGGCGTAAAGACCGCCGAAGCGACGGAGAGCGACATGGTCGAGGACGGATCGAACGCTCCGCGGACGGCCGGGAGGATCAGATGATGAATACGGTCAGCGCCAACAAGCTAGAACTTTTGCAGATCGCCGATGCGGTGGCGCGCGAAAAGCTCATCGATCCCGAGCTGGTGGTCGAGGCGATGGAGGAATCCATGGCCAAGGCCGCGCGCGGCCGGTACGGCGCCGAATACGATATCCGCGCCGCAATCGATCGTAAATCCGGCGAGCTGACCCTCACCCGGGTGCGCACGGTGGTCGAGGAGGTGGAGAATCACTTCACCGAGTTGCTTTTGGAGGACGCCCAGAAGATCCAGCCCGCCGCCGAGATCGGGACCGAGATCACCGACACGCTGCCGCCGCTGGATTTCGGTCGGATCGCCGCGCAATCGGCCAAGCAGGTGATCGTTCAGAAGGTGCGCGAGGCCGAGCGCGCGCGTCAGTATGAGGAGTTCAAGGACCGCGTCGGCACTATTCTCAACGGCGTGGTCAAGCGGGTTGAATACGGCAATGTCATCGTCGATGTCGGCCGGGGCGAGGCGGTGATCCGACGCGACCAGATGATCCCGCGCGAGGCTTACCGCAATGGCGACCGGATCCGCGCCTATGTGCGCGATGTGCGCGAGGAAACCCGCGGCCCGCAGATTTTTCTCTCGCGCACCGCCCCCGAATTCATGGCCGAGCTCTTCAAGATGGAAGTGCCGGAGATCTATGATGGGATTATCGAGATCAAGGCCGTGGCCCGCGACCCCGGCAGCCGCGCCAAGATCGCGGTGATCTCCTTTGACAACTCGATCGATCCGGTCGGGGCCTGTGTGGGGATGCGGGGCAGCCGTGTGCAAGCGGTGGTTGCCGAGCTGCAGGGCGAGAAGATCGACATCATCCCCTGGACCGCCGATATCGCCACTTTTTTGGTCAATGCGCTGCAGCCCGCCGAGGTTGCCAAGGTGGTGATGGATGAGGATGCCGAGCGCATCGAGGTGGTGGTTCCCGATGAGCAGCTGAGCCTGGCGATCGGCCGGCGCGGGCAGAATGTGCGGCTCGCCTCGCAGCTGACCGGTTGGCAGATCGACATTATGACGGAGGCTGAGGAGAGCGAGCGCCGCCAGGCCGAGTTCGCGCAGCGCAGCCAGATGTTCATGGATGCAATGAATGTCGATGAGATGGTTGCCCAGCTGCTGGTCGCCGAGGGCTTCACCTCGCTGGAAGAAGTAGCCTATGTCGATCTCGACGTGTTGTTGTCGATCGAAGGGTTCGACAGCGAAACCGCCGAGGAGCTTCAGGCCCGCGCCCGCGAAAGCCTCGATGAGATCAACGCCCAGGCGATGGATAAGGCCCAGGCGATGGGCCTTGACGACAGCCTGGCGGAGTTTCCTGGGCTGACGCCGCAAATGCTGCTGGCCTTGGTCGAGGATGGCGTCAAGACGCTGGAGGATTTTGCGACCTGCGCCGATTGGGAACTGGCCGGCGGCTATGCAACGGTCGACGGGAAACGCGTGAAGGATGACGGAATCTTGGAGTCGTTCGATTTGTCGCTCGACGAGGCGCGGGCGCTGGTGATGTCGGCGCGGCTCGGTTTGGGCTGGGTCACCGAGGAGGACGTTCTGGCACAGACCGGCGACGAGGCGGAGGCGGAGCACGACACCGCCGCCGCCCCGCCAGCGTGAGCTAGGGAGATGCCCGGTGACGCGCGGTGGACGGCCGAAGCAAAAGGACGCGCCTGAGCGGCGGTGCATTTCCACGGGTGCGCGGGAGGATGCCGCACGGTTGATCCGGTTCGTGGCCGGTCCCGATGGCGGCATCGTCCCCGACCTTGCAGGGCGGCTGCCCGGGCGCGGCATCTGGGTAAGCGCCCAGCGCAACGCCCTGGACCGAGCCGTCTCCAAACGGCTTTTCGCCCGGGCCGCCCGCGCGCCGGTCACGATACCGCACGGGCTCGTCGATCTTGTCGAGGACCTCAGCACCCGGCGCCTGCAGGATTTTCTGGCCCTGGCACGCAAGGCGGGGCTCGCGGTCTGCGGCCATGACAAGGTTCGGGCGGCGCTTCGGGCGGGCCCTGTCGCCGCGCTCTTTGAGGCAGCGGACGGTGCAAAGAACGGGAAGGCAAAGCTGCGCCCCCTGGCAGGCGATGCGGCGCTGGTGGCCTGTCTGACGGCCGCCGAATTGGGTTTGGCATTTGGACGCGATCATGTGATACATGCCGCGCTTGGCGTGGGCGGACTCTCCGATCGGGTCCTGGAGGAAGCCGGCCGGCTGGCCGGTTTGAGGGAGGTCGCGGCACAGCCAAGTGTGAGCAGCGACGGGCGTGACCGGTCCCCGGGGCCGGGCAGATAGGTAAGGCACTGAATGAGCAAGATGACGGGCGACGGCAAGGGCGGCAAGATGGGGCTCAAAGGTCAGCCAGACCGTGTGCGCCAAAGCTTCTCGCACGGCCGAACAAAATCGGTCGTGGTCGAGACGAAAAAGAAGTTCGTGCTGCAAAAACCGGGGTCGACGACCGCGGCCGATATTCGTGCCGGCCTTGCGGCAAAGGCGCAGGCACGGGCAGCCGAGGCGCGGGCGGTGGAGGCCGGCAAACCTGAAGGCGGTGACACAGAGGTGCTGGAACAGGCGATGCTGGCTGAGGCCCAACCCGCGGCCGACCCGCATCCGGTCGCGCTGGAAAGCGTGGTCTCGCCGGCAGCGGATGCGGCGGGGGATGCGTCCGATGCGCCGGCCCAGCCCGAGGATGCGGCGCCCGACATGGCGCGCGATGCGGATGCTGGCACCGATGTCCCAAAACCCACCGATGACACGGGCAACGCGACGGGCAACGCGACGGGCAACGGGACAGGCATGGCGACGGCCAACGCAGCTGCCAACGCAGCGGCCAACCCGGCGGGTAACGGGGCGATCGAGGCGACGGGAGAAGCGCTGGAACCGGGCCGGGTGTCCCCGGCCGCAGTAGCGGCCGAGCCGGTCACAGGTAAGACCGCGGATCCGGTCGTCATACGGGGCGCTGCGGACGAAAGCCTGACTGGAAATCTTCAGGACAACCGCCCCTCGACAGCGGCGCGCCGGCCGCCAGCAGAGCGACCGGCGCAAGCCCAACCGCCGACCCAGCAGCCCGGTCGGCCGGGATCGTCTCGGGATCGGCAGGGCCGCCAGGCCCCCGCGCAGCGCGGTCCGCGCGGCAAGGGCGGCGCCGCGGCCAAGACGCTCTCCAGCGAGGAGATCGCCCGCCGGCGCAAGGCGCTGGAGGCGGCACAGGCCAATGAACAGGATCGCCGTCGTCGCGAGGCTGAGGACGAAAAGCGCCGCGTCGCCGAGATCGAGCGCCTGCGCGGCGAGAAGGAACGCGAGGAGCGCGAAGCCCGCCAACGCGAAGAAGCCCGCAAGCGCGAGGAAGAGGCGCAAAAAGCGCTGGAGGAGGCCGAGCGCCGGAAAGCCAGCGAGGATAAAGCGCGTGCCGATGCCAGGGCCGCGCGCCAGACGCGCAGCCAACCGGGCGCGACGGCCGAACCGGCCGCGCCGATGGCCGACAAACCGCAGCGCGGACCGGCCGGACGCCGCGAGCGGGAGACCGCAGACCGCGCCAATAAGGGCGCGCGGGGCGACAGCCGTCGGTCCTCCGGCAAGCTGACCATCAAGGATGCGCTCACCGGCGGTGACGAAGGGGGTCGGCAACGTTCGATGGCCGCCATGCGGCGTCGGCAGGAGCGGGAGCGGCGCAAGATGGGCGGCTCGCAGGAGCCGCGCGAGAAGGTCGTGCGCGAGGTCAAGCTGCCCGATGCCATCACGGTGCAGGAGTTGGCCAATCGCATGGCCGAGCGGGTGGCCGATGTGGTCAAGTTCCTGATGCAAAATGGTATTATGGCAACGCAAAACCAAACCATCGATGCCGAAACGGCCGAGCTGGTAATCGAGGATTTCGGGCATAAGATCACGCGTGTTTCGGACTCCGACGTCGAAGATGCGATCGTGACGGCTGACGATGAGGCCGGATCGCTACAGCCGCGCGCGCCCGTGGTGACCGTGATGGGCCATGTCGATCACGGAAAAACCTCGCTGCTCGATGCGATCCGCCACGCCAATGTCGTGTCGGGCGAGGCGGGCGGCATCACCCAGCATATCGGCGCCTACCAAGTCTCGACGGGCCAGGGGCGGGTTATTACCTTCCTCGACACGCCGGGCCATGCGGCCTTTACCTCGATGCGCGCGCGGGGGGCGCAGGTGACCGATATTGTTATCCTCGTCGTCGCAGCCGATGACAGCGTGATGCCGCAAACGGTCGAGGCGATCAGCCACGCCAAAGCCGCCGAAGTTCCGATGATCGTTGCGATCAACAAATGCGATAAGGCCGATGCCGATCCGCAGCGCGTGCGGGTAGAGCTTTTGCAGCATGAGGTGGTGGTCGAAGAGATGTCGGGCGATGTGCTCGACATCGAGGTCTCGGCCATCAGCCGGAAGGGCATCGACGATCTTTTGGACAATGTGAGCCTGCAGGCAGAGCTTCTAGAGCTCAAGGCCAATCCCGACCGCGCCGCCGAGGGTGCGGTGATCGAAGCAAAGCTCGATACCGGGCGCGGGCCGGTCGCCACCGTCTTAATCCAGCGCGGCACGCTCAAGCGTGGCGATGTCTTTGTAGTGGGCGAGCAATGGGGCAAGGTGCGCGCGCTGATCAACGATCAGGGCGAACGGGTGAACGATGCTGGGCCCTCGGTGCCGGTGGAGGTTCTGGGCCTGAACGGGACGCCCGAGGCAGGCGACACACTCAACGTCGTAGAAACCGAGGCGAAGGCGCGCGAGATTGCGGATTATCGCCAGCGTATGGCCAAGGAGAAAGCCGCCGCCGCCGGTGCCCGGGCCTCGCTCGACCAGCTTTTGGCCCAGGCCAAGGCCGATGCCGACGTCAAAGAGCTTCCGGTGGTCGTTAAGGGCGACGTTCAAGGCTCGGTTGAGGCAATCGTTCAGGCGCTGGAGAAGGTCGGCAATGACGAGGTGCGCGTCCGGTTGCTGCATTCCGGCGTCGGTGCGATCACCGAAAGCGATGTGGGGCTTGCAGAAGCCTCCAGCGCCCCGATCATCGGCTTCAATGTCCGAGCCAATGCGCCGGCCCGGGAAAGCGCCAACCAAAAGGGCGTCGAAATCCGCTATTATTCGGTGATCTACGATCTGGTCGACGATGTGAAGGCGGCTGCTTCGGGTCTGCTATCGGCCGAGATCAAAGAGACCTTTATCGGCTATGCCGCGATCAAGCAGGTCTTCAAAATCTCCGGTATCGGAAAGGTCGCGGGCTGCGAGGTCTCCGAAGGTGTGGCGCGACGCGAGGCCGGCGTGCGGCTTTTGCGCGACAATGTCGTCATCCATGAGGGCAAGCTCAAGACGCTCAAGCGCTTCAAGGATGAGGTCAAGGAGGTTCGCGCCGGGCAGGAATGCGGCATGGCCTTCGAGAATTACGAGGACATCCGCGAGGGCGATGTGATCGAAATTTTCGAGACCGAGGAGATCGAACGCTCGTTGGAGTGAGCGCTTGAGCGCGACGACCGTTTTCCGGCGGGCGGCCTTGCAGGATTTGCCCGCCATCGTGGCGCTTCTGGCCGACGACCCGCTGGGCGCTGGCCGCGAGCGGCCTGGTGATCCTGCCTATGACCGCGCGTTTTCGGCCATTGCAGCCGATCCAAACCAGCTTCTGGCTGTCTTGGAGGAAGATGGCAGGGTGGTTGGCTGCCTGCAGATCAGCTTCATCCCGGGCCTTGGCCGCGGCGGCATCTGGCGCGGTCAGATCGAAGCCGTGCGCATCGCCCGCCACGCTCGCGGTCGCGGATTGGGCCGGGCGCTGATGACCTGGGCGATCGAGCAGTGCCGCGCCCGGGGTTGCGCGCTGGTGCAACTCACCTCCGACCGGCAACGTCCGCAGGCGCACCGGCTTTACGCATCCCTCGGTTTTGTGGCCAGCCACGAGGGCTTCAAGCTGGCGCTGTTATGACGGTCGGGCCGCCGCAGCCTCTTTCTTAATCGCGGTAAATACGGTCAAAGCATCATTTAGATACCCTTCGCAGACTGGGACATTCCGGTCGATAGACTTTCTTAACTTTTTGAAATCCTTGATCTCCTCTTCAACCGCTTTGTCCGTCTGGGTATCTTTCGGCAGGCCTTTGATGCGCCCCTGACGCTCTCCCAAGAGCTTAAGGTGCTTGCCACGCCGCGATTAGGCGTTTGTCATCGACGCAACCTGGCACGCAGCGTTGTCGAGATGAAGATGAACGGGGCTGGGTCTTGCGGCCTCGCCATCCGGCCCGATTTTGGTGGATTTAATCCGACCCAGATCGGCGGTAAGGCGCTGCGCCAACCCTTCGACGGAGGCCTTGGAACCCCAAACGGCGCCGATGGGCTGGCGTTCCTTGTCCAGCGGCAGCACCAGTTTCACGAGCGGTCGAGCGGCTGTTTGCCACGGTCTCGTCGCGAAACTTGGCGTAGCGCCCATGCTGCGCGCCGCGCACCGGACAATCACCCAACGGGCGGCCAGGCAACACCAGCCGCAGCGATAAGATGCGGGCTTTCCCGTCATGCCGTGCCTCGTTATGCAAAACCCCAGCCTGGAGGGTCAGCGACATGGCGCACATCATCGTGATGGGCAACGAAAAGGGGGGATCCGGAAAGTCGACAACGGCGATGCATGTCTTCTCGGCCCTCGCCCGGGCCGGTCGGAAAGTGGGCGCTATCGATCTCGATCTGCGCCAGCGCAGCCTATTTCGCTATTTGGAGAACCGCACAAGCTTCAATGCGCGAAAACGGCTCGGCCTCGCGGTGCCGCATCAGATCCGGCTGGAGCAGAGCATGCGTGACAGCTTGGAGGCTGCGCAGAGGGAAGAGGAGGACCGGTTTGCCGAAGCGCTGGCCGAGATGGACCGTCTGACCGATTTTGTGATCATCGATTGTCCCGGGGCGCATACCCGCTACGCCCAGATGGCCCATGCGGCGGCCGATACGCTGATTACCCCGATGAATGACAGCCTGATCGATTTCGACCTTCTGGCAAAGCTCGATCCGGCCACGGGAAACGTGCTTGGACCCTCGATCTATGCGGAGATGGTCTGGAAAAGCCGGCAATTACGGGCCCGGGCCGGTCTTCGACCCGTCGATTGGGTGGTCATGCGGAACCGGGTAGCGATGCTTGAGGCGCGCAACAAGCGGCGTGTGGGCGCCGCGCTGACCGACCTGGCAAAACGCATCGGGTTTCGCGTCGTTCCCGGCTTTTCCGAGCGCGTCGTATTTCGCGAGCTGTTTTTGTCGGGCCTGACGCTTCTCGATCTGCGCGATGCCGGCGATACCAGCCTGAGCATGTCGCGAGTGGCGGCCCGCCAGGAGGTACGCGATCTGATGCGGGCGCTCGCCCTGCCGGGCGTCAAAGTCGCTTTTTGATTTGCGGCGCCCCCCCTCATCGTGACGGCATGCCACCCTGTCAAGCCCTTGTCGGGCTTGATCGCAGCCCCATCTGCGGTCTACGGCAAGGGTATGCCAATAGTGGCAAGGATTGCCGGACGGGAGAATGCGCCAGTGCAAGCGACACGGTTTATCGGATCGGTATTGGCCGCGCTCTTGACCATGCTGGCTGCGTTTCCCGCAGCGGCGCAGTCGCACGGCCCGCCGGGTTTTGCATATCCCGACCTCGATCAGGGTCGCACGCTTATGTTCGGGGGCGAGCAGGACGACAATTACTGGTCCTGGTTTGAAATCGGACCCGACGTGTGCGGCGGCCAGCCGCAAGGGCGCATCTTTGCTTGGCTGGGGGGGCGGCGCATGTCGGTGCCCTGTGTCGATTTCGTTCATGCCCGGGTCGATCCGGGCCGCCATCCGAAGAATTGGGGCCAGGCGCGCGACCCGATCCGCGCACAGGCGGTGTCGGTCGTGCTGTCGATGGATCCGCCGGCGATGGTAACGCTGGATGAGGGGCGGGCCCGCAACGATCGGCGCGTCAAGGATATCGGGCGTATCCTGATTGCCGAGGGCAATTGCGAGGATCTGGTCGCCGGCTACCGTCTCTGCCGTGCGCCCGGCTGGCCCGAAACGCAGTCGCTGGTCGTTCATCCCACCGCCTGGCTGCGCGACGGGATCCCCATGCATATGGCCTGCGACCTGGTCGACGGCATGCAGTATTGCCGGCTTCAGGACAGTTCGGCCAACGGCCCGGGCCAGGTGATCGTCGATGTGAGCCTTGCCGAGCTGACCGCCGATGCCTTGGCGCTGATGGAGCCGCTTTACATCGCGGCCTCGGAGGTCGTGGTCGGCTGGAGCGCAAACCGCGTGCGCCAGTAAGGGCGCCGCGCTTGGAGCCCGTGGGGCCGGTCTGCGAACCGGCCCGGGTCGGGCGACGCTCAGGCAGCTAGCTCCGCAGACGCTGGATGTTGCCACGGAACACCCTTTCTGATAGTTTTTCAAAGAGCGTCGCTTACAGTCGCCGAATGACGAAATTATTGATTTGCCAACCCCAACGTTTCTGTTCCGATCCTTCGCCAAAGGCAGCCGGGCATGCATAGCCCGACCGCAATCGGCCGCGGAGGCGCCCTGATCGGCTACCTGTGGGCCCCGCTGGCGCTTATCTTCGTCCTTGTCTTTTTCCTGCACCGCGAGTTTCTGGTCGATCGTGCGGCTGACTCCTCGAAGTTCTTCGTCGTCGCGTCTGTCATGTCGGTCGCAACGGTCGTTTCGATCGGCTTCGCCTGGGTGAGATACGACCAGTTCGGAGACGTGTTCACCCGTCTCACCCGGCTGTCGGCAGCGGGTCTCTTCGTCTACCTGATCGTCGAGCCGGTGGACCTGACCTTCGTCCCAGGCAACAATCGGCAACTCTTCGAGCTGGTGAACTATTGCTACTGGCCGGCCATCCTGTTTGCGCTCGTCGGTATCTTCCGCCCCTCGATGGCATACGCGCCTGCCGTCTAGCTGCTGATCAGCCGCGGCGTCGCAGACGAGATTTCGGGGATTCAGCTGTCGTCACTCGATATCCGCTACATGGCCGACATGGTCATGTTCCTGGGCATGTGCGCCTGCCTGCTGACGGTGATGCAACTGCCGGGATCGCCTGTCCGGACCGCCCAGGGCGAACTCAGGACATTCGAACACTGCCTCGCCTTCTCGGCGATCGGAATGCATCTGGGCAACTATCTCTGGTCCGGCTACGCCAAGATGGTCCTGGGTCCCTATCCGTGGACGTGGATCGTCGAAAATCCTACAGCCAGTTCGATCCCGATCTCGATCCATTTCGGGATCTCGCCCATCGCGCAATGGCCGATCACACAAGCTGTCTACGACGCCTTCTCGATCGGCGTACCGCTCAGCAACTTCCTGGTAACCATCATCCAGGTCGCCGCGGTCGTCGTCGTCTTCCGGCTAATCCTGCTGCGCCTGGCGACGCTGTTCTACGATGTTCTGCATATCGGGATTTATGTGCTGGGCGGGCTCTTCTTCTGGCCGTGGATATGGAACAACGTTTCGGTCCTCTATGCCGTTCGCGGGAAGAAGGAGCGCGACATCTCCCTGCAAGCCCGGCTCTGTTGCGTCGCGGTCATCCTGATGGGCTATTCGGGCATGCTGGGGAACTCGGCATTCCTGGGCTGGTTCGACTCAACGAAGCTGCGCTCGCCGATCATCGAGGCACATGACAAGACCACCGACAGCTGGGTGGAGGTACCCAACTCCTTCTTCCTGTCGCACTCCTACGCGATGTCGCACGGATATTTCGGCCACGCATATCGCGACGGGCATTTCTACCCCGGCATCGGCGGCACGGGTCAGGACTATGCGATCTTCCGGGAAAGCGTCCATTGCGATCCGCCCACGCAGTACCCGCAGATAGAAACGGCCGAAGAATTCGAAAGCCGAGTCACGGTGCTGGAACAGTTCCTGCTGGCCCATCACGCCAAGATGGTCGCCCGCGCCGATCGGCTCGGTCACATGGCGTTCTATCTCCGCGGGCACCATCATCCCTCCAATCCGCTCCTGTTCGAGGACTTCTCGGCCCTCGACCTGAGGAATGTCGATGCATACAGGTATCTGGACACATCGCTTTGCCTGTCGATTGAAAACGGACAGCTTCGCACACAAATAGTGAAGCAGGACGAGCATCTCATGCCAGTCCCGGACCCATCGAAATGAACCAGTCTAGCCCGATCTATGTCGTGTATGACGGAGAATGCCCGTTTTGCTCGAACTACGTCAAGGTCATTCGGTTGAGGGAGGCGCTCGGCCGGTTCGAACTGGTCGACGCCCGCAAGCCGTCCCACGTTGTGGACAGACTCGCGCGCGAAGGCATCGACCTGAACGAGGGGATGGCACTGGTCTATGAGGACCGGATCATCCATGGCGCCGAATGCGTGCACCAGCTGGCGCTCATGTCGACCAAGTCCGGCCTGTTCAACCGCCTGAACTCCTGGATCTTCCACAACCGCAGCACGTCGCGCCTTCTCTATCCCGTTCTGCGGTTCGGACGAAACACGACCCTGCGGTTGCTGGGACGAAAGCCCATCGCCACCGGCGCCGAGGGGCGCTGACCCCTCAGGCGGCCAGACCGCGCCCTTTGAGCAGCGCTTCCACCCCTGGCAACCTGCCCCGAAATGCGGTGTAAAGCGCCTCGGCGGGGCGCGATCCGCCCGCGGCATAGATGTGCTCGGCCAGGCGCTGGGCGGTTTGGGGGTCGAACACATCGCCGGCCTCCTCAAAAGCGGCGAAGGCGTCGGCATCCATCACTTCCGACCACATGTAGCTGTAATAGCCCGAGGAATAGCCGTCGCCGGCAAAGACATGCAGGAAATGCGGCCCGGCGTGACGCATGGTGATGGCGGCGGGCATGCCGATCTCGGCCAGCACGGCCTCCTGTGCGGCAAGCGCATCCTCAGGCGCAGGACCCGAATGCAACGCCAGATCGACGAGCGCCGATGCGGTGTACTCGACCGTGGCGAAACCCTGGCCGAAATTCTCCGCCGCAAGCAGTTTTCGCAGCAGATCGGGCGGCATCGGCGCCCCAGTTTCAGCATGCAACGCAAAGGCGGTCAGCACTTCGGGCGTCGACAACCAGTGTTCGTATAGCTGGCTTGGCAGTTCCACAAAGTCCCGCGCCACCGAGGTGCCGGCGATGAACGGATAGGTCACATCCGACATCAACGCATGCAAGGCATGCCCGAATTCGTGAAACATCGTTCGCGCATCGTCGAAGGTGAGCAGATCGGGTCGCCCGTCCGGCGCTTTGGCGAAGTTGCAGACATTCACAACGATGGGTCGCTCCTCGCCATCGAATTTGGATTGACCGCGAAAGCCCGAACACCAGGCGCCGGACCGCTTTGAGGCGCGCGCAAAATCATCGGCAATAAAGACGCCCATATGGCGATCGCCATGGCGTACCTCCCAGGCCTGGCAGTCGGGGTGGTAGAGTGCCGCGTCGAGAGGCAGGAAATTGAGCCCGAAAAGCTTTTGCGCAACCTCGAAGGTTGCCGCGCGCATCCGGTCGCGCCGCAGATAGGGTTTCAGCGCCGCCTCGTCCAGATCGTGCTCGGCCCGGCGCAGCTTTTCCGCATAATAGCGCCAATCCCAGGGTTGAAGCGCATCGTTGATGCCGTCGGCGCGCAATAGCGCTGTCAACCGTTCGGAATCGGCCTCAGCCTGGGCCCGGGCCGGCATCCAGACGGCCATCAGCAGGTCCTGCACCGCCTGCGGGGTCTTGGCCATCTCCCGCTCCAGCTTGAAATCGGCAAAGCTGTCAAAGCCCAGCAGAGCCGCGCGTTCGGCGCGCAGGGCTAGGGTCTCGACCATAATCGCGCTGTTGTCGGTCTCGCCCGTCGTCCCCCGTGCTTTCCAGGCGCGAAAGGCGCGTTCGCGCAGATCGCGACGCGGGCAGCTTTGCAAAAAAGGAACAATCAACGAGCGGTTGAGCGTGACGACATGGCCTTCCAGCCCGCGTTCGGCCGCCGCCTGGGCGGCTGCGGCCACCACATCTTCGGGCAGTTCGACAAGCTCGTCCGGCGCCAGCGGCATCGTCCAGTCGCGTTCGTCGTTCAGTACATTTTGCGAGAATTGTGTGCCCAGGCTGGCCAGGCGCTGCATCACGGCACCCAGCCGGTCGCGATGGGCACCTTTGAGCTTGGCGCCTGCCCGCACGAACATCTCGTGATAGAGAGTCAGCACCCGATCCTGCTCATCCGTAAGGCCGCTGCGGTTCTCAAAAAGCGCATCGATGCGGGCAAAAAGTGCCGCATTCATCACCGTCTCGGTCCGATGCGCGGCAAGTTTTGGGGCAAGGTCGCGCTGGATCGACTCCCGCGCAGGGTTGCTGTCGGTCCCGACAAGGTTCCAGAACACCGCCCCGACCCGATCGAGCGGTTTGCCCGCCCGTTCCAACGCCTCAATGGTGTTAGCAAAGCTCGGCTGTTCCGTCTGCGCGGCAATGGCGTCGATCTCTGCGCGGGCCTGGGCCATCGCCCTGTCGAAGGCCGGGCCGAAGGCGGCATCCGAAACCAGCGTGAAATCGGGCAGTCCGAACGGGCCGGTCCAGTCGTCAAGAAGCGTCGCGGGCATGGTGGGGGTCCCTCCTCGGTTGTAAGAGAGATAGGTAAGGGCCGATGCCGCGTCCATACCCGCTTGCCGGAGATCGGCCCGACCGCGACCCGATTTCCGCCAAGGTTCGATGTTAGCCTTTAGGTTGTGTGGGCTTGCGTCATTATGGTGCGGAGGTTGCTTCATGAGCGTGGCGAAAGACGCCAATCGGCGCGGAGTGGCGCGCATCAGTTTTGCCGTGATCGGCCTTGTGGGCGGCCTCGCCTGTTTGATTTTTGCAGCGATCGGTATCTCGGGACGCCTGGAAGACCATGCTAGTCGAAAAGCGCTAACACCGGCCGGCCTGAACGAAGCTGTCGTTACCCTGCCGAAGACCTCCGACATCCTCCGAGCGGTTCTGATCGGCGAAGAGGCGACCAGGCCCGACCCCTCGGCCGAAGCGATGCGCGACGAGCTCGCTGCAGCCGGGCTGATCATTCGCGACGAAATTGATCCCAGGGCGCGAGTTCCCATCGACCCTCTGCCGATGCTGCCTGCAGCGCCCGAGGGCTGGGTGCGCGAACGCATCGACGCACCCGAACGTCGCCATGTTCTGCTGCATGAGCTGCGCTATCGCCAGCGCGCAGCCCTTGTCCGGTCGGATGGCGACATCCCGCCGCCGATGCCGAAAGCGCCCCCGTTCACGCCGCCGTTTGCGACGTCGCCCGACCATGTCGGCTTTGTCGAGACGATCGAACATAGCGTTCTTTACACCGGCCCGAAGGGCGAGATGGTCATGGTCCGCGTCGAACAGATCGCGGCCAGCCAGGTCGGACCTTTCGAGGCGGCACCGGCGAACGCCGCCCCTCCAGCCCGGTCGGTCGCATTTGCAGGGCGCAGCTTTGGCTACGACCGGGCACATGAATGGGCGGTTTTCACATCGATTTCGCTACGCTTTGGTGAGGCCGATCGCCTTTTTATCGATGCCGATATACCCGCCGCATCGATGGGTTGGCTCGCCCATGGTCTCGATCTCGCTCGCCTGCCTGCGGCTAGCCCCTGACCCTTAGCCCGTGACGGGCGTGCGCTGGCCCGCACGCGGATCCCTGCGCAGCGATCCGATCGGCGTACCGATCGGCGTTCCGGTCGGCGGTCGGCCGAAGGCTCGGCGTATCCCGGTGTCGCAATTTGTCACGGCAGCGTCGCAGGGGTTTGGACGACCCGCAGACTTTGCCGCAAACAAGGATATGAAGTCGGTCTGACAGGGAGCGCGCCATGAAAACCCACGCCCGGGTCGTTGTCGTCGGCGGTGGAGCCGTTGGATGCGGCATTGCCTATCATCTGGCCAAGGCGGGTTGGGAAACGCTGCTGCTTGAGCGTGACGAGCTGACCTCGGGCAGCACCTGGCATGCCGCGGGCCTACTGCCGCTCTTTAACATGTCCTACGCGACCAGCCATATTCACGACTACAGCGTCAAGCTCTACAAGACGCTAGAGGCGGAAACCGGTTTGAACCCGGGCTTCTCGGTCGTGGGAAATCTGCGCATGGCCCAGACCCGCGATCGAATGGACGAGTACATGCTTTACGCCTCGACCGCCGAGACCGTAGGCATTCCCTTCGAATGGCTCACCCCCGCCCAGATCCGAGATCGTTGGCCCCTGGTTCGCACCGAAGATCTCAAGGGCGCGATCCTTCATCCGACCGATGGGTACATCAACCCGGCCGACGTTACGCAGGCCATGGCCAAGGGGGCGCGGCAATACGGAGCAGACATCGTCCGCCGCGCCCAGGTCGACAGCTATCGCTGGACCGGCAAGGCATGGATCGTCGCCGGCCGGATCATGAGCGAGCGCGGCGGCAATCTAGAGCCCAGCGACGCGCGTTTCGAGATCCAGGCCGAACATGTGGTGACCGCCACCGGCAATCACGCGCAGCGCACGGCATCGCTTTTGGGAATCAAAATTCCCGCGATCCCGGTCGAGCATCAGTATATCGTCACCGAGCCCGACCCGGCGCTGATATCCTGGCGGGCGGCAAACCCCGAACATCCGGTGCTGCGCGATGCCGATGCAAGATGGTATGTCCGCGAGGAACGGGGCGGCTGGATTTTGGGGCCTTACGAACAGGGTGCCCCGGCCCGGTTTGCGCATGGCGTGCCGGCGAGCTTTCGGGCCGATCTCTTCCCGTTAGATATGGAGCGGATCGAGGCGGAGTACATGTCGATGATCCACCGCGTTCCCTCGACCGAAACCCTGGGTCTGAAGGACGATTACAACGGGCCGATCTGCTATACACCCGACGGCAATCCGCTGGTCGGTCCAGCGCCGGGTCTGCGAAATATGTGGCTGGCCGAGGGCTTTTCGTTCGGCATTACCGCCGCCGGCGGGACCGGGCACTACCTCGCCCAAATGATGGTCGAAGGCGAGGCCGAGATCGACATGGCCTCGCTCGACCCTCGCCGCTACGGCGCCTGGATGACCACAGAATATGCCGCGCGCAAGAACGAGGAATGCTACGCTCACGTTTTTATTCTGCATCACCCGGATGAGGAGCGGGAGGCCTGCCGACCCCTGCGTACGGCCCCCTGCTACGACCGCATGAAGGCGCGTGGCGCACAGTTCGGGCAGGTCAATGGGTGGGAGCGGCCGAACTATTTCGGCCCGCCCGATGCGCCCGAAGACTTCGACCGTGACGGCCGCTCCTTCCGCCGCGGGGCCTGGTGGCATTACGCGGTCGATGAGGCTCGGGCCGTGCGCGAAAGCGTAGGGCTGATCGACGCCACTGCTTTTACCAAGCACAAGGTCTTCGGGGCGGGCGCGACGGCGTTTCTGGACTGGTTTACCTGCAACAAACTGCCCAAGGTTGGGCGGATCAACCTGACCTACGCTCTGACCCCTGCGGGAACGGTGCGCAGCGAATACACCATCGTGCGCGAAAGCGCGGAGGCCTATTATCTCGTCTCGGCCGGGGCCTGGACCGCCTATGATCAGGACTACCTGCTCAAGGCCGTTGAAGATTGGAGCAGCGGAAGCGCGAACGACTGGGTCGGCGTGCAAGAGGTGACCAGCCAGTGGGGCGTCTTTGCCGTTGCCGGGCCGAAGGCGCGCGACTTGCTGGCGGCGCTGATCCGAGATCCTGACCCCGAAAAGGCGCTCACCAACAAGCGATTCCCCTGGTTGTCGATGCGACAGATCGAGCTTGAGATGTGCCCGGTGAATGCGATCCGTGTGGCCTATACCGGCGAGCTGGGGTGGGAGTTGCACCACCCAATCGAGATGCAGAACTATCTTTTCGACCGGTTGATGGCGGCCGGCGAACCGTTGGGGCTGACGCTTGTCGGCGCACGCGCGCAGAACTGGCTGCGCCAGGAAAAAAGCTACCGGGCTTTCGGTTCGGATCTGGGCCGGGACGCCACGCCGTTGGAAGGCGGGCTGGACCGGTTCGTCGACTTGACCAAGACGTTTCAGGGCAAGGACGCGATGGAGGCCGCCGGGATCCGCGCAAAATGCGTCACAGTGCTAATCGATGGGCCCGAGGATGCCGATCCATGGGGCCGCGAGGCGCTGCTGCACCAGGGAAAAACGGTCGGCCGCCTGACATCGGGGGGATGGTCCGTCGCTTTCGGCAAGCAGATCGGCATCGGCTACGTACGCCCCGATCTTGCAGCGCCCGGCACAAGGTTGGAGCTGCGCATGCAGCGCGCGCTCTGGCCGGCGGAGGTCACGGTCGACAGCCCCTACGATCCGCAAAACAGCCGGATTCGGGTCGATGGCTAAGGATCCAACGCGCCGCGATCGCCAAGGGCGTGGCGCCGCCGGAACGGGGCGGGAGAACGGGTGCTGCGGGGCGGGTCAGAGTGGATAGTCTGGCTTAAGGGAGCAGGTTGCGATTAGCGATCTTGGACGCCGCAGCTTTGGACGCCGCTGCGCAAAGGGTTCTTTCCAAAAGGCGAGGTCCAGACCGGCTTGCCTGGACCCCGCTTCTGGCTGTTGGCGCCACCCACCCCGAATGAGATGTCTCCCGGTGTCGCAACGACTAAATCTTGATGAAACGAGGGGACATGAACTCTTAACTTATTGTGCACGTATCGTGAGTGCATCGTGAAATTGCCACTACCTTTGCGCGATTTTGGGCGGGTATCCGCCTATCGGGAGGAGAATCCGCCACTCTGCGCCTCGTCGAAGGCCGTCAAGGCCTCGGCCAGCAGGGCCGAATCGACATTTCCGCCCGAGGCAACCACGATCACCGATTCGCCGGTTATTGCGTCCTGACGAAACAATGAAGCTGCCAATGCGATGGCGCCTCCCGGTTCGAGGACAATCTTGAGGTGCCGCGCTGCAAGCGCCACGGCCCGCAACGCTTCAGCATCGCTGACCACCAACCCCGGCCCGCAATGCGCTTTCAGGATCGGAAAGGTCAGCTCGCCTGGGCTTTCCGTCACGACCGCATCGCAGATCGAGCCGCTGGGCGATGCGTTCCGCTCACGGCGACCCGATATCAACGAGCGGACGACATCGTCGAAGCCCTCGGGTTCAACCGGCCGTACCCGCATGCGCGGCGCGTGCCCGGCCAAGGCCAGCGCAACGCCCGCGGTCAGGCCGCCCCCGCCGCAGCAGACCAGCACCTCGGCCGCATCGCTCCCGGCCTGTTTTGCCTGCGCGGCGATTTCGAGCCCTGTGCTGCCTTGCCCAGCAATGACCATCGCATCGTCATAGGGCCGGACCAGGGTCAGCCCGCGCTCGGCCATCAGCGCCTCGCCCAGCGCTTCGCGGCTTTGCCGAGCGCGATCGTAGAATAGGATCTCGGCACCGTAGCGGCGGGTTCCGTCGACCTTGGCCTTCGGCGCGTCATGCGGCATCACGATAACCGCCGGCACCCCGAACATCGACGCAGCCCGGGCGGTGCCCTGCGCATGATTGCCCGAGGAGTAGGCCACGACACCGCGCGACCGTACCTCGGGCGTCATCGCGGAGAGGGCCGACCAGGCGCCCCGGAACTTAAACGAGCCGGTATGCTGCAGGCATTCGGCCTTTACCAATACCCGCCGCCGCGCCAGCGCATCGATGGCATCCGAGCGTAACAGCGGCGTCTGGCGTACCACGCCCGAAAGCCGGCCGGCCGCAGCTTCGATATCGCCAAGGGTCGCCATCGCTAAACCTCCAAGATCAGGACGCCGCGGCCAGCACCCTATCGATAGCCATCAGGGCCACAGCTTCGTCAAGAAACGGGGCGTGACCCCGGTCGGCAATCTCGACATGGGTCAGGCCCGGGCGCCGCTGGGCCATCTGAGCCACCGTTTCGGCGCACAAGATATCTGAGTTGGCCCCGCGCAGCACCAGCATCGGACAGGCGCTCAGGGCCTCAAAAAGTTGCCAAAGCGACACATCGCCCTCGGTCGCAGCGAGCGCGGCCTGCACCGTGTCGCGCAAGGCCGGGTCGTAGGAAAGGACCGGCCGCCCGTCCCGGTCGTCATAGATCTGGCGCGCAAAGCGCAGCCATGCGTCGGGCGGTATCCCCGGAAAACTCTCCGCATTGGCCAGGCGCAGCGCCGCGGCGGCGGCCTCGAAATCGGGCGGGGGTGCTACGCCCAGATAGTCGGCGATCCGCATCAACCCGGCGCGTGCAATCACCGCACCGACATCGTTCAGGACAAGCGCGGCGACAAGGTCGGGACGCGCAGCGGCGATGCCCATACCCAGAATACCGCCGCGCGACGTGCCAACAATCGCCAGTCTCGACAACCCCAGATGCGCGATCAGCGCCAGCGCATCGCCCGTCTCGACCGCGATGCTGTACTCAACTGCCGGATCGATGGCACGCTCGGACAGACCGCGGCCGCGACTGTCGAGCCGGATGACACGGTGGCGTCGCGCCAGATGGGCGGCGAGCGCTTCGAAATCGCGGTGATTGCGCGACAAACCTGCCAAACAGAGCACCGCGAGACCGCCTCCGGAGCCCGGCGCGCCGCTATCGGCGAAATAGAGGCGCCGGCCATCGGCGCCGGGAAAACATGGCATCAGAGGCTTCCGGCCAACGCCGGAACGCCGGTAAGATCGGCAGTGACATGCGCAGGGCGCCAGGGCAACCGGTCCATCGGGTCGCCGGCCCGGTTTACCCACACCGTGTGAAACCCATAACCGGTGGCCGCCGCCGCATCCCAGCCATTGGAGGAGACCAGCAGCACTTCGGCGGCCGAAACGCCGAACCGGCGACCGACAAGATCATAGACCCGACGGTCGGGTTTGAAGACGCCCACGGACTCCACACTGATCACCGCGTCGAGATGCGCCGCGATCCCTGCCGAGGACACAGCACCTTCCAGCATTTCAGGTGTGCCATTGGACAGTATCGCGCAGCTAAAGCCGTCCGTCTTGAGCGCAGCCAGCATGTCCGACACTTCCGGATAGGCGTCAAGCTCCCAATAGAGGTCGAGAAGCCGGGCGCGGAGCGCTGGGTCCGAAAGGCCGCAAGCCTCCATTGCGAAATCGAGACCGTCCTGCGTGACCTGCCAGAACCCGCAATGCACGCCGGCTGTGGCCCGCAGCCAGCTATATTGCAACTGCTTAAGACGCCAGATCTCCGACAGGCGCGGTGCGACGGCGGCAAAAGCGTCCCGTCCCGGCTCGGCCGCGCAGGCCCGGGCGGCCGCCGAGACGTCAAAGAGCGTGCCATACGCGTCGAACGCACAAACCTTGACCGACATGCTGACCCCCTCTTTTGTTTTACGCGCCGTCGCGCGCTGGACCCTGGCCGAACCCCGCCGTAGGGCCCGACCCCGTGCTTTAGGGCCGGACCCCGTGTTTTAGCGCCCCACACCCTGCGCCAGGTCCGGACCCCGTATCCACTGCTGCGCCATACCCTACAGTGCCTCGCACCCTACGCAGCCGCCAGGCCCGGACGGCGGGGTTTAGAGATTTTCCGGCTGGGCCATGCCGGTCGCATGGTAGCCGCCATCCACGAACAGCACCTCGCCCGTAGTCGCGACGCCAAGGTCCGACAGCAGATAGAGCGCCGCGCCACCGACCGCATCGAGCGACGCGTTGGCCCGCAGCGGCGCGTTGGCCTCGACCGCGCGGTAGACCTTGCGCGCACCGCCGATGGCGCTGCCGGCCAGGGTGCGCATCGGCCCGGGGCTAAGTGCGTTCACCCGGATCCCCGAAGGGCCGAGATCATTGGCCAGATAGCGCGTCGCGCATTCCAGCGCCGCCTTTGCGACCCCCATTACATTGTAGTTCGGCATTACGCGCTGGGCGCCGATATAGCTTAGCGTCAGCATTGCCCCGCCATTCTGCATCAGCGGCGCCGCCCGGCGCGCAAGATCCACAAAGCTAAAGCAGGAGATATCGAGCGATTGCAGAAAATTCTCGCGCGTTGTGTCGAGGAAGCGGCCATTCAGCTCCGCCTTGTCGGAAAAGGCAACCGCATGGACAATAAAATCCAGCCGCCCCCAATCCTTTCGCAGGATTGAAAACAGACCATCGAGCGAAGCGGCATCCTGGACATCGGCCGGCAGGATATGCGTGGCGTCGACGGTCTGGGCCAGGGGTTTGACGCGGCGACCAAACGCCTCGCCCTGATAGGTAAAGGCCATCGTCGCGCCTTCTTCATGCAGGCGCTTTGCAATGCCCCAAGCAATGGAGTGGTCGTTGGCCACGCCCATCACCAAGCCGCGCCTGCCGGCCATCAAACCGCTCACCAGACCCGCTCCCCGAAACGTCGCCTCGCCTCAACCATAATAGCGGCTGAGTGCAAGCGTCGCATTGGTGCCCCCAAAGCCAAAACTGTTGGAAAGGACTGTGTCGAGCCCGGCCTCGTCCACCCGTGCCGTTGCAATCTCGCCTTTCTCAAGCTCCGGATCGAGATCGGTAATATGGGCAGAGGCGGCAACAAAATCGTTCTGCAGCATTAGGATGCAATAGATCGCCTCTTGCACGCCTGTGGCGCCAAGGCTGTGCCCGGTCAGCGCTTTGGTCGACGAGACCGGTGGCGCCGCATCGCCAAAAACCGTCCGCACGGCCCTGATCTCGGTCACGTCTCCGGCCGGCGTCGATGTACCATGGGCATTGATATAGCCTACGCGGCGATTGCCGATCGTGGCGGTGGCAAGCTTCATGCAGCGCACCGCCCCTTCTCCGGATGGAGCCACCATGTCATGACCGTCCGATGTCGCGCCGTAACCGGTAAGCTCGGCATAGATCTTCGCGCCGCGCGCCCGGGCATGCTCCAACTCTTCCAAAACCACAATCCCACCGCCGCCCGCAATCACAAAGCCGTCGCGGGTTGCATCGAAGGGGCGAGACGCGGTTTCGGGCGTGTCGTTGTACTTCGAGCTCATCGCCCCCATCGCATCGAAAAGACAAGACAGCGTCCAGTCCAACTCTTCGCCGCCACCGGCAAAGACGATATCCTGCTTGCCAAGCTGGATCTGCTCCATCCCATTGCCGATGCAATGCGCCGAGGTCGAACAGGCCGAGGTGATCGAATAATTCACCCCTTTGATCTTGAATGGCGTGGCCAGCGTGGCCGAATTGGTCGAACTCATGCAGCGGGTGACCATAAAGGGACCCATCCGCTTCGGGCTGCCGGTTTCGATAACCTTGCGATGCGCCTCAAACAGATTGCGCGTCGACGGGCCGCCCGAGCCGACGACGAGACCGGTGCGCTCATGGCTGATCTCGTCTTGCTCCAGCCCCGCATCCTCGATCGCCTGCTGCATGGCGATGTAATTGTAGGCCGCACCCATCCCCATGAAACGCATCTGGCGCTTGTCGATATGCGCGGCAACGTCGATCTGCGGCAAGCCGTGGACCCGGCTGCGGAACCCATGCTCGGCATACTCCTCGGAAAACCGGATGCCAGAGCGGCCCGCGCGCAAGGCCGACAGGACCTCCGCCGCGCTGGTGCCGATTGACGATACGATCCCGATCCCGGTGACGACGACACGGCGCATGCGCGACCCTACCCTCCCTTAGCCCGGCCTCAGGCCGGTTCCGGGGCCGCGTCCTGAAACAGGCCGACCCGCATATCCGTCGTCGTGTAGATCGGGCTTCCATCGACTTCCATCAAGCCGTCGGCAATGCCGAGCTTGAGCTTTCGGTCGATGATCCGCTTGAGATTGACCGTATAACGGATCAGACGATGGTCCGGTGTGACCATGCCCGAGAATTTCACTTCGCCCACGCCCAGCGCCCGGCCACGCCCCGGCAATCCCAGCCAGCCCAGAAAGAACCCGGTCAGCTGCCAAAGCGCGTCGAGCCCCAGACAGCCCGGCATCACCGGGTCCCCCAAGAAATGGCAGCGGAAGAACCAAAGATCCGGCTTGATGTCGAACTCGGCCGTCACATAACCGCGCTCATGGGTGCCGCCCTTCGACGATATACGGGTGACACGGTCCATCATCAGCATTGGCGGGGCGGGCAGCTGCGCGTTGCCGGGGCCGAACAGCTCGCCGCGCGCGCAAGCGAGGAGCGCGTCATAGTCGAAGCTGTCGGCGCGTGACATGAGGATCCCCGCATGAACATCCATGGACCGGACGCTGTTCCCTATCATCGTGCCGGTTCCCGGTGCAAGCCGGATACGTGCCTTGCCGGGCCTCGGCGAGGTGGGGACTCGATTTTGTCAAGGTGAGCGGTTAATTTAGAGCGTTACGGCGAATGATGCGCAGGTGAAAGCGGATGGAGCAAGCGTTAGCCACATCGCAATATGCCATCGCCAGACGTGTGGAAGCCTGGCTGACCGGCGGCGGTCTGCGCCCAACGCGGCAGCGCCGGGCCTTGGCCAGTCTACTGATTGGCGACGGAAAGAACCGGCATGTGACGGCCGAAAGCCTTCATGAGGCCTCGCAGCGGGCTGGGGATGGCGTGTCGCTGGCCACCGTGTACAACACGCTCAAGGCGTTCACCGATGCCGGGCTGCTGACCGAGGTGATGGTCAATGGCGCGCGAAGCTATTTCGACACGCGGGTCGACGATCATCCACATTATTTCTACGAGGATGAGAACCGCCTAGTCGACGCACCGGCCGGCGCGGTGGCGCTGGGGCGGCTACCCGAGCCACCGGCGGGGACCGAAATTGCAAAGATCGACGTGGTGATCCGGCTTCGGCGCCGGCCTTGACGGGTCGCCTGGCGGCTAGGCTCGATCGCTTTTGCACGCCCCCGGATGCGTGTGGGATCCGCAACGCGCGCGCATGCAAGGATCGGCAGGACGCAATCGGGTTTGGCTGGAAGGCGGGGCGTGGTTGGACCTTGGTTGTCTGTTTCCAGCGCGGTTGTCTGTTTCCAGCGCTTAGCCGCGACAAAAATGGTGTATCGCCGGCTGGGTGTGTCGCTGGCTTAACGACCCTTTGCAGCCCTGCTGCCGTGGTTTGGATCATCGCGGGCGCTGTAGCCGCGGCCCGCCGACCGGCTCTGCGCTGATCCTGAGGGGCTCGTCGATCGTCGCGTCAGGGCGGGCCTGCCGCGCAGCACTGGCCGGCACCCGTTATGCTGAACATGAACTGGCATGTGAACGGGGTTTGGCACCGCCCCTCCTGCGATGCCGGTGCGGGGTTGAAGCCCTAAAGACCGCCGGCGCACCTATGCGTCTGGCTATTCCCCTGGCCCCACCCCCCAAACGGCCGCACGGTTGACCCAGCCCTCATAACCGTCCGAGGTCACGGCACACCACGCACCCTCGCATCGGCCGAGCTGGCCGATGACCCCCTCCTGCAGCTTCGCAACAAGGCGACCCGATGCCCGTGGTGCGGCGCGCAAACCGGTCTCGGGCACGCGCACGATGACCGTCCGGTCGCCCAGCAAAAAAAACGTGTTGATCCATCCTCCGGCGCCATCGGCATCGACGACCTTGCGCCAGACGTCGAACTCTGCGACCACCCGTAGCGGCGTGCCGGGATGCAGAAATACCCAATCGATGCGGTGCTGGCTGCCCGGGCCGCGCCGGACATTGGCGCGTTTGCGCAGGCTGACATAGCGCGGCAGAGGCCGGCGGGTCACGGGGCCGAGCGTCACTTCCCGCGGCTCGGTCTGCGCTGTGGCCATGCGGCCTGCTATGGCGATCAGGCCCCCGAACGCCAGACCCGACCCAAGCAACGCCCGCCGGTGCATCCGCAAACTCCCGAACGCGCCGCAGCACCGTTCTGGGCCGCGGCCAGTTTTCAAGGTTGAATGTACGCGGAATGATTGTACCAGTTGTGGCCGCCCGGCGCATCATCATTTCGGCCGGTGCCGATATACCCGGCATTGCGACAAAGGAGTGTCCATGACCGCCCAGCGCCCGAAGGTGATCGTGACACGAAAGCTGCCCGACCCGGTCGAGGTACGGATGCACGAGCTGTTCGATGTCGAGCTGAACGAGGGCGATAAGGCTTTCTCGCGCGCCAGGCTGGCCGACGCGCTTGGTCGGGCCGATGTTCTGGTGCCGACGCTCTCGGACGGTATCGACCGGGGCCTGTTGACCCAGGCCGGGCCTCAGCTGCGTCTGATTGCAAATTATGGGGCAGGCTTTGATCATATCGATGTCGCAACGGCACTGCAACGCAACATCCTGGTTACCAACACGCCGGGCGTTTTGGCCGAAGACACTGCCGATATGACCATGGCGCTGATCCTTGGCGTGCCGCGGCGGCTCAACGAAGGGGCTGCGATGCTACAGGCAGGGGCCTGGACCGGCTGGTCGCCCATGGCGCTGAGCGGCCACCGGATCAGCGGCAAGCGGCTGGGGATCCTGGGCATGGGACAAGTGGGCCAGGCCGTCGCCAGACGGGCCCGGGCCTTCGGTCTGCAGATCAACTATCACAACCGTCGGCGGCTGCGCGAAGAGCTCGAAGCCCCGCTCTCGGCGCGCTACTGGGAAAGCCTCGACCAGATGCTGGCCCGGATCGACATCCTGTCGGTCAACTGCCCACACACACCGGCGACCTTCCACCTGCTGAACGCGCGACGGCTAAAGCTGATGAAACCCACAGCCTATATCGTCAACACTTCGCGCGGTGAGGTGATCGACGAAAATGCGCTAACCCGCATGCTTCGGGCCGGTGCGCTCGGCGGGGTCGGCCTGGATGTGTTCGAGCGCGAGCCAGCGATCAACCCGGATCTGCTCGGCCTGCCCAACGCGCTGCTTTTGCCGCATATGGGATCGGCCACGCAAGAGGGTCGGATCGATATGGGCGAGAAGGTCATCATCAATATCAAGACCTTCGCAGACGGCCATCGACCGCCCGACCAGGTGGTCCCGTCGATGCTGTAGCGCCGGCGCGTCAGGGCCAACCACACGCATTTGACGAGAGTACACCGCGAAACACGATAAGCCTGAATGCGCCGCCGGCTGTGCCATAGTGTCGCCACATTTTCTGCACTTTTTGGCCAATCTGTGCGAGATTCGACTCTGCAATCGGCCGAATCTGCGCTATGTTTGAAGTGTTAATAGAGCGTGAACGCGCTAATCGTGTCCATTTGGATAGGCCTTTCGGGGGAACGAGATATCGCCCCGTTAACGTAGCGGAGAGAAAAGATGCCCGGACAGTCCGAGAGCGTTGGCCTCATCGCGGAGACATTGGGAATCGTCTCATTGCCGCAAATTGCCGGCATGTCTCCGGATACGTGGGTGTCTATTTTGGTTATTGCATTCGTCTTCGGTCTGTTCTTGTTGGGATCGCCAGGCCGGGGGCGTCGCTAAGGCTCGGTTGCAAGACTGGGCTCTGCGGGCAAGGGCTTTGAGGCCCGACGCATAGCCCAACCGGATCAGCAGGATTCTCCGCAGATAGGACAATCGTCCTTTCGGTTGATTGTGAAAACCTGCGGCTCGGCCAGCAACCCGTCATAGATGAGCAACCGTCCGGCCAGTGTCTGGCCAGCCGCTGCGATGTATTTGACCGCCTCGGCCGCCATCAACGCGCCGATAATGCCCGGCAGGGCGCCCAGAATACCTGCCTCTGCGCAGGCCGGCACCTGCTCAACGCTCGGCGCTTGGGAAAAGATGCAAGCATAGCAGGGCACGCCGAGATGCGGTGCGAAAAGCGAGACTTGCCCATCCCACTGACCGACCGCGCCGGACAGAAGCGGCACCGCCATCCCAACGCAAGCCGCATTGACAGCCCAGCGCGTTGCAAAACTGTCCGAGCCGTCAAGCACCAGATCCTGGCCGGCAAGCAGCGCCGCGGCGTTTTTTGCATCGATCCGAGCCGCAATCGGGCGCAGCGCAATCTCGGGGTTGAGCGCGCGCAGACGCGCTGCGGCGACATGCACCTTCGACCGCCCCAGCGCGGCCATGTCGAACAGCACCTGGCGCTGGAGGTTCGACAGCGCCACGGTGTCGTCGTCAATCAGCGTGATCCGCCCCACGCCGGCTGCAGCCAGGTAAAGAAGCGCCGGCGCGCCCAGGCCGCCCGCCCCCACAACGGCCACAGAGGCCGCCTTCAGACGGGCCTGGCCGGGCCCACCCAGGTCGCGCAGCACGATATGCCGCGCATACCGGTCGAGCTCGGCCTCCGAAAGCCCCATCAAAGCCCGTCGAAAAGTGCGGTCGACAGGTAGCGTTCGGCAAAACTGGGCAGGATCGCGACGATGCGCTTGCCGGCCATGTCGGGCCGGTTGGCGATCTCAAGCGCCGCCGCGATGGCCGCACCCGAAGATATGCCGCCCGGAATGCCCTCCGCCGCCGAAAGTTGGCGGGCGGTCTCGAAAGCCGTCTCGTTGGCTACGGTCAACACCTCGTCGATAAGATCCCGCTCCAGAATACCGGGCACAAAGCCGGCACCGATCCCTTGTATCTTATGCGGGCCGGCGCCGCCGCCCGAAAGCACCGGGCTGTCTTCGGGTTCAACCGCAACCACCTTCAACCCCGGCAGGCGCGGTTTGAGAGTTTGCGCGACACCGGTGATCGTGCCCCCAGTGCCGACGCCCGAGACGAAGACGTCGAGCCTGCCGCCGGTATCAGCCCAGATCTCCTCGGCCGTCGTGGACCGGTGGATCGCCGGATTGGCTGGGTTCTCGAACTGCTGGGGCATGATCGCGCCTGGAATTTCCTCGACCAGCGCGTGGGCCCGGGCGATGGCGCCCTTCATACCCAAGCTGGCATCGGTCAACTGCAGCTCGGCGCCCAGAAGGGCGAGCATCTTGCGCCGTTCCAGCGACATGCTTTCTGGCATGCACAGGATCAGCCGGTAGCCGCGCGCCGCTGCCACGAAGGCCAGCGCGATCCCGGTATTGCCCGAGGTCGGTTCGACCAGCGTGCCGCCCGGCTTGAGGTGACCGCCCGCCTCGAGCGCGTCGATCATCGCAACCCCGATTCGGTCTTTGACGCTGGCGATGGGGTTGAAGAACTCCAGCTTCGCGCAAATCTCGGCAGCGATACCTTCGGCCCGGGCCAGTCGCGACAACCGCACCAGCGGCGTGCCGCCGATGGTCTGGGTGATATCGTCGAAGATTTGCGCACGCGGCGGTCTTGCGTCATTCATCGTCTGTTTCTCCCCTGGCTCTCCTTCCCGGGATCGCCCCCGGCTCTCTCCAGGCTCACCCCTGGATGTCGCGCGGTCTCAAATCGTGAAATCCGCGTTCGGATCGTCGGCGCGACGGACCCCGGCCGCCTCGGCTTCGCGGCAAAGATCCTCCATTGTCATCGCATCGAGACGCCGAAGAAGCGAATCCTGCAGATCCGCCCAGATCGGCGCAATAACCTTTTCACCCAACTCGGCCGCCGAGGCGGGCTCTTCTTGATCCGTCTCCATCCGGCTGATCAGCCGCACGATCTCGCCCAATGTCACGCGGCGCCGCTCGCGCGCCAGCGTGTAACCGCCCTTTGGGCCGCGGACCCCCTTCAACACCCCGTCGCGGACAAGCTGTTGAAGAACCTGCTCCAGATACCGCGCCGGTATTCCCTGCCGCTCGGTGATATCCCTGGCCTGAACCGGATGCGGGCGTGCATTATAGGCGACATCGAGCACCGCTTCGAGCGCCAGAACCGTTTTTCGCGACAACCGCAGCATATGCGTCCTCAACGCCCCGTCGACCCGAAACCGCCTATGCCGCGGTCCGAGGTGGACAGCGTCTCGACCTCTTGCCACAGGCAACGGGTGACCGGCGCTAGCACCGCCTGGGCGATGCGGTCGCCATGCGCGATGGTCACGGGCGCCTTGCCAAGATTGATCAGGATCACGGCAACCTCGCCGCGGTAATCGCTGTCAACGGTGCCGATCCCGTTGGCCAGGCCGATCCCGTGGTGCAGCGCCAGCCCTGACCGGGCCCGAAGCTGAACTTCGAACCCTGCGGGGATTTCCAACGAGAACCCGGTCGGGACCGCCCGGCATTCCCCGCTCACCAGCTCGATAGGGGTCGACAGACAAGCCCGTATATCCATGCCCGCCGCGCCTTCGGTGCGATAATCTGGCAAGGGCAGGTCATGCCGGCCGATGCGTGCGATGCGAACCGCAAGGCTCATGCGAGCGCCCGGCTCATGCGAGCGCCTGTGCGATGCGTTCGGCCAATCGCCGTGCGGTCTCGGTCTTACGCATTCTCGGCCAGGCCTCGACCCCGGCACCCGTGATCAGCGTTACGGCATTGTCGGACCCGCCCATGATCCCGGTTTCGGGCCGCACATCGTTGGCCAGGATCCAATCGCACCCCTTCCGGTTGCGCTTGGCAGTGGCATGGGCAAGCACATCGTCGGTTTCGGCCGCGAAGCCGACGACCAGCCGTGGCCGGCCTTGCCCGCGCTGGCTGACGGTCTTCAAGATGTCGGGGTTTTCGGCAAAATCGAGCCTGGGCGGGCGGCCCGAGCCAT
Source organism: Pseudomonadota bacterium (assembly GCA_039184655.1). Taxonomy (GTDB): domain Bacteria; phylum Pseudomonadota; class Alphaproteobacteria; order Rhodobacterales; family Rhodobacteraceae; genus J013. The sequence continues at coordinate 69,570 of JBCDAZ010000005.1, read as the reverse complement.
CCTTCTTTATCTTGGCGTCGGCTGGATGGGCGATCCGCCAATCCGCTACGGCAGCAGCCATCACCGCCACCTCGACGGGCAGCGCGGCCTCGACCGCTGCCAGCATGTCCTGCGCCGTCTCAACCTCCACGATCTGCCGGGCATTTGTAGGGCGTGCGGCAACGGCCGGGCCGGTTACAAAAACCACCTCTGCCCCCAGATCGCCGAGCGCCGTCGCAATCGCGCTGCCTTGCGCGCCGGAAGATCGGTTGGCGAGATACCGCACCGGGTCGATCGGCTCATGCGTCGGGCCTGACGTGACCAGGATGCGTTTTCCGGCAAGCGGACCGCCGCCCAGGGCACGCTCGATCGCCTCAAAAATAGCGGTAGGCTCGGCCATTCGCCCCGGCCCATACTCGCCGCACGCCATGTCGCCCTGCTCGGGACCGATGACGAGCACGCCGTCGCCGGTAAGGGTCGCTAGGTTTCGCGCGGTAGCCGGATGCTGCCACATCCGCACATTCATCGCCGGTGCGATGAGCACGCGCTTATCGGTCGCCATCAGCAGCGTAGAGGCGAGATCGTCGGCGTGCCCGCCCGTCATCTTTGCCATCAAATCGGCCGTTGCCGGCGCAACAACCACCAGATCTGCAGCGCGTGAAAGCTGGATATGTCCCATCTCGGCCTCGTCGGTCAGATCGAAGAGATCACCGTACACTCTCTCGCCCGACAGCGCCGAGACCGACAGCGGCGTCACGAACTCCGTCGCAGCCCGGGTCAGCACACCGGTAACGCGGGCACCGGCTCGCCTGATCTGTCGGATCAGCTCGAGCGCCTTATAGGCCGCGATACCGCCACCGATGACAAGAAGGATGCGCTGGCCAGGCGACATGGGACGATCCCGGTTTTACCACGACCGCCGACGGGACGGCCAGATTACCAGGGCCAGAGTGTATTTAGTGCCGAAACACAGTTCAAGGCCATGTCGCATGGCAAAGACGCGGTTTGGAAGCTGTCCCGTTTGTTTTTGACCCCGTCGGTTTTGTAGCGTCAGATCCGCGCCATCAACGCCGCTGCGGGACCCACCCGGGTCTCCAAGGCACGGCGAAGCTTGCGCAGCGCCTGGACTTCAAGCTGCCGCACACGCTCCTTGCTCAGCCCAAGCTCATCGCCCAAAGATTCGAGCGTCCGCGGCTCTCCGGCCAGCTTGCGTGCAACAATGATGAACTGCTCGCGATCGGTGAGCGCCTTCATGGCGTCGGAAAGCCATCCCCGCAGCCGACCCAGATCCTCCCGATGTGCAACGATCTCATCGGCCTGGGGACCCTCGTCTTCCAGCGTCTCGACCCACTCGCGCCCATCCTCGCCCGCCTGCAAAGCGTTCAGCGAAAAATCCGAGCCCGACAGGCGCGCCTCCATCATCTCCACATCCCGCAAGGGTACACCAACCTCGGTCGCAATGCTCTCACGCAGCTGCAGCGCGTCACAGCCGTCGGCCGCTTCGCCATTCGTGCGTTCCAGCTTTGCACGCACACGCCGCAGATTGAAAAACAGCGCCTTTTGCGATGCGGTCGAGCCGGTCCGCACCAACGACCAGTTGCGCATCACGAAATCCTGGATCGAGGCTTTGATCCACCAGACCGCGTAGGTTGAAAAGCGAACACCGCGGTCGGGGTCGAACTTCGAGGCAGCCTTCATCAGGCCTACCGCCGCTTCCTGCGTTAAATCGGCCATCGAGGCGCCATAACGCCGGTAGCGGGCGGCCATCGCCACGGCAAGCCGCATATAGGCCTGAACGAGCCGGTGCAGGGCCGCTTCATCGCCCTCGTCGCGCCAGCGCCGCGCCAGCTCCAACTCGGTTTCCGCATCAAGAAGTTCGGCCGCCATGGCCGTGCGCGCCACCTTGGACGGGGCTTCCGCGATACTGTCGAACGCCATGGCACGACCTCCTGACCTGTTGCCGGACCGGTCCAAACGGCCAATCCGATTGAGCGATTTTTCTAAGATTACGCTGGGTCCCGCCAAGTGGATCACTATCCAACTGATGGATTCCGTGTTTTCTGTGGAGGACCGGCTGGGAGGGGGGCCTTCGATGACAGACTGTTTGGTGATCGGCGATCGCGTCTATTCAAGCTGGTCGCTACGCGCGTGGCTGCTCTGGGCGGCGTTCGACACCCCGGTCGAGGTGCAGCTCGCACCGATGTACACGGCCGCGTTTTCGGCAGGGCTCGCCCCCTTTGCCCCGGCAAGGCTGGTGCCCGCCGCCCGTATCGGCGCCGCGCTGGTCTGGGACAGCCTGGCGATTGCCGAGACGCTGGCCGAAACGCGGCCCGAAATCTGGCCCGACGATCCAGCCTTGCGGGCCGGCGCGCGGGCGCTTGCGGCAGAGATGCATTCGGGGTTCGAGGCGCTGCGCGGCGCTTGTCCCATGAACCTGCGCGGCGCTTTGTCGGGTTTCGAGGCGTCTGACGCGGTCCTGGCCGATCTCGACCGGCTAGAGACCCTGTGGCGTTGGGCGTGGCGTCACGATGTGCCCGGCATTTGGCTCTTCGGTCGCTACTCGGTCGCCGACGCCTTCTTTGCACCGGTCGCGGCACGGATCGCCGGGTACGACTTGCCCGTTTCTGCCCCGGCGCAGCGCTATGTCGCCCAGCATCTGGCGCATCCGGCATTCCGTCGCTGGCGGGCCATGGGGCTCGCCGACGGGGTGGCGCATGCGCGCTATGAGATGGATCTGCCGTCGCGCCCCTGGCCCGGCCCTACCCCAATTGCGGCTGAGCCGGTTCGAGATCTTAGCCCTGTAAACAAGACCTGCCCCTACTCCGGCAAGCCCGTTGCCGATGACAGCCTTGCGCGCATCCGCGGCAGCGTGATTGGTTTTTGCAACCCCTGGTGCCGGGACAAGACCGTGGCAGACGCGGAAGCCTGGCCAAAAGCCATCGCACTATTGCAAAGGCCGGCGCCATAGTGGCGCCCATAGGCCAGCCAAGGTGGACCCCAGGCAAGGCGGGGCGGGCTTCTTTACAGGCACTGCCTCGGTCAGACCCGGAACATATCAGGATAGCGGACGCCGGTGAGATAGAGGCCGTCGGGCGGCGCCACCGGCCCGCAGGCCGCCCGATCCCGCGCTGCGAGGGCCCGGGCAATCCGCTCGACCGGCCAGGCACCGGCACCGACCCGCTCTAGCGACCCCACGATGCTGCGGACCTGGTTATGCAGAAAGGACCGGGCGACGAGCGCGACCCGCAGCTCATGCCCTCCATCGGGCCGAGGGGTCTGGGCGATCGTCAACCGGTCGAGGGTCCGGACGGGGCTGTCGGCCTGACACATGCTTGCGCGGAAGGTGGTGAAATCATGCCGTCCGATCAGGGCGGTTGCGGCCGCCCGCATTGCGGCGAGGTCCAGCGCATGGCCCAGCCGCCAAGCCAGACCGGCTTCATGGATAAGCGGCGCGCGACGCAAGACGATCCGGTACAGATACCGCCGCTCCTGCGCGCTGAACCGGGCGTGGAAATCGCGCGGCACCGGTACCGCCTTCAAAACCGCGACCGGGTCTGGACGCAGATGATGGTTGAGCGCTTCGCACAGCCGGAACGGCGCCCAGCCGCGCGCCAGATCGCAATGCACCACCTGCCCTGTGGCATGAACACCGGCATCGGTGCGCCCGGCCGCCGCAACGCCCGGCGCATTCGGCTCCAACCGGCGCAGGGCCGCCTCCAGCGCGGCTTGCACGCTCGGCCGATCCTTTTGCCGCTGCCAACCGGCAAAGGGACGACCGTGATACTCGATGATCAAAGCATAGCGCGGCATAAGTCCGCCTAGCCTGCGACAGCCGGCTTGCCAAGCGACCCCGTTACGGCGCGGCAAAGCAAGGGCCGCCCTGCGACCCCTCCCCAAGCGGTGGATCCTGCCCCATATTGAGCCGGGTCGGGCAGGGCAAGGCATGGCGATCACAGATTGGGCGCAGGGGATCTCCCGCGCAATAGAGGATGCGCAGGACGGGGTCGGCGAGCTCTTCGAGCCTGTGATCCGGCTGGGCGTTACCGGGCTGAGCCGGGCCGGCAAGACCGTCTTCATCACATCGCTGGTGGCGAATCTGTTGTCGCGCGCGCGGATGACCCAGCTTGCGGCACAGGGGTCGGGTCGGATCCTGCAGGCCTATCTTCAGCCGCAACCCGACGATACGGTACCGCGCTTCGAATTCGAGGGGCATTTGCGCGCCTTGCAAAGCGACCCGCCGTACTGGCCGGCCTCGACCCGGGCGATCAGCCAGCTGCGCCTGTCGCTGAGGCTGCGACCCGAAAGCTGGGTGGCGGGGCTGGCGGGCGACAGGACCGTGCATCTCGATATTGTCGACTATCCGGGCGAGTGGCTTCTTGACTTACCGCTGCTGGGCAAAAGCTACGGCAGCTGGTCGGCTGAGGCTCTGAACGCCGCCAAAAACTCCGCCCGAGCCGCACTTTCGCGCGATTGGTTGGCAAAGCTTGGCGCCGTCGACCCCGAGGCGCGTCTGAACGAACCGCACGCACAGGCGTTGGCCGACGCCTTTCGCGCCTATTTGCGGGCCGGTAAGGAGGCCGGGCTTTCCGACCTTGCACCGGGTCGGTTTTTGATGCCCGGGGATCTCGACGGCGCACCCGCCCTGACCTTTGCGCCCCTGCCTGCGACGCCAAGAGCCCGCGCCGGCTCGCTGTGGCGGGCCTTCGAGCGGCGCTACGAGGCCTACAAGCGCAGCGTCGTCCAACCCTTTTTCCGCGAACATTTTTCGCGCCTGCATCGCCAGGTGGTGCTGGTCGACCTGCTGGATGCGTTGCATGGCGGCCCGCGCGCGATCGCCGATCTGAAGCGCGCGCTGGTCGACATCCTGACCTGCTTTCGAACCGGCCGGAACGGCTGGCTCACCCCGCTGCTTGGCAGCAAGGTCGACCGGATCCTGATCTGCGCAACCAAGGCCGATCACCTACACCACAGCCAACATGACCGGCTGGCAGAAATCGCCCAGGCCCTGCTGGCCGAGGCGCGCGACCGGGCCCGGTACCGCGGGGCCCAAACCAGGGCGATGGCAATCGCCGGGATTCGTGCGACGGTGGAGCAGAATGTGACGTATGAGGGCGCTCCGCTGGGCCTTGTGCGCGGCCGATTGCTGGCGACGGGGCGCGATGCGGCGCTGCATCCGGGCGATCTGCCCCAGGACCCGGCCGAGGTCTTGCACGAGGCCGGAGCCGACCTGGCCGCCTGGCAGGACGGCGCGTATGGCGTTATGCGCTTCGCCCCGCCGCGGTTGAGCGGGGCCGACGGCACGGCACCGCCCCATATCCGCTTGGACCGGGCGCTGGAGTTTTTGATCGGAGATAGGTTGTGAGCGAGAAGAAGCGGCGCGGAGCGGTTGTCATTGACGGCGACGCGCCGGGTAAAGCGCCCCGGGATGCTCGGCGGGGTCGGAGCCCCATCCTGTTGGAAGGCGACGCGCTAGAGGCGCATGCACATACACCGCAGACCGCTCCGCCGGTGCCGGAGACAGATCCGCAGGGCGATGCGGCGCCGGCGTCGGGCCTGGCCCGCGCCCTTGCGCGGTCCGGCCGGCGCCGTGGCCTGATATCCCGCCTCATCTGGTCGGCCGCCGCAGCCTTCGTCTCGCTGGTCGCTGGCGTCATTCTGTGGGATTTCATAACCGGGCTCTTCCAGCGCAGCGACTGGCTGGGCTGGACCGCCTTCGGCCTGGTTGCCGTGATTGTGCTGGGCGCGCTCGCGGGGGTACTGCGTGAACTTTCGGCGCTGTCGCGCCTGCACCGCATCGACGGGCTTCAAAAACGCGCCAGCGCGGCGCGTTCTGGCAGCCTCGATCAGGCGCGCGGACTGGTCGATGCACTGCATGCATTTTATGCCGGACGGCGCGATCTCGCCTGGGCAAAGACGGATTTGGACGAGAAGCGCCAGGACATCCTTGACGCCGATGCGCTGGTGGATGCGGCCGAGCGCACGCTGCTTGCCCCGCTCGACAGCGCAGCGCAGCAGGAGGTCGAGGCCGCCGCCCGGCATGTTGCCCTTGTCACCGCGATGGTGCCGCTCGCGCTGGCCGATGTGGTGACGGCACTCTTTTCCAATCTAAGGATGATCCGCCGGATTGCTGCGATTTATGGCGGTCGGGCGGGTGCCCTAGGCTCCTGGCAGCTGGTGCGCGCGATTTCGGCGCATCTTGTCGCAACCGGCGCGCTGGCGGTTGGCGACGATATGGTCGGTGCCGCACTTGGCGGCGGCATCCTCTCGCGCCTGTCGCGGCGGGTCGGGGAAGGCGTGGTGAACGGCGCCCTCACCGTGCGGGTCGGTCTCGCTGCCATCGAGGTCTGCCGGCCGATGGCGTATCATGCTCAGCCAAGCCCATCGACCGTAGGCATCTTGCGCCGTGCCCTGGCCGGGATTGTCACTCGCGGCTGACGCATTGCGGGGCGGATGGCTACATCGGACCCGCCCCCTCCGATCGCCCCAGGCGCCTGACCCCGGAACCTGACCCCCTGAGCCTGACCCTGGGACGCGTCCTGGGTGCGCCCCAAGGTCGAGATGTGCCAAGGTCGAGATGTGCCGGAGCGTCTACCGGCCCTGAAAACGCTCCCGCGCCCAGCGTTCGCGCCGCGGCTGGGCCGCATAGCGATAGCGCGGCCGGATCGGGCGGACATAGCGCGGCGCCGGACGCACATGGCGCGGGCGAACCACCCGGCGATCGACATAGATCGGGCGGCGATAGGCCGGACGCGGCCGAACCACGACCCGCGGCGCAACATAGCGGTGCGGATGCACATAGCGCCGCGGATGGACATACGGATGGACATAGGGCCGATAGACCGGCCGGTAGCGGGGCCGGTAATGCGGGCGCGGGCGATAGACCCGACGGTCGTCATCCACAGCATCGGCAATAATGGCCAGGGCGGTTGCGCCGACGATGATACCGACCAAAGCCTCGGCCGTGCCGTTATCGGCCCGTGCCGGCTCCGTCCCGATGGCAGCAGCACCCACACCGCCAGCCAAAACGAGCATCGCAATCTTTTTGAGCATGGCCCTGTCTCCCTTGGTCGAGCCTTCCAAACACAACGCTTTACGCAGGGCAGCGCGGAGTCCGGCGCTGAATCCGGCGGGCCGCGCGATCACGACTCTGTGACCGCTAGCCTCCTATGGACGGCACCCGACCCTTCATGTATAGCGCGGCTATGCAGACCGAGCGGAGCATCGCGTTTCGAATTATGGGGCCGGCGCGCTGAACAAGCCGCCGGACGTCGCGCAACTGCGCCTTTTCTCCCCCCGACCTGACAGACCCTTCGTAACGGATCGCTGAGATGTGCGCCGACACGCCTGATACCCCCGACACGCCCGATACCGCCGGCACGCCCGAAACGCCGAACTACAAAGACACGGTGTTTTTGCCGGATACGGCGTTTCCCATGCGCGCGGGCTTGCCCAAGCGCGAACCCGGATGGCTGGCGCGTTGGAACAGCCTGGATGTCTACGGCCAGCTGCGCGCCAAGCCCGGTCGTGCGCCCTTTATCCTGCATGACGGCCCGCCCTATGCGAACGGGCATCTGCATATCGGCCATGCGCTCAACAAGATCCTGAAGGATATGGTGGTGCGGTCCCACCAGATGCTGGGTCATGATGCGCGCTATGTTCCGGGATGGGATTGTCACGGGCTGCCGATCGAATGGAAGATCGAAAGCCAGTACCGCGAGAAGGGCAAATCCAAAGACGACGTTCCGCTTTTGGAGCTGCGCCGGGAATGCCGCGATTACGCCGCCCATTGGATCGACATCCAGCGCGACGAGTTCAAGCGGCTGGGGGTGACCGGCGATTGGGACGAGCCCTACAAGACCATGGATTTCCATGCCGAGGCGGTGATCGCGGCGGAGTTTCAGAAATTCGTGATGAACGGCGCGCTCTATCAGGGCTCCAAGCCGGTCATGTGGTCGGTGGTCGAAAAAACCGCGCTGGCCGAGGCCGAGGTCGAGTATCATGAGCACCAATCCCACACCGTGTGGGTGCGCTTTCCGGTGATCGGGTTCTCCGGCCCGGCCGAGACGGACGTCTTTACCAAGAAACCCACCTCGGTGGTGATCTGGACCACCACGCCCTGGACGATCCCGCAAAACCGCGCGGTATGTTTCGGCGAGAACATCTCCTATGGCCTTTATGAGGTGGTGGGCCGGCCCAAGGAATGCTGGGCAACCATCGGCGAGCGGCTGATCATCGCCGACAGCCTGGCCGAAGCCTCGCTGCGGCAGGGGCGGCTGCACAATGATGAGGTCGAGATGTGGCGCCGCCTGTGCGATGTCACGCCCGAAGATCTGGCGGCCATGAGCTGTGCGCACCCGCTGCGGGGGGCCGAGGGCGCGGGCGGCGAGTGGGATTTCGACGTGCCCATGCTGCCCGGCGATCATGTGACCGATGAGGCCGGCACCGGTTTCGTGCACACCGCCCCCAGCCATGGTGCGGATGATTATGAGATCGGCCGCCTGCATGGCCTGCCGATGACCTATAATGTGCTGGAGGACGGGTCGTTCCGCGCCGATCTGCCCTTTTTCGGCGGTGCGGTGATCTTCGACCATAAGGGCAAGGAAAAGGACGCCAACCGCCGGGTGATCGACAAGCTGGTGGAGGTCGGGGCGCTGCTCGCCCGCGGCCGGGTCAAACATCAATACCCGCATTCCTGGCGCTCCAAGGCGCCGCTGATCTTTCGCAACACGCCGCAATGGTTCGTGGCGATCGACCGCGCGCTTGACGATGGGCTGGGCCATCGGGGCGACACGATCCGCGCCCGGGCGCTGAGCTCGATCGAGGCCACGGCCTTCACGCCGGCTGCCGGTCAGAACCGGCTGCGCTCGATGATCGAAACCCGGCCCGATTGGGTGCTGTCGCGCCAGCGCGCCTGGGGCGTGCCGCTGACCTGCTTCACCCGCAAGGGGGCCAAGCCCGACGATCCGGCGTTTTTGCTGCGCGATGCGGCGGTCAATGCCCGGATCGCCGCGGCATTCGAGGCCGAGGGCGCCGATGCCTGGTACGAACCCGGCGCCAAGGCCCGGTTTCTGGGCAATGATTACGATCCCGAGGAGTGGGAGCAGGTCTTCGACATCCTGGATGTGTGGTTCGATTCGGGCTCGACACATGCCTTTGTGCTGCGCGACCGACCCGATGGAACGCCCGACAGCGTTGCCGATGTCTATCTGGAGGGCTCCGACCAGCATCGCGGTTGGTTTCACTCCTCGCTCCTGCAAGGCTGCGGGACGCTGGGGCATGCGCCCTACCGGGCCGTGGTCACCCATGCCTTCACGCTCGACGAAAAGGGCGAGAAGATGTCGAAATCCAAGGGCAATATCATCGCGCCCGAGGAGGTGGTCCGCCAGTACGGCGCCGACATCCTGCGGCTTTGGGTGGCCCAGACCGATTATGTCCATGATCACCGGATCGGGCCGGAGATCTTGAAAGGCGTCGCCGACAGCTATCGGCGCATCCGCAACACGCTGCGCTTCCTTTTGGGCGCGCTTTCGGGCTTTGAGGCGTCCGAACATGTAGAGCCGGCCGAGATGCCCGAGCTGGAACGCTGGGTTCTGCACCGGCTGTGCGCGCTCGACGCCACGGTGCGCCAAGGCTATGCCGCCTATACGTTCCAGAAAGTGTTCTCGGAGCTGTTCCAGTTCTGCACCGTCGATCTGTCGGCATTCTATTTCGACATCCGCAAGGACGCGCTTTATTGCGATGCGCCGGACAGCCTGCGCCGGCGTGCGGCGCGAACGGTGCTCGATCTGATCTATCAGCGGCTGGTCACCTGGCTCGCACCGATCTTGGTCTTTACGGCCGAGGAGGTTTGGCTGGAGCGGTTTCCCGGCGCGGATACATCGGTGCATCTGCAGGATTTTCCCGCCACGCCCGAGGCCTGGCGCGACGATGCGCTGGCCGCGAAATGGCAGGGCATCCGGGCCGCCCGGCGGGTGGTGACCGGCGCTTTGGAGATCGAGCGGCGTGAAAAGCGTATCGGCTCGAGCCTGGAGGCCGCACCCATCGTCTATGTCGCCGATGACGCCTTGCGCGCGACGCTGGCAACGGTCGAGATGGCCGATCTTTGCATCACCTCGTCGGTGACGCTGTCGTCGGAAACGGCGCCGCCAACCGCATTTCGCCTCGACGATACAAGCGGGGTTGCGGTGGTTCCGGCACTTGCCGAGGGCGCAAAATGCGCCCGATGCTGGAAGGTGCTTCCCGATGTCGGCCTGCACGCCTATCCGAGAACTTGCGCCCGCTGCAACGCGGTGTTAGCGCAAGCCGTGAAAGGATCGTCGCATGAACGATACGATCGATCAGGGGGATGCGCGTCGACGGGCGTTTGAAGAGATCTATCGGTTCCATCGGGCTTTGGAGCGCTGGTTTCACGGCGACCTGCCCAGAAGCCGACTGGGACCCGAGATCCTGGATGCGCTTCATCCCGAATTCCATGTCGTCTTTCCGTCGGGAACTTTGGTGAGCTGCCCGACACTTTGCGCCGAGCTGCAGCGCGGGCATGGCAGCAACCCGGACCTGCGCATTGCGATCGAAGAGCCGCATCTGCTGGGCGTCTTTCCCGGCCTGATCCTGGCAAGCTACGTCGAATATCAGCGCGGCGCACGAAACTCCGATACCGAGAACGGCCGCCGCGCCACGGTGCTTTTTCACTGCAATCCACGCTTGCTGTGGCGCCATCTCCACGACACCGCCCTGCCCTGAGGCGCCGGCGCAGCCGGCTCAGTCGAAGCGAAAAACGCGCGTCGGGTGCAGCATCCCGGCACGGTAGATGCCGACCGCCACCGGTTCGCCGGCATAAGAAGCCCAGGCCGTCTGACCGTAGCCGATCGCGCTTGCCGCGACGGCAACAGGATTGCCGTTGCGCAACCGCGCAGCGCCTTCGGGGGTGCAGGGCAGTTCAACCAAATCGCAAAGCCCAGCCGAAACGGCCAGCAGTCGATCGACCCCGAGCGCGCCGCCGGCGTTCTCCAGCATGTCGCCCGGGGTCGACGCCGTCAGATCGAAGGGCCCAGACCAGAGCCGCCGCAACGCGGTGACATGGCCCAGCGTGCCCAGCACGGCAGCAAGATCCCGCGCTATGCTGCGCACATAGCCGCCCTTGCCGCAAACAAGACGGAAGCTTGCGTGATCGTCGTCGGGTTGGTCCGTCAAGGTTAGCTCGGCCACATGCAGCGGTCGCGCACCAAGTGCGACGGTCTCGCCAGCGCGGACCCGTTCATAGGCCCGAACGCCGGCAAGTTTTACCGCCGAGATCTGAGGCGGGATCTGGTTGATATCGCCCGTAAACGCGGGCAGGGCAGCGCAAATCGCCGCTCTGTCCGGGCGCAGATCGCACCGCGCAATTGGCTCTCCTTCCGCGTCGTCGGTGGTCGTGGCAACGCCCCAACGCAAGGTGAAGGCGTAGCATTTTTGCGCCTCGGTCACATAAGGGACGGTCTTGGTCGCTTCACCAAAGGCGATGGCCAGCAAACCGGTCGCCGGCGGATCCAACGTTCCGGCATGGCCGGCTTTACGCGCATCGAAGGCCCGTTTTGCACTTGCAACCATCGCGGCAGAGCTACGGCCCGCCGGCTTGTCGACGATCAACCAGCCATGGATCGGGCGTCCCTTTTTTCCGCGTGCCATCCCGCTCCCGCCAAAACGTCTCAAACCAACGGCGCGCAACCCGTTTCCTGCCAGGCCGCTGTCACCCGCGCGTGCAGCGTGCGGTCGGCCCCATACAGCGCCAGAATGCGGCTTTCAAGCGCAGCATCGAGGATCTCCGGCTCTGCGGGTCCGTCCCTGGGCGCCGCGCGATCGAGCCGGCCCAGGCGCGACAGCATGGTGCCGATTTCGGGCAGCGCATCGCCAAGATGGGCGGTCAGTTGCGCTTCAATCCCTTCAAGCGTCAAAGCGCGCAGCCCAAAGCGCCGTGCCCGGGCTGCAAAGGCCGCCTGAGGCCGCCAGTGACCGTTGACCTCGCCTGGCTTGCGGCTACGGATACGCTGCTCGATATAGTTCAGCAGCAGGTGACAATTCTGCCGATGCGCCTCAAGGTTCAGCCCGACCCCCGTTGCGAACCGGCTCTGCTCGGCCAGGCGGCGGGCGATCCAGGAAAAGAAATGCGGGTCGGTCCCGATCACTTTTTCACGGTAAAGCGCAAAAAAGCGGGCCACCGGGTCGCGCAAGACGATAAAGGCGCGCCCGTCGTGAAAGGCGCGCCCGTCGTGGCTGCGGGGCCTGACGGGTCGCGTGTGGAGGCAGCGATCGGCGTGGATGGCACTGGGGTCGGGATGCAGACGTCCGTGATCGATCAGATAGGCCAGATTGCGCAAAAGCGTGCAACCGGCCTTGGGGATCGCCAAAAACATAAGCGGGGCGCGATGCGCTGCGGTCAGCATCAGCGCCGGTTGCCGGGATCGCGGCGCGGCCCCTCCATTGCGCCAGCCGCGCGTTCTGCGCTCGGCCCAGCGCGCCCGGGCCGCCTCGATCAGCTCAGCATCGCGCGGATAAAGACCGCGCAGGCGGGCCGTCAAGGCGGGGGATATAATCTCGGCCAGATGCCCGCCGGCCCGCGCATTGCGGGTCCCGACCTTGGCCATACGGGACGCAATGTCGGGAATTGCCGGTTCCAGCAGGCAGGGAAGCTGGGTGTCAAGACCGTCCAAAGTGAGGTGCACAAGGCCTAGCGGCGCGGCGCGGCGCAGCCTTTGGGACTGACGGCGCCAATGCGGGTTGACCGGCAGCGCGGTGCGGCCGGCAAGGTTCTCCTCCAACCAGTCGGCAAGCCGGTGGCAGTTGGCCCGGTGCAGCGCCGCCCCAAGGTCCGGCACGCCGTCGCCTTGCGAAAGCGTGTCGGGCAGCACCAACCCCGCCTCTCGGACCAGCAGCGCCCGAAGCGCGGGAAAGCTGCCGGGGCCGCGCCGGGCGATCTTGTCGAGATAAAGCGACACCACCCGCTCGGTCGGATCGCGCAAGACTGCAAAGCCGAACCGGCTGCCTGCAATGAAGCCCGGCTCGACATCGGCAGCGCGGATCAGCCTTGCTTCGTCATGGATGCGCTGCGGCAGCGGCCCGTCATGGTCGAGGGCAAAAAGCAGGGATTTGAGAAAAGTTGAGCCGCATTTGGTGATCGGCAGGTAATAGATCGGATAGCGCCGCGTGGTCAGCAGCATTGCGCCAAGCGGCCGATGCGGCTCGTCTCCGCTCCGCTTGGCGGAGGGGTGGGGCTGCAGCGCGCTCAGCGGTTCCCCAGATCGCGCCGTACCGCCTTCGAGGACAGAAGCGCTCGCGTCTCATCCATCCGGTCATAAAGCGCGTCGGATCGAAACGTCAGATCCGGCGTATATTTCAGCCGCAGCGCTTTGCCCAGCGTCCGGCGAAGCACTGCCTTGTTGCGCGCAAGCGCGGACAGCACCGCCTCGGCGTTGCGGCCCCCAAGAGGCAGCACGAAAACCGTGGCCTGTCGTAAATCGGGCGAAACGCGCACCTCGCCGACCGTGATCGAAGCCCGATCCAAATCGGGGTCGTGCAAATCGCCGCGGCTCAGCACCGCCGACAGATGGCGACGGATCAACTCGCCCACGCGCAGGCTGCGGGGTGCGGGCGCGGCTGACGCGTGACGGCGTGCCAATGGCGTTGCTCCTTGTCTTTGCGACCCGGGGTCTACGCGGCTATGCCGATCGAAGCAAGAGCGTCGCGGCTGGTACCGGGCGCGGCGCCCGACGGCAGGCGAGGCCCGGATGGGCCGCAGCCTGCGGCTGGATGTCGGCCCGAAGGGCCGTCCGATTCATTGCGGAATGAGTGCCGCAAGACTGCCTCAGCAGCGCGTAAAGCGGGAGCGGCGTGACCGCACGACCCTGGCGGGCCGGTTCGCCCGTCAAGTCACCCGGTAAGCTATCCGCTCAGTTGCCCGGCGACAGACCCTCCGGCTTGCCGACCACGAAAAACCGCAGCGCCTCGGGGTCAAGCCGTTCGCGCGCCACCCGGTTCACATCCTCCAACGTCACCGCGTCGACCAGATCGTTGCGGATCTGCGGATAGCTTGGCGCCTGCCCATCCTCCTGCAAGCCGATCAGGATCCCCGCAATTTTGCTGTTGGTGTCAAAACGCAGCGGGTATGCGCCGGTCAGGTAGCGCTTGGCATTGGCCAACTCCTCTTCGGTTACGCCGAACGTCTGCATCCGGCGCCATTCCTGGCGGATCACCTCGATCGACTCCGCCACCCGCGCATTGACCGTCGAAACGCCGCCCATCCAGAGGTTCATCCGGTCGTAATTCGCCAGGTAGGCGTATACGCCATAAGTCAGGCCCCGTTTTTCGCGGACCTCCGTGGTCAGTCGCGACGAGAAACCGCCACCGCCGAGAATATGATTGAGCACGAAGACCGGGAAAAAATCCGGGTCACTGCGGTCGATACCGGGCTGCACGAACAAGACCACCGATTGCGGCGTGTCGAACGCTTCGATCGTCACCCCCCCGGTGATCGCAGGCGCGACCGGTCCCGGAAGCGGGGGGCCCTCGGCGGGAAGCCCTGCCAAGAGCCTATCGATCATCAGCCCGGCTTCCTCGGCGGCGATGTCGCCGACGATACCGATCCTGGCCCGACCCGTGACCAGTTGATTGCGATGCGAAGCAACCAGATCGGCGCGCGTGATCGAAGCAAGCGTTGCCTCAGTGCCGTCGGTTGCCTGGCCGTATGGATCGCCTGCCAGCAGCGTCTCTCGGTAGACCCGGCCAAGAATGGCGTTGGGATTGGTGACATCGCCCCGCGCACCGGAGAGAAACTGTTGCCGGATCCGCTCGATTGCCGCGTCGTCAAAGCGTGGTGCGACCATCGCGTCGCGCAGAAGGGCCATGGTCGCCGCGCGGTTCTCGCTCAACATTGTTGCAGCGACATAGAACGCGTCGCGCCCGGCGGAAAACGAGATCCGAGCCGCAATCTCCTCACGCGCCTGGGTGAAGGCGACCGCGTCGCGCGTTCCCGCGCCTTCGCGCAGCAGCGCGGCCATCATGCTGGCAAGCCCCGCGCGATCGGCCGGGTCCAGCGCGGCGCCGCCCTTAAAGCTGATCTCAAGCGACAGGATGGGGATCGTGCGCTCCTCGACCAACCAAAACTCATGGCCGTCCGGCGACCGGTGCACGGCAATCTCGGTTGCCGCGTCGAGGGGCTGGGCCAGCGCAAAGGCCGGCGCCAGCGCCAGCGCCAGTATGCGCAGCAGCGCCGGTTTTAGGCGTGCACCCACCCTTATGCCCAACCCGGCGAGCGCCCTACGCCCCAGCCGCGCGCCCGTCGCCAGCTTTGAGGCTGCGTTCGGCGCTGGAAACGCAGCGGTGCGGATCGCTGTTTGGCCGATCACTGTGTGGCCTCCTCGGTCTCGGTTTCGGTCCCAGTTTCCGTCTCGCTTCCCGGCTGTGCCTCGCTAACGCGCTGGGGTTGGGGCGCGCTCAGCCAAGCGGTCACCGAGCGGTTCTTGTCAAAAAGCAGCCGCGCCGCGGCGGTGATCTCATCGGCGGTCACCTCTTGCAAAAGGGTCGGCCATTCCGCGACATCCTCAACGGTCAGCCCGCTCGTCAACGCAACGCCGTATTTGCGCGCAAGGCTCATCTGGCTGTCGCGGCCGTAAATCTCGTTCGCTCGGACCTGGTTGCGCACGCGTTCGAGCTGCGCAAGGTCCGGTCCGGTCTCCAAAAACGCCGCCAGAACCGCATCCATCGCCGCCTCGGCCTCCATCAGGCTGACGCCGGGTACCGGCATCGCATAAATCGCAAAAAGCGTCGGGTCGAGCGATGTCGCATAGTAAAACGAGCCGGTTGCCAGCGCGATCCGCTGTTCCATTTGCAGCTTACTGCCCAGAACGGAGGTCACATCCGAGCCGCCAAGCAGGGCGGAAAGCAGGGTCAGAGCGGCCGCCATGCGCTGATCGCCGGGGTTGCGTTCGGCCGCCAGATAGGTGCGGATCACATAGGGTTCGCGGACTTTTTCGTCCTCATAAACAAGCCGGCGCGGTGCGGTCTGCGGGGGCTCCTGCGGGCGCAGGCGAGGCGGCAGGTCGGGGTTTGCCGGGATCGGGCCGTAATGGATCTCCGCCAGCCGGCGCACCTCCTCGGGCATCACATCCCCAGCCACAATCAAGATGGCATTGTTGGGCGCATAGTAGCGTACGTAAAAATCGAGGGCATTCTGCAGCGTCAGGCGCTCCATCTCATGGCGCCAGCCGATGATCGGCACCGCGTAGGGATGGTTGAGGTACTGCGCCGCGCGGCGCTGCTCGCTTAACAGCGCGCTGGGATCGTTGTCGGTGCGGGTGTTCCGCTCCTCAAGAATCACGTCGCGCTCCGGCAGCACGACCGCATCGCTCAGCACCAGATCGGTCATCCGATCGGCTTCCATCTTCATGACGATCTCAAGCCGATCCGACGCGATACGTTGGAAATAACCGGTGTAATCGTAACTGGTAAAGGCGTTGTCCTGCCCGCCATTGGCCGCCACCACCTTCGAGAATGCACCCTCCGGGATCTCGTCGGTGCCCTTGAACATCAGATGTTCCAGAAAATGCGCAATGCCGGACTGCCCCGGCGGCTCATCGGCCGCACCGACCCGGTACCAGACCATATGCGAGACGACCGGGGCGCGATGATCCTCGATCACCACGACGTCCATGCCGTTTTCAAGCGTAAAGGTGGTAACGGGGCTATCGGCCTTGACGGATGCCGGCCCAAGCGCGACGGACGCGGCCGTCGCCAGCGTGAAAGCCACATGTCCAAATGCGGGCAGAGCCGCGGCGCGGCACAGCCAAGCGAAACGCCTTCCAGTCATGACCGTCTCCCATATCGCTCGGTCCCGGTTTGGCAAGCAGATAGGCAACTCTGCGGCGTTTTCCAAACCGCGACACGACGATGTGTCTGGGACGGGTCAGAAAATCTGGCCGGGTTCCCGCTCGGGCTGCGGCGGCGCAGCCGGTGTCTGGACACCCTCGGCGCGCAGCCTTTCGACCTCGGTGAAAGGATCGAGAACCTCTTGGCGGTAAGGATCGTTGGTTGGAACGCCAAAAAACGTATCCAAACCATAGATCCGACCGGACGCGACCAAATCGCGATCTTCCGACTGCAAGGTCGCGCGAATTTCTGGCTCGACCGCATCCTCGCCGCTCAGCGCCAGCAGGGCTGCCTCGCCTGGCGACAAAGGACCCTCCGCGCTGCGCTGCGGCAGGGTGGCATCGCCCGACAGAAGGCTCGTCACCTCTTCGCGCGGTTGCGGATCCACACGGTTGATCCCTTCGGGATCAGGCAGAGGCAGCGACGTCAAGCTACCCGGAATTTCAAGCGGCTTGCGCTCGACCACCAAAAATTCGTCCGGCGGCGGCTGGCGCAGCCCGGCCGTTCGAAGCAGGCTCTCCCGCTCGGTGTTTTGCGATCCGCACGCGCCGAGCAGCACCAGCAGGCCCGCCGCACCCAGACCGATCTTCCGTCCACCGCCGATCATCCGGCCCACTCCACTCCGATCACTCGCCCATGCACAACTTAGCCCAGCCTTTCGGGAGGGTCACGCGCTGAATCGGTGGCTTTCCCGGCGTTCACCGCGCGGTCGGGCAAGAGGACGAGACCCAAGACGCCGGCAAAGATGGCGATATCTGCAATATTGAAGGAGAACGGGTTGTCCCAGCCGCAGCAGGACATATTGAGAAAATCCGCGACCGCGCCGTAGATCACCCGATCGAGCGCGTTGCCCAGCGCGCCGCCGATGACCGCCCCGGCACAGAGCGGTGTCACCCAGCCCGTCGCCCGGTGTAGCCAGACCGCAAGACCGGCGCTTATCGAGATGGCCAACGCGACGAGAAGCCAACGCGCGGTCTGGCTGTCGGAGGCGAAAAGCCCGAAATTCACGCCGCGATTCCAGGCCATGCGGAGGTTCAGGAAAGGCGGCAGCACGTCGAGACGGCCGCGCTGGGCAAGATCGAGATAAACGACGACGACAAGCTTGAGCGCCTGATCGGCCGCCAGGACGAGCAGGGCAAAGCCAAGCATACGAAACAGCGTTTTGCGCATGGCGCCGGACCTTAATGCCGGAAATGGCGCCGGCCGGTGAGCACCATGGCCAGCCCGACTTCATCGGCCGCAGCAATCACTTCAGCGTCGCGTTTCGACCCGCCGGGCTGGATCACGCAGCGCACCCCAACCCTTGCCGCTGCGAGCACCCCGTCGGGGAAGGGAAAGAAGGCGTCCGAAGCGACCGCCGCGCCTTTGGTGGGATTTTCCTCAAGCCCCAGGGTCTGAGCCATATCCTGTGCCTTGCGCGCTGCGATCCGGGTGCTGTCGACCCGGCTCATCTGCCCGGCGCCGATGCCCACCGTCTGGCCGTCTTTTGCCAGCACAATAGCGTTCGATTTGACATGCTTGGCGACGCGCCAGGCGAAAAGCAGGTCTTCTAACTCGGCCGGCTCGGGGTGGCGCGCGGTCACGATCTTCAGCGTGTCGGGATCGAGAAGAGCGGCATCGCGATCCTGCACCAAAAACCCGCCCGACACCTGGCGAACCATCGTGCCCGCCGCGACGGGATCGGGCAAAGTCGGCAGGCTAAGCAGCCGTAGATCGGCCTTCTGGCTCAGGATCGTCGCCGCTTCATCCGTCACCCCCGGCGCCAGCACGACCTCGGTGAAATGCGCAGCGATCTCCTGTGCCGCTTCGGGCTCAAGCGGAGTGTTGAAGGCAACGATCCCACCGAAGGCGCTGGTGGGGTCGGCGTCGCGGGCGCGACGATAGGCCTCGGCCTGGTCTTCTGCCTTTGCCACCCCGCAGGGATTGGCATGCTTGATGATCGCGCAGCCCGGCCCGTCGGCCGGCGCGAACTCCGCAATCAGCTCCAACGCTGCGTCGGCATCGGCGATATTGTTGTAGGATAGCGCCTTGCCCTGCAACTTTTGGGCCGTGGCAAGGCCGGGGCCAGCGGACGCAGCGGCGTAAAAAGCGGCCCGTTGATGCGGGTTCTCGCCGTAGCGCAGCGTTTGCCGCAAGCGTCCCCCGAAGGTCCGGTGCCGCGGTGTACCGCCGGTCCTTGCGGCCATCCAGGTCGCGATTGCCATGTCGTAGGCCGCCACCCGTGCAAAGGCCTCAAGCGCCAACCGGCTGCGCAAGGCCTGGCTGGTTCCACCGGCCGCCACCGCCTCAAGAAGCATCGGGTAATCTTGCGGATCGGTCACGACCGCAACTGCGGCGTGATTCTTCGCAGCGGCCCGGATCATCGCCGGCCCACCGACATCGATACTCTCAATGGCCGAGGCCCAGTCGGGCTTGGCGGCGACAGTATCCTCAAAGGGGTAAAGGTTGACCACAACGAGGTCGATCATACCGATGCCTTGCGCATCGAGCGCCGCCAGGTCGGCTGTATTGTCGCGCCGTGCGAGGATTGCGCCATGCACAGCCGGATGCAGCGTCTTCACCCGACCGTCGAGCATCTCGGGAAACCCGGTAAGCGCTGCGACCTCATGCACAGACAGGCCCACCGCCTGCAGCGCCGCCGCCGTACCGCCGGTCGAGATTAACTCGGCGCCCGCCGCATGCAGGCTGCGCGCCAGGGGTTCGATCCCGCTCTTGTCTGAGACCGACAAGAGCGCCCGACGGATCGGTCGACGTTCCGCTTCAGCCTCTGTCATCGCAGATCTCCTTCCCCGACCTGGCTCAGACGCGTTGTACTGCAGTCCGAGAGTCGCCTTCTGCAAGCCCACTGGGCTCGGCGCGTTTCAGCCCCCAATTGAGCTGACCGCGATAGCTGGTCACGCTGGTCGACACGACAATTCTTTTGCTGGGCCTGGGTTTGAGATGCGATCGGTCGAGGTGCAACGCATCTAAAAGCTCCAACGTGCCGCCGGACTGGCGGAAGATCCACACCTCGCCATTCGACAAGCGCAGCGCGACCGCACTGCGGCCGAGCGCGAGCTGCGCCTCGACATCGGGATGGATATGAAAGACCGCCGAAAACCGCACGCCCAGCCGCGGTGCGGCCGCCACCGTCCGGTCGAAGAGCTTCTTTTGGGCGCCGTCATGGCTCGACAGCGTATCCTCGCAACGCAGGTCATCGCCGGCAGTGGACAGGAACAAGCGCCGCTCATGGGTCAGCCCGTGGGTCGGCACATAGCCGTCATGCGCGGTAAGCACCCAGGCGCCGTTTAGATCGTTGGTCTGCTCGACCGGAACCCGGCGCGGGCCGTCAACGATCCGATTGCCCAGGCGGCGTGCCGACCATCCCCGCCCCAAAAAGCGCGACGAGGAGGTCCGCTCGACGATCACGGTGCTGTGCGATTCGGTACGCCGGCCGGTCTCGGCCCAGTCCGGGCCGAAGCCCCGCCCCGGTCCGACGCTTCCCAGAAGCGGACGCCGACCGACCGAGACCTCGACGCCCAGGGTCGAGGCATGGCCGGTCTTAGCCCAGGTGCCGCGCGGCGGCGGCCCCGCATCGACCACGCAAACGACCGGGCCGGCGTGCAGCCGCACATAGCCCATCACCTGGTCCGACCGGGCCGGGGCACGGATGCGCGCATCGGCGAGCGCCTGGTCAAGCCGGCCCTCCTCACCGACCGATCCACCGTGAAACCGGGCCAGCGCCCCATTGCCCATGCGCAGCGCCCGTAGCGTCGGGGCCACCGATTTCATCGCCCGCAAATGCCGCGGATCGGGCTCCTTTCCGGCCTCCTCCAAGGTTCGGGCCGCCCAGACCAGCAACGTAAAGACCTCCATCAGCTCTTCGGGGTTGCGCGACAAGATCGCACCTTCCTCGTTGAGCACCCGCTGGCATTCGCGGCCCAGATCGTGCACTGCATGCACCAGCAGCGCCTCCTGCCCCTCTAATGCGAGCCCCGCATAAACCAGGCCTGTCAGCGCTTCGACCGAGGGCAGCCCGGGATCGGCCGCGCGCCAGCGCCGGGCCAGATAGCGCGTCTGCCGACCGAGCGCGCGGAAGAAGATACGCGAATTCGCGGGTTCCACCGATTTCAGGATGAAGGGGGTGTGGCTGATCCAGCCGATCAGCCGTCGTCCGGCAAGATTGGGCTGCCAGCCCGGGCCGCTACCGCCACCGAAGCGGTGGATCCAGTCGAACAACCAAGCCTGGGCGATCTCGCGCGAGCGGGCTGACCCGTCGGCCGCCAGATCGTCGAGCCAGGCAAAACCGTGCAGCTCTGCCTCATAAGCTTCGGTCGGCGGTCGCAAATCCCAAAGCGAGCCGCGATGCTGCATCAGCTTGCCGGCAAACAGCAGATTGCCGGCGGCGTACTGATTGGCCCGGGCAAAAGAGCCAACCGCGCGCGGTTCCGGCTGCCACAGAAACGCGTTGGGCGGGTTTGCAAAGCGGGCCATCCGAGCGGAATACCGATTGGCCAAGCGGTGCCGAGCATTCACGACGCCTCGCCAGAATGCCGTAAACCTCAATGCCCCATCAGACATCGGTGCCGCTTTGCCCCTACCCGAATGTTCTGCTCCACGCTTACGCGCTGAAGCGAATCATGTCACGGGGTGCGCCACACCATTGCTGCAAAAAACCCGTCCATCCCGCCGATTTCGGGCCAAAAATCGGGTCTTAGGCGCAGCATACCCTGATCGATCCAGGTCGGGTCGAACCCCGCGCCGGTCTGGGGTGGCAATAATTCGGCACGCGTTTGGCGGCGTAAAAATCCCCGCAACCGCACCTCCCCCTCCTGGGGAAAGAGCGAGCAGGTCGCAAAGAGAAGCCGCCCTCCGGGCCGCACCCAGTCGAAGGCGCGGTCCAGCAATGCATCCTGCAAGGCGACAAGCGGCGCGAGGCTGGGCAGCGGGCGTTGCATCAAATCTGGGTGCCGGCGCATCGTGCCGCTGGCCGAACAGGGCGCGTCGAGAAGCACGATGTCGAACAGCCCGTCCGCTTGCCAGCGGAGCGCATCGGCCAGCACGATCTGCGCGGTCAGCCGGGTGCGTGTGAGATTTTCGCACAGCCGCGCCAGCCGGTCTTTTGCGATGTCGAGTGCGGTCACCACGGCCCCGGCGGCGGCCAGTTGCATGGTCTTACCGCCAGGCGCGGCGCAAAGATCGAGCACGCGCAACCCCGCCACATCGCCCAACATGCGAACCGGTATTGCCGCTGCGGCGTCTTGAACCCACCAATCGCCGGTCGCAAAACCCGGTAGGGCGCTGATCTGACCGGCCCGATCGAGCCGCAGCCCGCCGCCCGGCAAACAGCGCGCGCCCAGTTTTTGGGCATAATCAGCGGCCTGGTCGCCATCCTTGAGTGTAAGATCGACCGGCGGGCGTTTCCTGTGAAGAGAGGCCATCGCCGCAAGACAGTCCGCCCCCCAAGCTTTTTGCAGCCGGGCGGCAAGCGGCGGCGGAAAGACCGGATCGGCCGCACAAAGCGCCTGCCAATCGGCCAACGCGGTCTGCGCCAGTTTTCGGGCAACCGCGTTGACCAGGCCGCGATAGCCACGTCGCTTTCTTTGGGCTGCCGCCAAATCGACCGCCGAGGAGACGACGGCATGTGCGGGGATCCGATCGACCATTCGCTCCGCCGCGGCAAGCCGCAGAATGTTGCGAATGGCGGTGGGCGGTGGACGGTCGAGATAGGGTGCAAGCAATGCATCGATTGCCCCCAGATACCGCAAAACCGTGTCAGCCAACCGCTTGGCGCGCGCCCGCTCGGCAGGCGCAAGATCCTCTGCAAGCCGTGCCTCGGCCAGCATCTCTCCGCGCTCAAGAACCGCCGTTAGAAGATCGAGGGCCGCACGGCGCGCCGCGGATGCGCCGCTCAAGACCAGGGGCCGCGTATCCGCCGACGGCGCATCCCAAAGGCGGGCGAGCGGGCCGTCGATGTTTTGGAGGAGCCAGTGTGTGATGCAGATTGCGATGCGGCGGGCGGCGGTGCCGTGGAAGGCTGGGTGCTGCCCATATCGCGGGCCATCTGCTGCAAGGCGGCGATCCGGTTTGCCGGGTTTGGATGCGTCGAGAACAGCCCGTCAAAACGGCGCCCTGCCAAAGGATTCACGATGAAGATATGTGCGCTTGCGGGGTTGTTCTCGGCAGTTTTCATCGTGTTCTGGCGGGACGCGCCCGCGATGCGATCCAGCGCGGCGGCAAGCCAAAGCGGCTGGCCGCAGATCTCGGCCCCGGCGCGGTCGGCTGCGTATTCGCGTGTTCGGCTGATCAGCATCTGAATCAGCAAAGCCGCAAGCGGGGCGAGAACCACTGCAAGAACGACCCCAAGCAGCGCCAGCGGGTTGCGGTCGCGACCTCTGCTGAACAGAAATCCGAACTGCGACAGCAGCGCAATTGCCCCGGCAACGGTGGCCGCAACCGTCATGATCAAAGTGTCGCGGTTGCGGATATGCGCGAGCTCATGGGCCACCACCCCGGCAAGCTCTTCGCGGCTCAGGCCCTCCATCAACCCGGTCGTGACGGCAATGGCGGCATTCTGCGGCCCGCGACCGGTAGCAAAGGCGTTGGGCTGCGCTGCACGGATTATATAGACCGCCGGCATCGGCAGGCCGGCTCGACCGGCGAGCCGAGCCACCATTTCCAGAAGCGCCGGCGCAGACTGGCGGGTTACCGGCTCGGCATGATGCATCCGAAGCAACAGCTTGTCGGAGTTCCACCAGGCCAGCGCATTCATCCCAAACGCGACGATGAGGGCGATGATAGCGCCGCCAAACCCTGCAATCAGCCAGCCCACCCCGCCAAAAAGCGCGGTTAGCGCGGCCAAAAGAAGCATCGTCTTGGTTGCGTTCACGCCGCAGAGCTCCAAAATATCGGGAACGCAGCCGGCGGTTCAGCAATGCGCCGCACACCGCCGGGCGTTTTTTGGCTACCCGTGCTACCCCGGGTCGGCTGGAGGTGATATATGCCCGAGCGTGGCACCGAAAAAGAGGCTAAGCTTACCGAGGCGGCCAAGCGTGCGCTGGCCGAGGCCGAGGCACGCCGTGCGGCAACGCCGGCCAGCATCCGGCCCGTGGAGCTTGGCGGTCGCGACGGCCCCGAACCGACACGCTTCGGCGATTGGGAGCTCAAAGGGATCACCAGCGACTTTTAATGTCGGTCGATAGCAACCCGGCGGTCAAACGGCCGTAAAACTTCGGCCAGACAGCGGCAAAACGGCCGTCAGCGCGCCCTGCGTAAGTAGACGTAAAAAGCGCCGCCACCGCCATGGCGCTGACTTGCCGGGTAAACGCCGACCACCAGGGGTGCCAGCGGCGGCAACTGCAGCCAGCGGGGCACGGCATCGCGCAGAACGCCCTGCAACGACGCGCCATCGTCGATCCGGCGGCGGCGACCCTTACCAGTGATCACAAGCACGCAGCGGCTGCCGCGTGCGTGTTCGCGATGGATGAAGGCCGCACAGACGGTGTGGGCACGCTCTAGCGTGTGACCGTGCAGATCGATGCGCGCATCCGGCGCGATACGCCCCCGACGCAACCGTTCGGCCGTCCGCCGGTCAAGGCCGGGCGTGCTGGGACCAAGCGGTGTTACCGGCTTTGGCGCCAGCCGGGTTTCGGTGACGCCTTTCGGGCCGCCCGATGCGGGGCCTAGCGCTTTCGCAGAAGATGGGCGTTGGGTTGGGGTTTCCTTTGCCGCGTCTTCCCGCCGTGCAGCGCTGGGGCGATCCGGGTCGGGCGGACCCGCGGACATGCCCGTTGCGGTGGCTGCCCCGGTATCGGAGCGTTTATGCAAAGGTGTTGCGGTCTGGGCTACCCGCGACCAAAGCGCCCTTTCCTCGGCGCTAAGGGTTCGCCACCGCATCTTCGCAGCTCCAGCAATGCCGCGTTAGCCGCCGGTCGAAACCAAAATCCAGTTGGGATCGTCGCTTCCCATACGACGCTCGAACGTAAATGCGTCGGTCTGGCGCCGCATCGCCATCGGGTCGCCTTCCACGATCCGACCGTTCGCATCGCGCGTCACGGAAGCGATCTCGCCGACGAAGCGCAGGGTAATCTCGGCGGTGCGCGCGGCTGCATCGAACTGCGCATCAGTCAATGCGATATCCCGCACGCCACCGAAACGGGCCTCGACGGTCAGATCGTCGCGAGCGCGCTGCGCGCGCGCACTGCGGAACCCGTCCATAACATCCTCGGCCAGCAGGCCTTGGAGACCGTCCAGATCGCCTTCCTCGAACCCGACAACGACCATCTCATAGGCCTGCTTGGCACCGTTCATGAATTTGGATACCGAGAAGCCCGGCTCTGCCATCCGCATTTCCAACAGCGCCTTGTAGATCGGACCGTCGCGCTGCACGTCCTCGGGAATGTCGTCATCCGCGCTGGCCTCATCGGCGGCGCGCGCCGCATCGGCATTGCGAGGCAATTCGCGGCGCGACGAGGCGGTTCCAGGCGTCTTTTCGAAACCATCGCGGGTGCCCAGCACATTGCGCAGGCGGAGAACCAGGAAGAGTGCGATCGCGGCCAGAACGAGAACCTGTATCATCTCGGAATTCATCGGCCTTTCCTTGTCGGGCCAGTCCCGTCGGCCC
Organism: Pseudomonadota bacterium; assembly: GCA_039184655.1. Taxonomy (GTDB): domain Bacteria; phylum Pseudomonadota; class Alphaproteobacteria; order Rhodobacterales; family Rhodobacteraceae; genus J013. The sequence continues at coordinate 44,093 of JBCDAZ010000005.1, read as the reverse complement.
ATCCTGATGCGGCGGCGGGCAAGCCGCTAGCGTCCCTTCATGCGTGGCGCTGCCGACACGCCGGGCTGGCGGGCGCCCCACGCGCTGCATATGTAAGTGGTCGGGAGCGGCCTGTCCATCGGCGACCGGTCGACGCATCGGCTTGGTAGCAGCATGTGGTTGTTGATTTCCTTTATCGCGATCCCAATGCTGGAGATTGCGCTCTTTGTCTCGGTCGGCGGGGCCATCGGCCTATGGCCGACACTGGTAATCGTGTTGGCGACGGCCCTTTTGGGCAGCGGGCTTCTGCGCCGCGAGGGTATGGCCGCGCTGACGGATCTGGGCGAAAGCGTCCGCGCAGGCGGCGATCCGACCGGCCCCATTGCGCATGGCGCCCTTATCCTTGTGGCCGGTCTCTTGCTGCTAACGCCCGGATTTTTCACCGATGCCGTCGGTCTGGCGCTGATGCTGGCACCGGTTCGACGCGCCTTGTTCGGCTGGGCCGGACCAATTCTGGCCGCTCGGATCATGCGGAACCAGGCCCACGCTCAACGCCGTGCGAACAGGCCAGGCGGTCCGGTGATCGACGGGCAGTATGAAGAGGTGCGACCGAACGACGCAGCCTCGCCCGGCTCGGGCTGGCAACATCCACCGGCTGGTTAATTGCAAATCCTGTCTTTGCGGCAAATGCTGCAGGCAGAGACAATTGTGAGCGTGCAGCGATAGTGCTAGACGCCGCCCAACGTTTTTTGAGCCCGGAGTGCAGAATGGCCGAGACCGAAGCCCAACCGCAAGCGAAGCTGCAGATCCTGTCGCAATTCGTCCGCGACATGTCATTTGAGAACATTGCAGCACAAAACAACGTCACGGCGGAGGGCAAGCCGGAGATCAAGGTCAATGTCGGCATCGACGCCAACAAACGCGAGGGCGATCAGTACGACATCATAATGAAGCTGGGGGTCGATGCGACCTCGGGCACACAGAAGATCTTTATACTGGAGATGGAATATTGCGGCCGTTTCACCGTCCAGAACGTACCGGATGCGCAGTTGCACCCGTTTCTGCTTATCGAATGTCCGCGGCTGCTGTTTCCTTTCGTGCGCCGCATCGTCAGCGATGTGACCCGCGACGGCGGCTTTCCGCCGCTCAATGTCGACAATATCGATTTTGTCAGCCTCTACCGGCAGGAGGTCGAGCGCCGTCGTGCGGCGATGGCTCAGCAAAATGGCGGCGGCGACGGCCAGCTGATCACCTAATCGGTCTCACTCCCACAGGCTCGGCGCGCCGAGACCGGCAATTAAGGCCGCATGGGCGGCCGCTTCGTCCTGGGTAAGCCTGGGTTTCAGCGCCCGCGGCCGTGCCGGCGGATGCCAGTCCTGCAGCGACGATTCACCTGTCGCGGGCCCTGCATCGCTTAAAACCAATCCGGGTTGCCGGCCGCCGATCAATTCCAGATAGACCTCGGCCAGCAACACACTGTCGAGCAGCGCGCCATGCTTCTCGCGCCCAGAATTGTCGACGCCAAACCGGCGGCAGAGCGCATCGAGGGAGTTCTGCGCACCGGGAAAGCGGCTGCGCGCCAGGGCGAGCGTATCGACGGCCTGGTTGGCGGGCAGGCTGCGCCGCCCGGCCCAACCCAGCTCGGCGTTCAGAAACGCCATATCGAAGGACGCGTTGTGGATGACCAGTTTCGCATCGCCCACGAATGTCAAAAAGCGGTCGGCCAGCGCGGCGAACACCGGTTTGCCGCGCAGCATCGCCTCGGTAATGCCGTGTATGGCGAGCGCCTCGGCGGGCATGTCGCGCTCCGGATCAATATATTCGTGAAACGTCTTGCCTGATGGTAGGTGATTGACCAACTCCACCGCGCCGATCTCCACGATCCGATGGCCCGCTTTCGGGTCCAACCCGGTCGTTTCAGTGTCGAGGACGATCTCACGCATGCGCCTGTCCTTTTCTGAGCCGGGCGATAAGGGCGGCGACCGCTTCGCGTGCCGATCCACATCCATTCGCCGTATCGATAATAAAATCCGCCTTTCTGCGTTTTTCCGCATCCGGCATCTGCCGCGCAAGAATCGCATCGAGATCGGCATCTGTCATGCCCGGGCGGGCCAAGACCCGGGCGCGCTGGACATCCGGCGGTGCAGTCACCACGACGATCTTGTCCACCCCCGCCGCCCCGCCGACCTCGAAAAGCAACGGGATGTCGCAGAGCACAAGAGCAGCGCCTGCCGCGCGCTCGCGCTCTAAGAAAGCAGCCCGATCCTGCGCCACAAGCGGGTGGATCAGCGCCTCGACCCTTGCCAGTAAAGCGGCGTTCTTTACGATCGCGCCCCGCAAACGAGACCGGTCGACCGCGCCATCGATCACCGCGTCGGGGATCAAGCCGCCTATCGCCGCAACACCCGCGCCGCCGCGCGCGTAAAGGCGATGAACGGCAGCATCCGCATCCCAGACCGGTATGCCAGCATCGCGGAAAAAGCCCGCTGTGGTCGATTTGCCCATACCGATCGATCCGGTGAGACCGAGAACGATCATGCGCATGCCCCGCCCGCGAAACCGTCGCCAGGCGACACCGTCATGAAAACAAGACCGCGCGGCGCAGCTCGGCATCCACCTCGGGACGGACCCCGAACCAGTGATGAAATCCCGGCACAGCTTGGTGGAGCAGCATCCCAAGCCCGTCGACCGTGCGCAATCCGCGGGCCCGGGCCTGCTCCAGAAACGGGGTGAGCAGCGGCTCGTAAACGATGTCGGTCACCAGCGCATCCGCTGGCGCGTGCTGCAGACCGACATTGAGCTGCGCTTGCCCGGTCATTCCGAGCGCGGTTGCATTGACGATGGTGTGGGCCCCGCTCATCGCCTGGCTGGCCGCGTTCCAATCGACAACGGTAACTTTTGCACCATAGGTTTCGGCGAGGATCTGGGCGCGCTGGCGGGTCCGGTTGGCGATCCGCAGATCCGGCACCCCGGCCTTTAAAAGCGCGCTGACAATCGCCTTCGCCGCGCCGCCTGCGCCCAGAACCAGCGCCGCCCCGGCCTGGGGCTGCCAACCCGGCTCAGCTTGGCGCAGATTCTCAATGAAACCGAAACCGTCGGTGTTATCGGCATGGATCGAACCGTCGGGGCGAAAGGAAATTGTGTTGGCCGCCCCAATCAGGGCCGCGCGATCGCTGATCGAACTGGCAAGGTTCAGCACGGTCTCCTTGTAGGGGAGCGTGACATTGACACCGGAAAAACCAAGCTTGGGAAGGGCTCTGATGCCGGTTTCAAAGTTTTCCGGCCGGAGCCCGATGGGAATATAGTGACCCGCAATCCCGTGTCGGCGCAACCAGTGGCCATGCACCAGAGGCGAGCGGCTATGGGCGATCGGCCAACCGACAACGGCGGCTAGAGCGGGGCTCGCCTCATTCATGTGTCAAGAATTCCATGCTGACGCAGGTAATTAAGGGTCTCAAGCAAGGGTATACCCAGCACCGTGAAATAATCGCCTTCGATCCGGGAAAATAGCTGGATCCCGCGGCCTTCCAAGCGGTAACCGCCGACACAGTCAAGAATTGCCGGACCCTCGGCGGCCAAGTAACGGTTCAAGAAAGCGTCCGAGAAATCGCGCATCTGCAGGCGAACCTCGCCAATATGGCGCCAGATCGTTTGGTCTGAAGCGACAATCACCGCCGCCGAGAGGAGCTGATGCGTGCCGCCGCGCAGCATACGCAGCTGATCCGCGGCAACATCGCGGTTCGCGGGCTTGTCGAGAAGAGCGCCGTCGTGAACCAAAACCTGATCGCCCCCAAGCACGAAGGCATCGGGAAAGCGCCGCGCAACCTTCAGCGCCTTGGTTTCGGCAAGCTTGTCGGCGATATCGCGCGGCGGCGCCCCCTCGGCCAACATGGCCGCCTTTATCGCGGGTTCATCGATGGCAGCGGCTGCAGGCGTAACAGCCACCCCGGCCGCCTGTAGCAGGGTTCTGCGCACCGTGCTAGCCGAGGCAAGGACGAGCTGCGGCTGGACCGGATCGGTCATGTTGGCAACGCCCGCTGGCGCAAGAATTGCTGGATCGCTGCCGCCGTTTCCTCGATAGATCGGCGCGTGACGTCGATAACCGGCAGGTCGTGGCGTTCAAACAACAGCCGCGCATCGGTCACCTCGTCGCGAATAATATCAAGATCCGCATAATCGGTGGCCTCGGGCAGGTCCAGCCGATCGACACGATGCGCCCGGATCTGGGCGAGACGCTGGGGGCTGGCGGTCAGGCCGATCACGGCCACTCCGGCCCTCTGGGCATCCGAAACGGATGGCGGTAGATCTTCGCCCCGTAACAGCGGGACGTTGGCCGCCCGAACGCCCTGATAGGCCAGATAGATGCAGGTTGGCGTTTTGGAGGTACGCGATACGCCCACAAGAATCACATCGGCCTGTTTGAGTCGTTCCGCCGAGAGACCGTCATCATGTGCGATGGCGTAATCAATGGCCGCAACGCGATCGAGATAATCGCGGTCGACCCGGTACTGGCCTCCCGGGCGCACAGCAGGCGCGCCGCCCGCAATTCCCGATAGCGCTTTCAAGGTTGGCGCAAGCACGTCGATCACCGGTTGACCCAGAATCTCCGCCTCGCGGCACAGGGCGGATCCAAGCGCGGGATCGGCCAATGTGAAAAATACCGGGCCCGGCCGACGATCGATGGCCGAGACGACCGGCGCGAGACCGTCATGATTGCGTACAAAGGCATGGATGTGCAGATCAAGGTTAAGCGCCGGGAACTGACCTGACGCCGCCTTCACAGCCGATAAAACCGTCTCTCCTGTGGAATCGGACACAAGATGGAGTGTCACTTGACCGCTCATCGCCCTGCCGCTGCCAAAGGAACGCTTTTCCGGTTTTCCGTGGATGATAGCCGGGAAAATCGGCCTTAGAAACCGTGAGCGCATTGTGAAAGCCGGGGATATTTTTGCACATGCGGTGCAGTCTTCGTCGCTTGGGGCAGAACCGGTCGATCCATCCACAGGCAACCGCCATCGATACATGGTTTTGGTCGGATGCATTTCGGTAGGCCGATCGCAGCCGAGCTTGGCTTTTTTTCACAATTATTTCAGGAGGTTCAACGGAAGACATGTGCCGCCAGACACCGTCTTGAAGACCGCAAAAAGCGTGATCGGCCGGGTTATCCCCACGATTCGCAGCACCATCTACCACATCATTTCTCTTTTCTTATTTTTCTATTAAGGGAAGGTCGATCGCTGAAGGAATACATGATGCTTGCCGACCTCCTGGCCGTGGCCTATCCGTGGACCAAGGCCCTGCATGTCATTTCGGTGATCGCTTGGATGGCTGGACTTTTCTACCTGCCCCGCCTCTATGTCTATCATGTTGAAAAAGCAAAAGATAATCCCGAAATGTCGGATGTCTTTAAGGTAATGGAACTCAAACTGCTCCGCGTAATCATGAACCCGGCGATGGTTTTGAGCTGGGTTTTCGGCGTTCTTCTTTTAATGACGCCGGGCGTTGTTAGCTGGGACACGGAAATTTGGATCTACGTCAAGCTTTTTGCCCTTGTCGGGCTGACCTGGTTTCATCACAGCCTTGCGCGTTGGCGCAAGACCTTTGCGCGCGATGCTAACACCCGCCCCGGCCGGTACTATCGCGGAATGAACGAGGTTCCGACCCTGCTGATGGTTGTTATCGTTACCATGGTGGTCGTCAGACCCTTCTAAGCCTTGCCGGTTGCATTTGACAAAGGGTCGGAGCGGTCGTATTGAGAAGCAGCGGCTGAGAACCGGGCTAGATACCTTCGCCCCGTTCCGGATTTCCTCCTCTACGCCGGACCTCCGAATGGACACCCTCGAATCGATCCAAGAAATTACGCTTGCGGACCTGAAGGCCAAGAGCCCTGCCGACCTGCTAGGCATAGCCGAGCAGCTCGAACTCGACAACGCATCCTCTATGCGCAAGCAGGAGATGATGTTTGCCATCCTCAAGGAGATGGCAGAACGCGAGGTTGAGATTTCGGGCGATGGTGTGCTCGAAGTGCTGCAGGACGGCTTTGGGTTTCTACGCTCGCCCGAGGCGAATTACCTGCCCGGACCGGATGACATCTATGTCAGCCCAAATCAGATCCGTCGGTTTTCGCTTCGCACGGGCGACACGGTTGAGGGTTTAATCCGCTCGCCCAAGGACAATGAGCGCTATTTTGCGATCACCAAGGTCTCCAAGATAAACTTCGAAGATCCCGAGAAAGCGCGCCACAAGGTCCATTTCGACAATCTTACCCCGCTTTATCCCAACGATCGGTTCAAGATGGAGATCGAGGATCCTACAATTCGGGATCGTTCGGCGCGTGTAATCGATCTGGTGGCCCCGTTGGGCAAAGGGCAGCGGGCGCTGATCGTCGCCCCGCCGCGCACCGGTAAAACGGTGATTTTGCAGAATATCGCGCATTCCATCGCGGCCAATCACCCCGACTGCTATCTGATCGTGCTATTGATCGATGAGAGGCCCGAGGAGGTGACGGACATGCAGCGATCGGTGCGGGGCGAGGTGGTATCCTCGACCTTCGATGAGCCTGCAACGCGTCACGTCGCGGTCAGCGAAATGGTCATCGAAAAGGCCAAACGCTTGGTAGAGCACGGTCGCGATGTTGTGATCTTGCTCGATTCGATTACCCGGCTGGGGCGCGCCTACAACACCGTGGTTCCGTCGTCGGGCAAGGTGTTGACCGGCGGTGTAGATGCCAACGCGTTGCAGCGTCCGAAGCGGTTTTTTGGCGCAGCGCGTAATATTGAGGAAGGCGGTAGCCTCACCATTATTGCCACCGCTCTGATCGACACGGGCAGCCGTATGGATGAGGTGATCTTTGAGGAATTTAAAGGCACCGGCAACTCCGAGATCGTTCTGGATCGGAAGGTTGCGGATAAGCGGGTATTCCCGGCGATTGACATTCTAAAGTCCGGTACGCGGAAAGAAGAGCTTCTGGTACCCAAAGCCGATCTGACGAAGATGTTCGTGCTACGGCGGATCCTGAACCCGATGGGCAGCACCGACGCCATCGAGTTCCTCCTCGGCAAGCTCAAGCAGACCAAGACGAACTCCGAGTTCTTCGATTCGATGAATACCTGAACGCCAGGATCTGGCGTGATGGCGGGCACGATTTTTGCGCCGGCGACGGTTCGGGGCCGGTCCGCGATAGCCGTGATTCGCGTGTCGGGACCCAAAGCCTGGGATGCGGTGGCTGCGTTAACGCGGCGTGAATTGCCGCCACCACGCCAGACGGCACTGCGCTATATTTATGATTCAAAAGGCGAAATTCTCGATCAGGCATTGATTGTACTGTTCGAGCGGGGCCAAAGCGCGACAGGCGAGCGTCTGGCCGAACTGCACTGTCACGGAGCACCGGTTATCGTCGATGCCGTGCTTGAAACCCTTTCGGCGCTGGACGGTTTGGAAATGGCGCAACCCGGGGCTTTCACCCGGCGCGCTTTGGAAAGCGGTCGGCTGGACCTTGTACAGATCGACGGTCTCAGCGATCTCCTGAAGGCTGAAACCGAGGCGCAAAGACGCCAGGCTATGCGGGTGTATTCTGGTGCGTTCTCATCACAGGTGTTGCAGTGGCGTCAGGATCTTGTTCATGCGCGCGCCATGCTGGAAGCGACGATTGACTTCAGCGATGACGAGGTTCCGGACGATCTCTCCGCGACGATCCTGGCTGCGATAGATCGGGTTCAGAGCGGCTTGGATGTGCAGTTGGCTGGGGCAAAAGCGGCAGAACGTATTCGTGACGGGTTCGACGTTGCTCTGATCGGTCGACCGAATGTCGGTAAGTCCACGCTTCTAAACTACATCGCCGATCGCGATGTGGCGATTACCGCCGAGACAGCGGGTACGACGCGCGATATCCTAGAGGTCAGGCTTGATCTCGACGGTCTCCCGGTAACGTTTCTGGACACGGCTGGGCTACGCGACGGATCGGCGGATGCAATTGAGCGGATCGGCATGGCGCGTACGCGCGCGCGGGCCGAGAAGGCGGATTTGCGCGTTGTTCTTTGCGAATCGGTGGAGGATGTAGCGTCGCTTGGCCTGTCCCTCGGTCCCGACGATATCATGGTTGCGGCGAAGGCGGACCTTATGCGCGGCCGTTCCGAAAACGCGGTCTCGGGGCGCACCGGCTGTGGCGTTGCCGAGCTCTTGCAGACTGTATCCAAGCGGCTTCAGCGCAGGGCGGCTTCGGCGTCGGACGTCGTTCGCTTGCGCCATCGGCTTGCCTTCGAAAAGGCACAGGACCATCTTGCCCTTGCACGCAACGCGCTCGAGGGGTTGGGGTCAGAACGTGCAGCGGAAGATCTCAGATCGGCAGCATTGGCACTGGAGACGGTCATCGGTGCGGTTGGTGTCGAGGATCTACTGGACGAGATTTTTGCGGCGTTCTGCCTGGGTAAGTAGAGCGCAGCAGGCATTTGGCCCGGTGGATCTGCAATGGAAGGAGAGCTAAGGCCAATGTTTCACGTGAAACGTGACAGCCTGGATGCCGACGTGATCGTTGTGGGTGGAGGGCATGCCGGTCTGGAAGCGGCCCATGCTGCAGCGCGCCTGGGCGCGACGACTCTTCTCATCACCCATCGCCTTGATCGAATTGGAGAAATGTCTTGCAACCCGGCAATCGGCGGGCTGGGGAAGGGCCATCTGGTGCGCGAGATTGATGCGTTCGACGGGTTAATGGGTCGATTGGCCGATGCTTCGGCCATCCAATACCGGCTTCTCAATCGGAGGAAGGGTCCAGCCGTGCAAGGCCCGCGTACACAAGCCGATCGTGGGTTGTACCGGTTGGCGGCGCAATCCGCGGCGCGCAAACTGAGGTCGCTGGGTCTTTTAGAGGCTGAAGTTACTGATTTAGCGATCGATGGCGGGGCTGTTGCCGGTGTGGTTCTGTCTGATGGACGAACGCTGAAGACCAACTGCATCGTTTTGACGACGGGCACTTTTTTAGGTGGCGTTATCCATATCGGCGACGCCAAAAAACCTGGGGGACGGTTTGGCGATGGCCCGGCTCAACGCTTGGCAGAACGGCTTCGCGGTCTTGGGCTGCCGATCGGCCGGCTGAAAACAGGGACACCACCGCGTCTCGACGGGAAGACAATCGATTGGTCGCGCGTCGAGCGTCAACCAGCAGACGATGATCCGGTCTTCTTTTCCTTCCTGACAGAGAAGGTCCAGGCGCGACAGATTACGTGTGGCATCACGCGAACCACCGAGGACACGCACGCTATCATCCGCGAAAATCTTGAACGTTCTGCCCTCTATGGTGGTCATATGGACGGCCGGGGACCGCGCTACTGCCCGTCGATCGAAGACAAAGTCGTCCGTTTTTCCGAGAAACAATCGCACCAGATCTTTCTAGAGCCAGAGGGTTTGACCACAGATGTTGTGTATCCGAATGGGATATCGACTTCGCTACCGGCGGAGGTTCAGGCGTCTTATGTCAAAACAATACCCGGCCTAGAGGCCGCACAGATCCTACAGCACGGCTATGCGATTGCGTATGATTATGTTGATCCCCGCGCGCTTCGAGCGAGTTTGGAGCTTAAATCGCTATCCGGGCTGTACCTTGCAGGCCAGATCAACGGGACCACGGGATATGAGGAGGCTGCGGCGCAGGGCTTGCTCGCCGGCCTGAATGCGGCGTTGACGGCTTTGGGCCGGCCGGCGCTGACCCTTTCGCGAACGCAAAGTTATATTGGTGTTATGATCGACGATCTGATAACGCGTGGCGTCACAGAACCTTACCGCATGTTTACGTCGCGGGCGGAGTATCGGCTGCATTTGCGTGCCGACAACGCCGATCAAAGGCTGACACCGCTGGCGACGGAGCTGGGTTGTGTCGGTCAGATACGAAAAGAAGCTTTCGCCAGAAAAAATACGGCGCTGAAAACGGGGCGCAAAAAGCTTGAGGCATTGCATCTCTCGGCAAAAACCGCACGCATGCACGACATACCGGTAGGGCGTGACGGGCAAACACGGAATGCGGCAGAGTTGCTCTCAATTCCCGGTGTGCACTTTGAACGTCTATTGCCGATCTGGCCCGAATTGCGCGGCGTTGAGCCAGAGATTCAACAGCAACTTGCGTTTGATGCGACCTATGCCGTTTATCTGCAGCGTCAGAAAGATGAGGTCCGAAAGCTCCAGAGAGACGAGGCTTTGCAGATCCCTTCGGGCATGAAGTATAACGCAATATCAGGTCTTTCGAACGAGCTTGTCGAAAAACTGGACCGTGTGCAGCCCGAAACTCTCGGTCAGGCTGGACGGATAGAAGGTATGACGCCGGCTGCTTTGGCGGTACTCCTGATCGCGGTTAAGCGGCGTCGGATCGCCGCCGCGGGGTGAGCTCGCAGGACGCACAGGCGTTTCAGGCGCGCTTCGATGTTTCACGTGAAACAATGGAGCGATTGGAGCTCTATCATACGCTCCTACAAAAATGGTCGAGAGGCATCAATCTCGTTGCACGATCCAGCTTGGACGATGTTTGGCGGCGCCATTTCGCGGATTCCGCGCAGCTTCTAGACTTGGCGTCGAGAGATGCAAAGCAATGGTTGGATTTGGGCAGCGGAGCCGGCTTTCCGGGCCTGGTGATCGCCATTCTCGCCCAGCAAAAGAGACCGGAGCTGTCCTGCACGCTGCTAGATAGCGATGCGCGCAAAGGTGAGTTTCTTCGGACCGTAATTCGACACGCAAAAATTGGCTGCACAGTGAAAACCGTTCGGGTCGAAACGGTTGAACCGAAGTGCTACGACGTAGTGTCAGCCCGAGCGGTTGCGCCCCTGACCCGATTGCTTTCCCTAGCCAAGCCATTCCTGGGTCCAGGTTCGATATGTCTTTTTCTGAAGGGGAAGAGCGCCAAAACCGAATTGACCGAAGCCCACCGCACTTGGCATACTCAGACCGAGATGGTCCCCAGCGAGACACATGCCGAGGCGTCCATCCTGATAATCAAGCATGTGAGGCGCATGAGCGAGCGATGATACGATGAATTTTCCCGGTCAGGTTGTGGCTATCGCGAATCAAAAGGGCGGTGTCGGCAAGACGACCACCGCGATCAATTTAGGAACAGCCCTGTCGGCGGTTGGCAAGCGGGTGTTGCTTGTGGATGCCGACCCGCAAGGAAATGCATCGACCGGGCTTGGCGTTAGTGCTGCCCAGCGGTCGAGGAACTGCTATGATTTGATCATGAACGAAGCTCGGCTTGAGGATGTGCGCACCCGGACGCGGCTGCCGAACCTCGAAATCGTGCCAGCGACCCCGGATCTTAGCTCGGTCGATGTAACGCTTGTCGCGGACAACGACCGTTTGCACCGGTTGCGGCAGGGTTTGCGCGGAACCGAAGGGAACGGCCCGGCCTCTCGCTACGACTATGTTTTGATCGATTGCCCGCCATCGCTGAACCTGCTGACGGTAAACGCTATGGTCGCCGCGCATTCGGTTCTTGTGCCGTTGCAGTGCGAGTTTTTTGCCCTTGAAGGGTTGAGCCAGCTGTTGATCACCATTCGCCAGATCCGCCAGTCTCACAATCCAGAGCTGCGACTGATGGGGGTGGTGCTGACGATGTTCGATCGGCGCAACAATCTGTCTTCGCAGGTGGCGGCGGATGTGCGTGAGAACCTTGCAGGTCTCGTCTACGATACGGTGATCCCCCGCAATGTTCGCCTTTCCGAGGCGCCTTCGCATGCGCTGCCGGCCATTATCTACGATCACACCTGTTCGGGCAGCATCGCCTATCAGAAGCTGGCTGCAGAGCTTCTGTCCCGTGAGCGCGGTGTCTTAGAGGCGGCAAGCTGATGGATACGACCAAAAAACCCGAAAAGCGCGGGTTGGGGCGGGGCCTGTCGGCATTGCTGGCCGATGTGGGGAGTTCGGCCGTCCCGCCGGATGCGCGAGGCCGGTCTTCGTCCGAGACTATGCTTCCGATCGAAACGCTGAGCCCGAACCCTGATCAGCCACGCCGGAATTTCGCCGAAGACGAGCTGGCCGAACTCGCTGCATCGATCGAACAAAAAGGCATTCTCCAGCCGCTTATCGTGCGCCCTGACCCGGCCGAAACTGGGCGCTATCAGATCGTGGCTGGTGAGCGGCGTTGGCGGGCGGCCCAGATTGCCCGCCGGCATGAAGTACCGGCGCTGATACGAGAGCTGAGTGACACCGATGTTCTGGAAGTTGGGATCATTGAGAACATTCAGCGTGCCGACCTCAACCCGGTCGAAGAGGCGCTCGGCTATCGTCAGCTAATGGATCGCTTCGGCCATACGCAAGAGCGGCTTGCCGAGGCGATGGGCAAGAGCCGCAGCCATATTGCCAACCTTTTGCGTTTGCTAAGCTTGCCGGAGGATGTTCTGGCTTGGCTTCGCGAGGGCAAACTTTCTGCGGGACATGCGCGCACCCTGGTCACAGCGCCCGATCCGTCAAAGCTGGCAAGCGAGATCATCCGCCGCGGGTTGTCGGTGCGCGAAGCTGAACAGCGCGCTCGCGAGCGCGGGGGAAAAGCCGCCGACCCCAATCGGAAGACGCCCCCAAAAGATGCTGATACGCGGGCGCTGGAGGCCGATCTATCGGCGCAGCTCGGGCTAAAGGTGTCTATTGCACACCGCGGTGCCGCTGGAGAGGTGAAGATCGCCTACCGCACGCTCGATGAGCTCGACGGGCTATGCCAGCTCCTAAGTACCGGAGACTGAAACGATCAAGCTTTTGGGCCACCGGCTTTGCCATGCGGTCGCGACCAGATGAAGATGAGAACCCAAAACATCACGCCGCCCTGAATCGTTAAGTAAATGGGCCGAATTTCCAGCAAAACCGATACCATGAACGCCAGTGCCAGCGATGCGGTTGCGAGCCACTTGCCTCTGCGCGAGATAGCGCCTTCTTCCCGCCAGACCCGGATCTGCGGCCCGAAGACGGGATGCTCTGTCAGCCAGCGGTGAAATCGCGGTGACGATCGTGCGAAAAAAAAAGTGGCAAGGATCATAAACGGTACCGTCGGCAATATAGGAAGTACCATTCCCACCATACCGATGGCGACGCTGAGAACGCCAAGCGAAAACCAAACCGGGCGCATGATCATCCCTTATTTTTGCGCTGATCACGGCAAGTGATCGAGCCCATTGCCCGGACCTCAGCGTAAGAGCTGTGCGACCAGATGATTGAGCACGGGCCGCCCCGCCTCGGTGGTGCCGATCCGTGCGCCGCACTGCCACAGGAAATCCTCGCTCACCAAGCACTCCAGATTTTCGCTATCAAGCCAGTCTCCTCCGCCCATGCGGTATCGCGCCAGATCGATCCCGCTCGACAGCCGCAGACCCATGAGCAGAGCCTCGCTGAACTGAGCCTCCGGCGCAATGGCCGTGTCGCGCTGCTGCCCATGCCCGTCGCGCGCCACCGCGGCCAGCCAGACCTCCGGCGCATGCCAGGTTTCGGTTGCGCGGCGCGTCCCGCCGACCGTCAGCCGCCCATGCGCGCCGGGGCCGATACCGACCCAGTCGCCCTGGTTCCAGTAAACGAGGTTATGGCGGCTCTCTTGCCCCGGAAGGGCATGGTTGGACACCTCATAGGCAGGCATGCCGGCATCCTTGCAAAGCGTTTGCGTTGCCTCGTAGAGATCGGCACTGCCATCGATGTCAGGCAGACCATGCAAGCCGCCACGGTCCAGGCGCGCGGCAAAGGGGGTGCCCGGTTCGATCGTGAGTTGGTAAAGGGACAAGTGATCGACTTGCATCGCAAGCGCCTCGGCCAGCTCTTGCCGCCAGGCTGCTAGGCTCTGATCCTGGCGCGCGTAGATCAGATCAAAGCTGACCCGGTTGAATTGAGCGCGCGCCGTATCATACGCCGCACGGGCGTCCGCGGCGGAGTGTTTTCGCCCCAGGCGACGTAGATCTCTGTCTATAAAACTTTGAATTCCAATGGAAATTCTGTTTACCCCCGCATCGGCGAAGGCTCGGAAGTGCGCCACCTCCACCGATGTCGGATTGGCTTCGAGCGTGATTTCGATGGATGGCGAAAAAGTCCAAAGTCGTGCCGCCATCGCAATCAGCGCCGCTACGGTGTCGGGTGCCATTAGGCTCGGCGTGCCGCCCCCAAAGAATATGCTGTCCAGCCGACGTCCCGCCGTTTGATGTGCCGCATGGGTCAGCGCCTGCAAAAAAGCAGCCTGCCAGCGTGGATGATCGATCCGGTCCGAGACATGGCTGTTAAAGTCGCAATAGGGACATTTGGCCTGGCAGAACGGCCAGTGCACGTAAAGCCCGAAGCCGCCGGGCCGCCAGTCCCACACCGCATCATCCGTCATCCGCGATAGGCCGATACCTCGATTTCGACCAGCATGTCGGGATGGATCAGCTGGGCGATCACCATCGTAGCAGCCGGGCGCACCGCGTCGAGATGCGCCGATAGGACCGGAGCGAGCGCCTCGACATGATCCCGGTCGGCGACGAAGTAGGCCACGCGGATAATATCGGTCCAGGCAAAGCCAGCCTCCTCAAGCACCCCGGCGATGGTGGCAAAGCAGTTCTCGGCTTGCGCTGCAACACCATCCGGCATTTGCATGGATCTATAATCGTAGCCGGTGACGCCGGAGATCACACACCAATCGCCCTGCACCACGGCCCGGCTGTAGGCCATGCGCTGTTCCATTGGCGAACCGGTCGAGATCTGTTTTCTTGCACGTCTCATAGCGGATCCGGAAAACAAGTCTCAAGGAACAGGCGCAGCGACACCGCTCGATGGCTTATGCGGTTTTTCTCCTCGGGCGCCATTTCAGCGAAAGTCTCACACCATCCAGTGGGAATGAAAACCGGATCGAAGCCATGGCCCAGCGCACCACGCATCGGCCAGACGATCTCGCCTTCAACGCTGCCGCAAAACAAACTGTCGGAGCCATCCGGCTCTGCAAGGCAAAGCACGCTGACAAAACGCGCCGAGAAGGGCGGGCTGGCCAACGTCTCGCGCAAGGCAGCATGCAGCCGATGCATTGCCATGGTAAAATCCCGTCCCATGGGCGTTTCGGCCCAATCGGCGGTGTAGACGCCGGGCGCCCCGTTGAGCGCATCGACCGCTAGCCCCGAATCGTCCGAAAGCGCGGGTAGACCGGTCGCTGCCGCGGCGGCATGCGCCTTGATGCGGGCATTGCCTTCAAAGGTCGTTTCGGTTTCGGCGGGCTCAGGCAGACCCATCTCACCGGCAGACACAACCGTTATGCCGCGCGGTGCAAGGATGGCGCGCATCTCCTCAATCTTTCCGGCATTGTGCGAGGCAACCAGCAGTCGCTTGCCTAGTTCGACCGGCATCCCGCCCCCTAGCGCTTGCGCAAAAAACGCGTCAGCCCGCCTAAAGGTTTTGGCGGTGCAATCAAACGCGCTTTAAGCACTTGGCCGATCCCGTCTATCGTCACCTCTTCCACCTCGAACTGCGCCCCGTCGCGGTCATTGACGAAGACGTCGCCGCGTCGCACCAGCGTTCGATCGAAGCTGGCGCGTACAAGGCTGTCGAAGACGTCGCGCATCGTGTGATCCGTGGGATCGTCCATCATCATTAGAATGTTGCGCTCACCCAGCTCGGCAAGGCCGCGGGTTACGAAGACCTGACGGCCGCCCTCAAGCTCCAGCGACAGACGGGCCACGCAAAGCGCAATCGGCAGGCCGGCACCGCTGCGCCGAAAATGCTCCTCGGCTTCCGATTTCGTCATCACAATGCCCGAGCTTGGCCACAGGACCGCGCGCGCGCCGGGCAGGGTCAGCAGCGCACCCGAAAGGCTGGTCAGCAGCGTGGCGCCCAGAATGCTCGGCTCGCTCGGCGTGATCGACGGGATCTCCCGGATCAGAACCGGCAGCGTGCCCTCCAAAAGATCGGGATGCCGCCGAATTACATCGCCGCTCTCGGCCAGAACGAACGAGATGAGCGCCTCCGGCAGCCGCCAGTCGCGGTAAACGATCTCGGATTTTCGCGCACCGCCGCCGCGGACCACCCCCCAATCGGCCACAAGCCGGTCGGCGGCCGATTTTTGCATATCCGGCACCAGGCCAAGCTTCTTGGTATGGCGCTCGACGGCTCGGGTGATCTCATCGGGGTCGGGCTGCGCGGCGGGGTCAAACAGCACGATGGCCGAAGACCGACGATGCGATCCGCGCCCACCCGCGACCGCTTCCGTTGCATCTTCGGGCGAGGGAAGGCGCCGGACAAGGCAGATCGGTACCCCCAACACCGGATCCGGCGGCAGCGCGGCGGCGATGAAGTCACCGGCATTCTCGATGCGAAATGTCGCGCCGTTCGGGATCGTCGCGCGATCTTGGAAGATCTGCGCCAGCACGGCCCCCAGGATACGTCGGCGCTCGTCTGGCGTGGCCTCGACGGGCTCAAGCGCCACCTCGCAATCAAAGAAAGCGGCTAGGCCGGCGCTTTGCGCGCCACGCGGCTCTTGGGCGCTTTCCGGTTCGTCCTGGATGTCGATCCAGAGCGCAAAAGGGTCCTGCCCCGCATCCAGCCGGGTAACCGCGCGGCGATAACGCTCGGGCGGTAGGCATTGGGCAAGATCGTCCCAGATCACCCCCACGCAGTCGCGGCGCATCGCAAGGCTGGCTGCGACCAAGGTGACCGCGCGCGCCACAACGCGACGCTCGTCGCGGGTTTGCACCGCAGCCTCGGCAAAGACCGCAACATGCACAGCATGGTCTGGCGTGGGCAGGGCGGTCTGCGCAAAGGGCACGAAGGTCGCCTGCACCGCCAGTCCCGCGACGCTCAGATGCGCATGACCGCCATGGGCGGGCTCGATCGAGATCGCACCGGCCTGTTGAGGAAACGCGCTCGCCATGACGTCCGCGATCCGCGGCCAAGAGGGTGGATGCGTCTGCGACAGCAACACCTCGCATCTGAATACACATCGTTCCATGCGCCATCCACAGGATCGCTAGCGGCCAACGGCCTTACGCTGTTCGTTCATGAGAGCTTGGCAGCCCTCGCGGGCCAGCGACAACATGCCGGCAAGCTGGTCTTGCGTAAACGCATCGCCTTCCGCCGATGCCTGAACCTCGACCAACCCGCCCGAACCGGTCATCACGAAATTGGCATCGGTGCCAGCCTGGCTGTCTTCGACATAGTCGAGATCGAGGATCGCCGCTCCGCCAATAACGCCGCAGCTGACAGCGGCCACCTGGTCCGTCAGCGGATCGAGTTTGATGTCGCCGGCCGTAATCAGCTGATCGACCGCCAGTCGCAACGCGACCCAGCCGCCAGTGATCGAGGCGCACCGCGTCCCGCCATCGGCCTGGAGCACATCGCAATCGATGGTAACCTGCCGCTCGCCCATTGCGGCGCGGTCGACACCGGCGCGCAGACTGCGGCCGATGAGGCGCTGGATTTCCTGGGTCCGGCCGGATTGTCCGCGCTTTGCCTCGCGCTGGTTTCGGCTTGTGGTGGCCCGGGGCAGCATGCCGTATTCGGCCGTCACCCAGCCAAGCCCGGAATTGCGCAGAAAAGGCGGTACCCGGTTTTCGACCGTTGCTGTGCAAACGATATGCGTCTCGCCGCAACGGATAAGGCACGAGCCTTCCGCATGCCGGCTGACGCCGACCTCAATACTGACCGGCCGCAAGGCTCCGGCCGACCGTCCAGAAGGGCGCATGGCGACTCCAGGCTCACGCTTCATCCTGCGAGGAAGACTTAACAAACTCCTATCAGAGGAAGCATAGACGCGACAAGATGCGCCAGCCTGCCGCGCCATAGCAGCGCATTGACCTCGCCGGCCCTCTGGCTAGGCTGCTGCAATAGGCGCGAAGGAGAACCGCCCGTGCTCGTTGAATTTCTGCTCATCTATGCGGCCGTCTACGGAGCAAGCCTGGTCGTCTATTTCTGTCTGGGCCTGGCCTTGTCTTGGATAAATGCGCGCAATCCGGATCGACGCATTCAACCGCGCCGCGATGGCGCCAAGCGCCGCCGCGAGGATATCCTGTCATCCCTCAAGGCGCTGGCCGTATCGGCCGGTCTGCTCTCGACAGGTTTTTTCGCACAGCTTCAGGGGTGGACCGTCACCCCGCTTCCTCACAGCTGGTGGTCCGTCGCGCTCGGCTTCGGCCTCTGCCTGGTAATCTTCGACGCCTGGTTCTATTTCGGCCATCGCCTCTTGCACCACCCTCGATTCTACCGCTTTCACGCGCTGCATCATAAGGCCGTTGCACCGACAGCCTGGTCGAATGACTGTTCGACCACGGTCGATACGGTGATCGAGCATGGCTTCTACCTTGTGGTCTGGTTTGTCTTGCCCGTCCCCGCGCTTGCGGTGTTCGGGTTGCGCCTTTTCGATCAGGTGACGGGCATGATAGGCCATGCCGGCTTTGAGTATTTCGCCTCGCGCTCTTCGCGCGCACCCTCGCCGATGATCTGCACCACCTATCATGATTTGCACCATTCGCAGTTTCGTTACAATTACGGGAATTTCTTTTCGTTTTGGGATCGTTGGCTGGGCACCATTCACCCCGACTACGACAAGATGGTCGAAAAGATGGAAGCCGGAGCGACGCCTGGCGATGCTGCTGCGCGGCAACCGAAGGGACGGCCCCAGGCTGACATGCAAACCGGCCCGCAAAGCCGACCAGCTTGACCCAGATGCCATCGCGTTTATCGTCGTTGCGCGGGATGTGACGGAGCGGGATGGCGGGCGTCGGGCAGGGCGGATAGAGCGCAAAGCATGGCCGACGAGGCGACCCTTGATAGTCTGAACGAACGAAGCCGGGTGATCTTTCGGCAGCTTGTTGAGACGTATTTGGAAACCGGCGAGCCTGTCGGATCGCGCACATTGTCGCGCACCAGCCCGGAAAAGATCTCGCCCGCCTCTGTGCGCAACGTCATGCAGGATCTTGAAGAGCTCGGCCTACTGGGTAGCCCGCATGTATCCGCCGGCCGGGTGCCGACGCAGACCGGTCTGCGCCTCTTTGTGGATAGTTTGTTGGAGATCGGCGATGTCTCCGACGACGAGCGGGTGGAGATCGAAACCCGTCTCGGCCGCCCCGATCCGGATATGGCTGAGATCCTCGACCGAGCTGGGCAGATGCTCTCCGGGCTGACCCAGGGCGCAAGCCTGGTGCTCTCACCCAAGCATGACGCTGCCATCAAGCATATCGAGTTCGTCCCCGTGTCGGCCGAGACGGCTATCGCCATTCTCGTGACCGAGGACGGTCATGTCGAAAACCGGCTATTCGCGCCGCCGATGGGTCTGACGCCCTCCTCGATGCAGGCGGCGGCGAATTTTCTCAACGCCGCCCTGCGCGGGCGTACACTGGCCGATCTTAAAACCGTGATGGCCGGCGATATCAGCGCGCGCCGTCAAGAACTCGATTTTCTGGCGCGCAAGCTTGTCGATCAGGGCATTGCGATTTGGGAGGGCGAATCGGCTATGACCCCGGCCCGGCTGCTTGTTCGCGGACGGTCCAATCTGCTCGACGATGTCGCCTCCGACGATCTCGATCGGGTGCGCCAGCTCTTCGACGATTTAGAGCGAAAGCAGGATATTGCGCATCTGCTGGAACTGGCCGAGGACGGGGAGGGCGTACGGGTGTTCATCGGATCGGAGAATAAGCTCTTTTCGCTCTCCGGTTCCTCTCTGGTGATTTCACCTTATATGGACGCGGATCGGCGATTCATCGGCGCGCTGGGCGTCATCGGGCCGACACGGCTTAACTACGGCCGCATCGTTCCAATTGTCGACTACACCGCCCGGCTGGTGGGCCGACTTGTGTCGGATCTGCCGAGAACAGGAAGAACATGACCATGGCTGACGACAAACCAAGCGAAACGCCCGCCGACGAAGCCGCCGCGCAAAAGACCCCAGATGCTGTGACGAGCGCCGCTCCCGATCAGCACGACGGATCCGGTGGCGGGGAGGCGGCAGAGAGCGAGACGCCCGATGATACGGTTCTTGACCCGGTCGATGCAGAAATCCTCAGCCTGACAACAGAGCGTGATGAGCTGCGCGATCGTCTATTGCGCGCTTTGGCCGACGCCGAAAACACCCGCAAACGGGCCGAGCGGGACCGCAAAGATGCCGAGGCGTTTGGCGGTGCAAAGCTGGCCCGGGATCTGCTTTCGGTTCACGATAATCTCGCACGCGCCCTGGACACCGTCGAGGAAACCCATCGCGAGGCGATGCCGGCCTTTATCGAAGGTGTCGAGCTGACGCTGCGCGAATTGTTGTCGGCCTTTGCCAAGCACAAGATCGAAGAGGTCAAGCCCGAGTTGGGCGACAAGTTCGACCCGAATATGCATCAGGCCATGTTTGAAGCCCCCGTACCGGGTGCAGAACCCGGCTCGGTCATCCAAGTGATCAATGAGGGGTTTTCGATTTCGGGCCGGCTTTTGCGGGCAGCCCAAGTCGGCGTCGCGGCGAAGTCGTCCAGCGCAGCGCCGGCCGAACCAGCCGAAGAGGGTAGCTCGGGCTAAGCTTGCGCCGGGTTGACGGCCGGGTTAGCAGAAGGTCCGGAACGCGACCCCGCAAGCAATGAGCCAGATGCATGCCAACCGGTCTTCGGGCCATGCCCGCCCTGTCCTGCACCGATGTCGATCTTAGTGCGAGTGATCTTAGCCATGCGTTCGGCTTTAGGGTTGCCGGAACCTGGCGCGGCGAGCAGGGCGTGGCGCGTTTTGCAATTCTGCAGCTTGGACAAATCACGCTTGCCTTGCACAAGGCAGAGGCCGTGCAGGCCGGGCCGGACTGGGCCGTCTATCTCTATATCGACGATGCCGCGGCCCTGGCCGAGCTGGCCCGCGCGCAGGGCGCCGCCGTAGAGGGTCCGAGCGACCAGCCCTGGCGCTGCCGCGAGCTTCGCTTTGTGGACCGCGACGGAAACCAACTTGTTTTCGCCGAGGATCTCGCACCGGGACCCGACGGTCCGGGGCTTTAGGCGCGGCGGCCTTCGGATATCCAGCCTGGACACGATGCGACGGCCGAAAGCCTACCTCTGCGCGCGGGGCGACGGCGCTGCAAACAAAGCCGCATCTTCGGCGGCCCGCATCAGCGCCTGGGCTTTGTTGACGGTCTCCTGATACTCGGCGGCCGGGTCGGAATCATGCACAACACCGCCGCCGGCCTGCACGTAAAGCGTGCCGTCCCGAACCAGGCCGGTGCGCAACGCTATGCAGATATCCATTTCTCCAGCGGCGGAAAAATACCCCACACCGCCACCATAGACGCCGCGCTTTTCCGTCTCTAGCTCGTCGATGATCTCCATCGCGCGGATTTTAGGAGCACCCGAAACGGTACCGGCCGGCAGCCCGGCCAGAAGGGCGGAAAGCGCATCCTGATCTTTGCGCAAGCGGCCCCGCACATTTGAAACGATGTGCATCACATGGCTGTAGCGTTCGATCACGAACTGCTCGTTAGGCTCGACCGAGCCGATTTCGGCAACCCGGCCAACATCGTTGCGCCCCAAATCGAGCAGCATAAGGTGCTCGGCCCGTTCTTTTGGGTCGGCGAGCAGCTCGCGCTCCAGCGCCAGGTCGTCTTCGGGTGTGGCGCCGCGCGGGCGGGTGCCGGCTATGGGGCGGATGGTGACCTCGCCGCCCCGGACGCGAACCAGGATCTCGGGACTGGCCCCGACGAGCTGAAAGCCGCCGAAGTCGAAAAAAAACATATACGGGCTGGGATTTGTGCGGCGCAAAGCGCGGTAGAGTGCAAAGGGCGGCAGGGGGAACGGCACGGCCCAACGTTGCGACGGCACCACCTGAAAGATATCGCCGGAGGCGATATAGGCGCGTGCCCGCTCGACCATGTCGCGGTAGCGCGCCTCGCTGGTGTTGGAAACTGCCTCGCCCAGCGCGCCGGTTTCGCTTGCCTCGGCCCGAGCACCCGCCGGTGCCCGGTCGAGATCGGCAAGGGTGTCCTGCAGCCGCTCGGCCGCTCTGGCATAAGCTGCGCGGGCCGAGAGGCCGGGCTCGACCCAAACCGGTGCTACGAGCGTTACCTGGTCTTTCACCCCGTCAAGTATCGCCGTGATGGTTGGGCGTAGCATCAGCGCATCGGGCAGGTTCAACGGGTCCGGGTTCGGCTCCGGTAGGCGCTCGACCAGCCGAACCATGTCGTAGCCCAAAAACCCGAACAGGCCAGCGGCCATCGGTGGCAGGCCTGTGGGCAGGTCGATGCGGCTCTCCTCCATAACAGCTCGGAACGAGCCGAGCGGTTCGCGCAGATCGGGTTCGAACGCGTCTGGATCGTAGCGCGCAGCACGGTTGATCTCGGCCTTCGTACCGCGACAGCGCCAGATCAGATCCGGTTTCATGCCGATGACCGAATAGCGGCCGCGGATTTCGCCACCCGTTACCGATTCCAGCATAAAGCTGTCCTTGCGCCCACCCGCCAGCTTGAGCATTAGCGAAACGGGCGTGTCGAGATCGGCAGGAAGTTCGGTCCACAGGATCTGGTTGTGCCCTGCGCTCCACGCCTCCGCAAAGGCCGTAAACTCGGGATGGATCTGCATCAGTATTGGGTGTGATGGCCTTGGGTCGTTATGGTCAGCGCACTTTCCATCACCCCGGGGTAGATCACGGCCACATCCCGGGCCGTCAGCGCTTCCTGATAATAGACAAACAAGTCGCCCGTATAGGATTGGTTGAAAAGCTGCTGATAGCGCAGGCTCTCAAGAAATGCGGCCGGGTCGGCCGGATCGAAACCCTGGATGGCCGTCAGCTGTACGACAAAAACCGCATCTTCGCCCGCGATCACCCGGATACCGTCTGGCGGCAGTGTGAAAACCTCGGCGATGAGCGGCGCGCTCAACCCGTCGGGCGTTCCATTGCGGCGCACCGGATCGGTCCGGGCCGGTGTCAGGCCGATGCCCAGCGCCGCCCTGGCCAGCGTGGTGCCGGCCTCGACCCGCGCAACCAGCGCCTGGGCTTGCGCCCGCGTCGTCTCCAGCTTGCGCGCGTCGGCCCAGTCTACCGCCACCGTTTCGGCAATGTCTTCGAACGGAACCAGCGCGGCGGGCTCTACCGCATCGACGCGCAGCACAATGAAACGCCCGTCGGAGAGCTGTTGGAGATCCGTCTCAAAACCGATCTCGGCGGCAAGAGCCAGGCTGCGAAAATCCTCCATCGCAGCAAGATCGACGCCCGGTTCGCTGACCGGTACGGCGATCGTTGCAAAGCGATACTCGGTCTCTTCGGCCAGATCCTCGACCGTGGCGCCGCCCGCGACCAGATCCTCGACCTCCGCCGCAATCTCCTGGGACAGCTCGGCAGAGCGGCGCGTTGCAATGGCACTGCGAATGGTCGCCTTTGCATCGGCTTCGGAGATTTCCGTCGCAGCCAAGATCGCATTCACGGTAAAGAGGGCCGGGCCGAGCGCGGTTTCCACGGGCCCGACCAGGCCGGGTTCGGTGGTGCCAAAGACCGCGTCCCGGGCGGTTGCATCGACCGTCATGCGGGTCACGGTGCCCAGGCTGATCATCGCTTCGTCGAAGCCCCGGGCAATCGCGATGTCCAGTAGCGTGACCTCGCCCGCATCGATCCGCGCTTTGGCGGCTTCGGCTTCGGCCGTGTCGGCAAAGGTCAACCTTTGCAGAATGCGCCGCTCTGGCGTGTTGAAGCTGTCGCGCCGGGCGGCGTATTCGGCGTCGATCTCGGCCTGGCTGACCGTAACGCTGTCGGCAAGATCCTCGGGCGCCAGAACCGCATAGCTGACCTGCCGGGTTTCGGGGCGGGTATAGCGCGCCGGCTCGGCCGCGTAGAGTGCGCGCAAATCCGCTTCTTCCGGAGGATCGATCACGCCGCCGAACCGCGCCGGGTCGAGCCGCACCCAGGAAAAGCGGCGCAGCTCGTTTTGATAGGCAAGGATGGTTTGCATATGCGCAGGTGGCAGGGCCGCATCGGCGGTCAGAGCCACCTCCAAGAGATAGCGCGTGGCCTCAAAGCGAAGATCGTCGCGCAGATCCGCCTCGGTCAGCCCGGCCTGTTGGAGCGCGAAGCGTGCCTGATCGATGCTGAAATTGCCGTCAGGCCCACGGAAATCGGGGATCGCGGAGACCTGCTCTTGCACCACCGCATCGGTCACCGACAGGCCCAACCGTTCGGCCTCGGCTTTCAGCGCCGTAATGCGGATGAGCTGGCCGATCACATATTGATCGAGACCGAAGGCCCGGGCTTGTTCGATGGTCATGCCCTGACCTTGCCGGCCTCTTAGATTGACCTCGCGCACGAAGGCGCGCGCGAAGGCCTGCGCGCTGATGGTTTCGTCGCCCACCCGCGCAGCCGAGGTTGCCAGCCCGCTGCGCACGATGTCGCTAAAGCCGAACCCAGCCAGGCCGATGAAGAGCAGGCCGATAATGACCCAGGCGGCCAGTTTGCGGATCGAAAACCCTTTGCGCGCAGCCATCGCCTCGGCCCTTTTTTCGGTGCAGTTTCAAGCGTCCAGACGCGTCGGTTTTAGGATGCAGGCCGGGTGCTGTCCAGCGCGGGTCCGGCGCGATCTGGACGCGATTGCGTGAACGCGGCCAGCCGATCGACGGTTTCGCCCAGCCCCGCGGCGTCGGCATTGGCAAAGGCGATGCGCAGCTGGGTTTCGCCGCCGGCAGGGCCGATCCCCGCGGGGCAGAACATCGTGCCCGGCAGGACCAGCAGGGATTGTGCGGCCACCAGGGCGCGGGCGATCCGTGGCGCCGATGCGGCAAAGGGATGCCGAGCATAGGCAAAGTAAGCGCCGCAACCCAAAAGCTCCCACCCCTCCAGCCGCGCAAAGCCTTGGGTGATGGCCGCACGGCGGGCCAGGATCTCGGCCCGTTCGCCGGCCACCCAATCGCTCAGATGCCGCAGGCCGTAAAGAGCTGCGATCTGTCCCAGCTGCGGCGGGCAGATGGTCATGCTGTCAAGGAACTTCTCCGCCTCGGCCAGGCGGTCGGCCCCAGCAATCAGCGCGCCGGTGCGGTGGCCGGTCAAGCGGTAGACCTTGGAAAAGGAGTAGAGATGGATCACCGTCTCGCGCCAATCGGGATCGGTGAAAAGATCGTGCGGCGCGCCTGTCTGGCTATGAAAATCGCGGTAGGTCTCATCAAGGATTAGCGCCAGACCCCGGCTTTGCGCCAGATCCCGAAAGGCCGCGATGAGCGGGGCGGGGTATTCGGCGCCGGTGGGGTTGTTGGGGCTTACCAGCAGGATTGCGCGGGTCGCCGGGGTCAGTGCCGCGCGGGCGGCATCGGGGTCGGGCAGCATCCCCGCGCCGCAAGGCAGGGGGATGACGTCGATGCCGGCGGTGTCGCACCACATCTTGTGGTTGAAGTACCAAGGATAGGGGATCATGACCGCCTCGCCCGGCGCCGCAACGGTCGCCAGAGCGGCACAGAACGCCTGGTTGCAACCGGCGGTGACGGCCACATCGGCCGGCGCGATGTCGCCGCCATAGGCCGCCGACCAGCGCGTCGCGATCTCGGCGCGCAAAGCCGGCAGGCCCAGCACCGGGCCATAAAGATGCGCCTCCGGATCGTCCAGCACCGCTTTGGCCATCGCCTCGCGCAAGCGCGCGGGCGGCGGATCAACCGGGGCGGCTTGGCTGAGATTGATCAGCGGCCGGTCGGGCGCAAAGCGCTGCCCGTCGAGCCAGCGCCGCGCCTCCATCACCGGCGGGGCTTCGGTCGCGCGGATCGTGCGCGCAAAGGGGGCGGTCACGGCTTGGCCCGCTTTTGGCGCCAGGGCGCGTCACGCTCCCAATCCCCGGCCATAATCGCCCCATAGGGCAGCACCTCATCGACAATCTCAGCCAGGCCGAAATGATCGATCTGTCGCCGCAGCTCGGCGGCGTTCTTATAGCCCGAGGGCAGTTCGGTCGCATCCGGGATGCCGCAATAAAACCGGGCGTCGAGCCCCGCGGTTTCGGCCGCCACATCGCCCAGCCCGCGCCGCTTATGCTCCGAGCGCGAAAAATTGCGTCCCGCGCCATGGGGAGAAAAGCCCAGCGCGTCGGAATTGTTGCGCCCGCGGGCGATCAGCACCGGCTGGGCCATGTTGAGCGGGATGAGCGTGAGCTCGGTCGCATCGGCCGCCCAGCCCGGATAGGCAGGCGTGGCCCCTTTGGCGTGATAGAAAAGCCCGTCGGTCTTGCGGAAGACGAAGTTGTGCTCGTTCCAGAACCGATCGGTTGCCCGGCCGACCGCATCATGCAGCGCGAAATGGCTGGCTTTCGTCCAGGCGCGGACGATCTGGAGCGCATCCCAATAGGTCTCGCCCTGGGGGCTATCGGCGGTGATCCAGGCGTTCTGGCGCAGCGTTTCGGGTGAGCGCTTGCGGCGTTCCTCCTCGGCAAGCTTCATGCCGGCCTTGTAAAGCCGGGCCCCGAACCCGCGCGAGCCGTGATGCGTCACCAGCGCCGTGCGCCCATCCGAGGCCAACCGCCCGACAAAGGCAAAATGGTTGCCGTCGCCCTGCGTGCCGAAATGGTGATCGGCGGTTGTCAGATGCGGCTTGGTCAGCGGGTTCGCCGCGATCTGCGCTCCCAAAGCGGCCGGCATCGCGATCTTGTCGCTGCCGCCGGGTCCAAAATGGGTGGCGGCATGCACGCGGTCCATCACTTGGGCGGGGGCGAGGTCGGGATAGATCGAGATCGCCACCGAACAGCAGATATCGGCCGAATGCATGCCGGGATGGATCGCCTCGGAGACCGCCACACCGCCCACCGGGATGGTCCCTACGGGCCCGGCAGGACAGGCATCGGGCAAGGCCGCGGCGGCGCGCACGACCGGGGTGCGGGTGAGGGCGGCCATGGTTTCGGACACCGCCGCGAGATTGGCCGCCTCATCGGCATTCGTGGCCTCGGCCAAAAGCGCGAAATCGCCTGGGGGTTTGAGCGGGATTGCGGGGGCCGGCGCCAGCGGGGCAAGTGCTGCGCGCAGCGTTTCGGCATTCGCCTCGGGCATCTGCCGCGCGCGTTCGATCATCGCCGGGATGTGCGGGCCCGGCGGAAAGCCCAGATCCAGAATATCCTTGCCGCTGATGGACATCGCATCCTCCATGCCGCTCTCATGCGCCAGATCGGCCATCCGCGCAACCGGCGTTGACGCGGCTAGGGGGTGGGGCTAGGCGGGGGCCATGAACCGCCCGCCCTTGCTGACGCTGTCGGATATCGCCCTGACCTTCGGGGGTCGGCCGGTCTTTGCCGGGCTGGAGCTGGTGGTGCGTCCGGGCGACCGTTTGGCGCTGGTGGGGCGCAACGGTTCGGGCAAGTCCACGCTGATGAAGGTGATTGCGGGGCTGGTCGAGCCCGATGCCGGCACGCGGTTTCTTCAGCCCGGGGTCGCGGTCTCTTACATGGCGCAGGACCCGGATATGGTGGGCTTTGCCACACTCGCCGATTTCGTCGCCGCGCCGCTGGCCGAGGAGACGGCCTATCGCGCCGAGATCGCCATGGAGGGGCTGAAGCTCGACGGTGCTCTCGATCCTGCGCGCGCATCGGGCGGGGAACGTCGCCGTGCCGCGCTTGCTCGGATCGTGGCCGAGGAGCCCGATCTGATGCTGCTCGATGAGCCCACCAACCATCTCGATATTTCCGCCATTGCCTGGCTAGAGGCGCATCTGGCGCAAAGCCGCGCCGGTTTCGTGCTGATCAGCCATGACCGCGCGTTTTTGCGTGCGCTGACCCAGGCGACGCTTTGGATCGACCGGGGCGCGATGCGTCGGCTCTCGCGCGGCTTTGGGTCTTTTGAGGATTGGCGCGACAAGGTTTATGGCGAGGAGGACGCAAAGGCGCATAAGCTCGATCGGCTCATCAAGGCCGAGGCGCGCTGGGCGGTCGAGGGGATCTCGGCCCGACGCAAGCGCAATCAGGGCCGGGTGCGGCGGCTGGAAGGGTTGCGCGCGGCGCGGCGCGCGGCGATGGACCGTGCGGGCACCGCGCAGATGGCGTTGGAGGCGGGGCCGAAATCCGGCCGGCTGGTGATCGAGGCCAAAGGGCTGGCCAAGAGCTTTGGCGACCGCGCGATCATCCGCGATCTTTCGCTGCGGGTGATGCGGGGCGAGCGGCTGGCGCTGGTCGGGCCAAATGGCGCCGGAAAGACCACGCTGCTGCAGCTGCTGACCGGCGATCTGGCCCCCGATGCCGGCACGCTGCGTCTGGGTACCGGGCTGGAACGCGCGGTGTTCGATCAAAACCGTGCGCAGCTCGATCCCGAAAAGAGCCTGTGGGAGACCTTGACCCTCGACCCTGCCCTGGGCCGCTCGGGACGTTCCGATCAGATCATGGTGCGCGGCCAGCCCCGCCATGTGGTCGCCTATCTCAAGGAGTTTCTGTTTGAGGAGCGTCAGGCGCGTGGCCCGGTCTCGGCCCTGTCGGGCGGCGAGAAGGCACGGCTGCTCCTGGCCCGGATCATGGCGCGCGCCAGCAATCTCTTGATCCTCGATGAGCCGACCAATGATCTCGATATCGAGACGCTCGATCTCTTGCAGGAGTTGCTCGATGCTTATGAGGGCACGGTCCTCTTGGTCAGCCATGATCGCGATTTTCTGGATCGGGTGGCCAGCATGACAGTGGCGATGGTGGGCCACGGCACAGCCACGGTCTATGCCGGCGGCTGGTCGGATATGCAGGCCCAGAAAGCCGCGAAGTCGCGTGCTGCGGTTGCCGCCAAGCCGGGGGCGTCCGCCATGCCCGCCGCAAAAACCGCCAAGGCCGCATCTGAAAGAGCGGATCCCAAAGCGGCCGGCAAGCCCCCGCGCCTCTCCTTTAGCCAGGCGCACCGGCTGAAGACGCTGCCCGACCGCATCGATCGGCTGACGGCCGAGATCGCCAAGCTGGAGGCGTTCCTTGCCGATCCCGGGCTATATGCCACCGCGCCGGAGAGGTTTGCCAAAGCGAGCGCGGCGCTCGCCGAACGCCAAGACCAGCTTGCGGCAATGGAAGACGAGTGGCTGGAGCTGGAAGCCCTGCGCGAGGCGCTTGAGGCCTAGCGTACCCCCGCCCTATTGCGGATCGGTTTGCGGGTCGCATTTGCGGCCGATTGCGATAGGGGATCCGGTTTGGTGCGGGCGGCCGGCATGGGTGCCGCGCGCCTCTTGGGCTGGGCTCGGCCTGCGCATAGCGGCGGCGCTGCGCGGTTTGCGCGACCGGTGGCCGCGGCCCCAATGCCGGATCGACCTGGCGCCGTTCGGCCGCGCGCATCGTGGGGCCGTCATGGCGGCCCGCGCCCAACCAAACGCATCATGATCGGCGCGCGGCAGCATGTGTGTTTGGGGGTCCGGTACGCGGCGCCATCTGCCGCACCGATGTGCCGCGCCTTCGCGCTCCGCCGTGCCAAGCCGGTGTTCTCATCGCGATGGACAAGCGGGCGGCCACAAGAGCCTGGCGATGCGCCAAGCGATCCGGGGCGCCGGGTCTCTCCTTCGGATCCGGCCGCCCCCCAAGCCCACCCCATCGCGAAGGCCGTCTCAAAGCGGATTTTGGGGATGCGCAGGCGCAAGGTGTCTGTACAGGGCGCAGCTGCAGAGACGCAAGACGCGCTTTGGCCGGCCATCGGCGCCGCCTCGGATCGATCCGCACCCAAAGATGGGGTCACCCAAACCCCGAACCCCAAACCCCGCATACGCTTTCCGCACATCTTCTAACGCGCCAATGCCGGGCAGCCCTGGCGCGCGGGGGCGGGCGGGAGGGCCGCGTGCCAGGGCTGCTCGGTACTCGGCCCCGATCCTGCGCTAATTCGAGCTGTCATTGTTCGTGCGGGTCGGCCGCGGCAGCAGCGTGCGCATCAGGCTGGGTATGGCATTCTCCAGTGACGCTCCGCCCAGGCGCAAGGTGGCGCGTGTCACAATGTCGGTGCCGTTGCAAAGCGCCGCCGCCACCAGCCCTGGGTCGCGGCCTGCGGCGGGGCGCGTGCACAGCCGGGTGTTGTCGGCCACGCCGAAGGCAAAGACAAAGCGCATCCCGGGCGCGCCGGTCGTGTCGTCGGCAAGCTCGAAGGCCGCGCTGGGCTGGTAGCCCGGGGTTTTGAGAATGCCTACGAAACCCGCCGTGTCATCGCCGGGCACCGTGCCGAAAACCGACACCGGGACCCGGCCGCCCAGGCTGACGGTTCCCTTGGTGAAGTATTGTTGATTCTTGCCATCATTGAAAACGACGGGACCGCCCAGACCACCCGTGCAGCCGGCGAGAAGGACGCAAAGCAGGATGACCCGGCCCAGCACCGCGCTAACGCAAACGGCGACGAATGCTGGGTGTATCGTCCGGCCGCGGCGGCGGTAAAAGCGCACGCATCAACATGGCGACCTGCGGCTCTATCGGCGCGCTGGGGTTGACCCGTAAGACGGCACGGCTGACCTGCCGCACGTCGAGGCAAAGCGCCATAGCCACAAGATCTGGATTGCCGCCGCCGCCGCGCGGCCGATTGCACAGCGGGGTCACGACATCGGTCCCAAAGGCGGTGACGAAGTAGTAGCCGCGCGGTTCGGCCTCAGGCGGGCGGGCCTCGAAAAGGGTCGCCGGGTACCAGCCCGGCGCCCGCATGATGTCGGCAAACCCTTTCTCGGTCAGACCGTTCGGGGGCGGCCCGTAGAAGTTAACCGCCTGAACGCCGCCCAGCCGGACATTAAGCGAGAACACCCGGTCAAAATCGGTATTGTAGACGACGCCGCCCGGCTGCGCGCAGGCGGCAAACAAGGTCAGGCTCAGAAGCAACGCGATGCGTGTCATGACACCTCTCCATAGTCGCTGTAGGATAGAAGTGGCATCGATCTTGGCCTGGGCAAGCGTGTTATCATGACGCGTCATCACGCTTGATATACGACAGTAATACTGACTTTTCTCTTGATCGACTTCGCCTGCACGCGTAACAAGAAGGAAAACGCGCCACTGTTAGGGAGGCTGAAAAATGTTCGCATCCGGCATGTCGTTCGGTCTAAGCGAAGAGGTCGAGGCGTTGCGTGGCACTGTGGCGCGCTGGGCGGCCGACAAGCTGGCTCCGCGGGCGTCGGAGATTGACCGCGACAACAGTTTTCCCCGCGCGCTGTGGCCGGAGCTTGGTGCGCTGGGGCTTCTAGGCATCACCGCCGACGAGGCCTATGGCGGAACCGGGCTGGGCTATCTTGCCCACACTGTGGCGATGGAAGAGATCAGCCGCGCTTCGGCCGCGGTGGGTCTGTCGTATGGCGCGCATTCCAACCTCTGCGTCAACCAGCTCAATCGCCATGGCACCGAAGCGCAGAAGGCGCGTTTCCTTCCCGGTCTTGCCGATGGTAGCGCGCTGGGGGCGCTTGCGATGTCAGAATCGGGCTCGGGTTCAGATGTGGTATCCATGAGCCTGCGGGCGGAGAAGCGCAATGATCGCTACGTGTTAAACGGAACAAAGTTTTGGATCACCAACGGGCCCGATGCCGATCTGCTGATCGTTTATGCCAAGACCGATCCCGAAGCCGGGCCGCGCGGTATCACCGCCTTTCTGATCGAAAAGACCATGGCAGGGTTTTCCGCCGGCCCAAAGCTCGATAAGCTGGGCATGCGCGGATCGGACACCGCAGAGCTGGTGTTCGAAGATTGCGAAGTCCCTTTCGAGAATGTGCTTGGAGAGGAAGGCCGCGGCGTCAACGTGCTGATGTCGGGGCTCGATTATGAGCGCATCGTCCTATCCGGCGGGCCGCTGGGGATCATGGCCGCGGCTTTGGACGTGGTCGTCCCATATGTGCATGAGCGCAAGCAGTTCGGCCGTTCGATTGGCGAGTTCCAACTCATGCAAGGCAAACTTGCCGACATCTACACCACCACGAATGCCTGTCGGGCTTATGTCTACGCGGTTGCGCAGGCCGCCGATCGTGGCGAGACGACCCGGAAAGATGCGGCCGGATGCATTCTCTATGCGGCCGAGAAGGCAACCCAGATTGCGCTTCAGGCAATCCAGGCGCTGGGCGGCAATGGCTATATCAACGACTATTCCACGGGGCGCCTGTTGCGCGACGCCAAACTCTACGAGATCGGCGCCGGCACGCAAGAGATCCGGCGCATGCTGATCGGTCGCGAGATGTTTGCAGAGACGGCCTGAGCATGCCGTCGGTGCAGCCTGTCCTGAACCGCCGCACGCTGCGGCGCACCGAAAAAAGCTTAGCTGGCCGGGGTTCGATCGCGGCCTTCGGCATGGCGGCGGCGTTGCCTGCATTCGGGGCGATCGCGGACAGGAGCAGCGGCTTTACCTGCCGGCTGGGTCGACCGGGCGAGCACGGCCGGGCCGGGTGCCCTGTTGGAGGCGTTGCACGCGGCCAAGCGCAGCTGCGATGCGCCCCCAGGTCTTCTGCCTCAGCGCCAGCGACTGGGTTGAGCGCGAGGGGCGCCCAGCGCCCCGCGATTTTCTTCTCTGCGTTGTTCGGCCCGTGACCCGGCTTGCGTCCCAAATTTCCACGCGATCGGCCGGCTTTGCCGCGAATCGGGCCGCCCATGAAAGCGCCATGGCCGAGATCCGCGCCGCGGCAGAGTTTGCGACGGCCGGCGGCGGGGATGCCGCCCGGGCCCGTCATGTGGCCCGCGGCAAGCTTCTGCCGCGCGACCGGGTCGCTGCGCTCCTCGACCCTGGCGCACCGTTTTTGGAGATCGGGCTTTTCGCCGCGCATGGCATGTATGACGGGGGCGCGCCGGGGGCCGGGGTAATTGCCGGCGTAGGACGGGTTTCGGGCCGCGAATGCGTCATTGTTTGCAATGATGCTACCGTAAAAGGCGGCACCTACTACCCGATCTCGGTAAAAAAGCACCTCCGGGCCCAGGAAGTCGCCGCGCAGAACCGGCTGCCCTGCGTTTACCTGGTGGATTCGGGCGGCGCCAACCTGCCCAACCAAGATGAGGTCTTCCCGGATCGCGAGCATTTCGGCCGGATTTTCTTTAACCAGGCCAATATGTCGGCCGCCGGGATCCCGCAGATCGCCGTGGTGATGGGATCCTGCACCGCAGGCGGGGCCTATGTGCCCGCCATGTCCGATGTCAGCATCATTGTGAAAGCCCAAGGCACGATCTTTCTGGCCGGCCCGCCTTTGGTGCGTGCGGCCACGGGCGAGATTGTCTCGGCCGAGGATCTGGGGGGCGGCGATGTGCACACGCGGCTTTCGGGGGTTGCCGATTACCTGGCCGAGGATGATGCCCATGCGCTGGCCCTGGCACGCCAAGCCGTCGCCCATCTCAACCTCCAAAAGCCGGCCCAGCTCGACCGCCAGACGCCCGAGGATTCGGCCTATGATCCCGAAGAGCTCCTCGGCATTGTTCCGGCCGATCTGCGCACCCCCTATGACAGCCGCGAAGTGATCGCCCGGCTGGTGGATGGCGCGCGCTTTGACGAGTTCAAGGCCCGCTACGGCACCACGCTCGTCACCGGCTTTTCCCATATCTTTGGCATGCCCGTGGGAATCATCGCCAATAATGGTGTGCTCTTTTCGGAAAGCGCTCTGAAGGGCGCCCATTTCATCGAGCTTTGCAGCCAACGCCGGATCCCGCTCGTCTTCCTGCAAAACATCACCGGCTTTATGGTTGGCCAGACCTATGAAGCGGGCGGTATCGCCAAAGATGGCGCCAAGCTGGTGACAGCGGTGGCCACAACCCAGGTGCCGAAGCTCACCGTGCTGATTGGCGGCTCCTTCGGGGCCGGCAATTACGGCATGTGCGGGCGCGCCTACGGCCCGCGCTTTCTCTGGACTTGGCCCAACAGCCGCATCTCGGTGATGGGGGGCGAGCAGGCGGCGGGCGTTCTGGCCACCGTCCGGCGCGATGCCATTGAGCGCCAGGGCGGCGCCTGGTCCGCCGAGGACGAGGCCGCCTTCAAGGCGCCCACCCTGGAGATGTTCGCGCGCCAATCCCACCCGCTTTACGCGTCCGCGCGGCTTTGGGATGATGGCATCATCGACCCGCGCCATACCCGCGATGTGCTGGGTCTTTCCCTGTCGGCGGCGCTCAACGCCCCCATCGCCGAGAGCCGTTTCGGCGTGTTTAGGATGTAGCGCGAATGGCCCCTATCTTGCCACCGCCCCGCTTTGCACGCCTCGTCTCCCGCGCGCCCATCTTCTTGGCCGAAATACTTCGGGGGTCCGGGGGCGGCGCCCCCGGGGCTACCGCAAAGACCGACGGTCGAGGCCGGATATGTTTCGCAAAATCCTGATCGCCAATCGGGGCGAGATCGCGTGCCGGATCGCCGCCACCTGCCGGCAGATGGGCGTGGCCACGGTCGCGGTCTATTCGGACGCCGATGCCCATGCCGCCCATGTCGCAATGGCCGACGAGGCGATGCGCATCGGCGCCGCCCCGGTGGCCGAGAGCTACTTGCAGGGCGCCCGCATCTTGGAGGCCGCACGCGCCACCGGCGCCGAGGCTATCCATCCCGGCTATGGGTTTCTTTCCGAAAACCCCGATTTCGCGGCGCTTGTCGAGGAGGCGGGTTTGCGCTTCATCGGTCCCCCCGCGGCCGCAATCCGGGCCATGGGCCTCAAGGATGCCGCCAAGGCGCTGATGGAGTCAGCGGGCGTCCCAGTGGTTCCAGGCTATCACGGGGCCGCGCAAGAGCCCGCCTTGCTTGCCCGAAATGCCCAGGAAATCGGCTACCCGGTGCTGATCAAGGCCCGTGCCGGGGGCGGCGGCAAGGGCATGCGCCGGGTCGATGCGCCGGCCGATTTTGCCGAAGCGCTGGCCAGCGCCCAGCGCGAGGCGCAGGCCGCCTTTGGCGATCCCGCGGTGCTGGTGGAGAAATACGTCACCGCGCCGCGGCACATCGAAATCCAGATCCTCGCAGACAGCCACGGCCATGTGGTGCATCTCTTCGAGCGGGATTGCTCGCTGCAGCGCCGGCATCAAAAGGTGATCGAGGAAGCGCCCGCCCCCGGCATGACCGAGGCGGTGCGCAAGGCGATGGGGGCGGCTGCGGTCGAGGCGGCGCGCGCCATCGGCTATGTGGGTGCCGGTACGGTGGAGTTCATCGCCGATGGTTCGGATGGGCTGCGCCCGGGTGGTTTTTGGTTCATGGAGATGAACACTCGACTGCAAGTCGAGCATCCGGTGACCGAAGCGATCACCGGGCTCGATCTCGTCGCCTTGCAACTGCGCATCGCATCCGGCGCGCCATTGCCTTTCGCCCAGTCGGATCTGCGCATCGACGGCCATGCCTTTGAGGCGCGGCTCTATGCAGAGGATGTGCCGCATGGCTTCCTGCCAGCCGCAGGGCGCCTCTCGCATCTCGTCTTCCCGCCCGGCGCTGCGTTTCGCAACGCCCCCCTTCGCATCGATAGCGGTGTGCAACAGGGCGATGTCATCAGCCCGTTCTACGACCCCATGATCGCCAAGTTGGTTGTACATGCGCCAAGTCGGGCAGAGGCGCTGACCAGGCTAGGCGCCGTTCTTGCCGGATGCGAACTCGCCGGTCTGACGACCAATCTTGGCTTTCTCGCCGCCCTGGCCCGTCATCCGGGTTTTGTGGCCGGCAAAGTCGATACCGGGCTCATTGCGCGCGATCTCGACCAGCTCGTTGCGCCCAAACCCGTGTCCGACCTTGCAATCGGCGTGGCCGCCATCGCCGCGCTTGGGCTTCTCTGCGGCCATCGCGGGCTCGATCCCTGGGATCGTCTGGTCGGCTGGCGCGCCTGGTCGGAGGCCCGACACACAGTGCGGTTGCGCAGCGGCGAGGCAGAGCTCTTGCGCAGCGTGGTCGTTCTGGGGCCCGATCGCTACCGCATCGAGGAGGGCGAGCGCAGCTTCGATCTGCGGATCGACTGCGACGCCCAAGGGCTTCGGGTGGTTTTTTGTGGGCAGAACCGGCGGATCTCGGTCATCGGTTCCAGAGCCGCCGTCACGGTCGTACTCGACGGTACCGACCATGTCTTCGCGCTGCCCGATCCGCTTGCTGTCGGCGGCGAGGCCGATGCCGAGAGCGGCGTCGTGCTGGCGCCGATGCCGGGGCTCGTGCGGCTGGTGTCGGTTGCGCCCGGCGCGGCGGTTGCCAAGGGCGACACGTTGATCGTTCTGGAAGCGATGAAGATGGAACATAACCTGACCGCTCCGCGCAACGGCATCCTCGTCGAAATCCAGGCCGAGGTCGGGCAGCAGGTGGATGCAGGGGCGGTGCTCGCCCGCCTCGCCCCTGCTGAGAGGACGGGCGCGGAAGACAGCGATGGCTGAGCGGGTCACCCTGGTCGAAATGGCGCCGCGCGATGGGCTGCAAAACGAACCCGTCTCGATTGAGACCGCCCAGAAGATCCGACTTGTCGATCTGCTCTCAGCCTGCGGGTTTCAGCGGATCGAGGTGGCAAGCTTTGTGAGCCCCAAATGGGTCCCGCAAATGGCCGACGGCGCGGCCGTGCTGGCAGGGATCGAGCGGCGCCCCGGCACGCGCTATGCTGCACTGACGCCCAATCTGAAGGGGTATGCCGCAGCGAAGGCGGCTGCCGTCGATGAGGTGGCGATCTTCGGTTCGGCCTCAGAAGGGTTCAGCCGCGCCAATATCAACTGCTCCATCTCAGAGAGTCTCGAGCGGTTTATGCCGATCGCAACGGCGGCCCTGGCCGACAGCATGCCGATGCGCGGCTATGTCAGTTGCGTGACCGACTGTCCCTATGACGGGCCGGTTGCTCCATCGTCTGTTGCCCGGGTGGCCGAGCGGCTTTACCGGGCAGGCTGCTATGAGATCAGCCTGGGCGATACCATCGGCCGCGGTACGCCGGAGCGCGTCGATGCGATGCTTGCGGCGGTCCTGCAGGCGGTTCCGGCAGAGGCGCTTGCGGGGCATTTTCATGACACCAACGGCCAGGCGCTTGACAATATCGCGGTTGGCCTTGCCCGCGGTCTTCGGGTCTTTGATGCGGCCGCCGGCGGGCTTGGTGGCTGCCCCTACGCAGCCGGGACGGCAGGCAATGTGGCGACGGAGGCGGTTACAGCCATGCTTGAGGCGGAGGGGTTCGAGACCGGGATCGACCGGGCATCCCTGGCCGAGGCGGCGGGTTTTGCTCGGGCTTTGCGGTCGGGCGTAGAGGCGCCGGCCCGGCCCCAGCGATCGGATCGGGTTGAACCCCCGCTTGCCGTCCCGCATGTCACCGACCGCCAGGCTGCGCCGAAACCTGCAAAGAGCGGACAATGATCCAGCGGTATCCTTTGGGCGGGGCGAGACGATGGAACCCTTCGAGACGATTGCGCTGACCGTCGATCCGCGCGGGGTCGCGCGGCTGACGCTCAACCGGCCTGATCGGCATAACGCCATGTCGGCCCGGATGATGGATGAGCTGCGCACCGCCGCATATCGGCTTGGCGAGAATCCGGATGTCCGCGTCGTGGTGCTGACCGGGGCCGGCAAGAGCTTCTGTGCCGGCGGCGATCTGCGTTGGATGATGGCGCAGATCGAGGCGGACCGCGTCGGCCGGATGACCGAGGCGCGGCGGCTGGCAGACATGTTGCGCGCGCTTAACGCCATGCCCAAGCCGCTGATCGGCTGCATTCAGGGAAACGCCTTTGGCGGCGGTCTTGGGTTGATCGCGGTCTGCGATGTG
This sequence comes from Pseudomonadota bacterium, assembly GCA_039184655.1. GTDB lineage: Bacteria > Pseudomonadota > Alphaproteobacteria > Rhodobacterales > Rhodobacteraceae > J013. The sequence goes on along the minus strand of JBCDAZ010000005.1, from coordinate 6,644 downwards.
GCGATTGCGGCTCTTACGGTGCGCTTGGCGCTGACCGAAACGCGGTTGGGGCTGATCCCAGCCACAATTGCGCCCTATGTGCTCGCCCGTATGGGCGAAGGGAAGGCAAGACGGGTGTTTATGTCGGCCCGCGCCTTTGGCGCGCAGGAGGCTGTGGCACTCGATCTGCTCACCCATGCGGTTCCCGCCGATGCGCTCGACGCCGCTATCGAGGCCGAAGCGCTGCCCTATCTAAGCGTCGCACCCGGCGCTGTCGCTGCGGCCAAGGCGCTTGCCCGGCGCCTCGGGCCTGCAATCGACGACACCGTGATCGAGGACAGCATCCGTCGTCTAGCCGATGTTTGGGAGGGCGAGGAAGCGAAAGCCGGCATCGCGGCCTTTCTCGACAAGACCGCGCCGCCTTGGGCTGGGCAAACCCCGCCTAAGCCGTCCTTATCTGAGTAAAGCTCGCTCGTGCAGATCCCGATGCTTAGATCCAGACCGGGCACGCCAAGGCTGGATCACCCTAAAGTACGCAATCAGGGGAAAGCCGATCAGGCGAAAGGCAGTAAGGCGCGGTGCGCCTCAGCGGTCGAGCTCGGCCGCCTCGATGGAAAAGAGCGCGCGGTTCAACGCGATCCCGCGCTTGATTTCGGACAAAAGAACCGTGGTAACGTCGCCCTTGTCGTCGACAACGATCCATTGCCGAAGCTCCAGCGGTCGATCCGAAAAGACCAATGTTAGCCGGCCGGCACTCGGATCGTCGGGATCGCCCGCCGTGACGCGCAGCTGCCCGTTGCTCTTCTCGATCTGGCGTACCGTTCCCTCCTGTGCGAGGTTCACCCGGTCCCGTAGCAGAAGATCGAGCGGCGTTTCGGAAAGCGGATAGCGCTGCGCATCGGCATCCGAGGTGCGATCGACCACGCCGACCCAGACACCGTCGGCAATCACCAAGGCCATATTGGGCGGCTCGTATTCAAAGCGCATCAGGCCGGGTTTGCGGATGTAGAAGCGTCCTTCATTGACCGTACCATCGGGGTTGGTCTGCACGAAGTTGCCCGATAACGTCGTGAGAGCGTTGAGATAGGTGGAAATGCGCTGAACATCCGCACCGCTCTGCGCCCGGACCATTGCGCCCGTCAGCGCGAATGCCGGCAAGATCAGCGCGAGGCATAGAACACGCTTCAGCATAGGGCTGCGCCTGCCGGGTACGGGGTTTCGGCGTCTCGATCGGATCATCGGCTTCGGCGCTCCCTCTCGCTGGGCCGCTCCATCCCACGATCTATGCGCTTTGGCCACGGGCGCAAGCCATACCGTCGCTCAACCGCCAGCGAATTGCCGGTCGACAAAGCGCACCCAGTTGCGCCAGCAGATCCGATCGATCAGATCTGGGCCATAGCCGGCATCCTGCATGGCCGCAACCAGGGCCGGCAACCCGGCCGCGGTCCCGATCGCCCGCGGCACTAGCGCGCCGTCGAAATCCGAGCCCAGGGCAACGCCGTCCTCGCCCAGCCGGGCCATCAGGTGATCGATATGGCGCAGCGCCGTTTCGAGCGGGGTTTCGGAGATGCGGCGGCCATCGTCACGCAAAAAGCCCACTGCAAAATTTAGCCCGACGATACCGCTCCGTTCGGCGATGGCGTCGAGTTGACGGTCGGTCAGGTTGCGCGACGACGCGCAAAGCGCATGAACGTTGGAGTGGGTCGCCACCAGCGGCGCGTCCGAAATCGCCGCCACATCCCAAAATCCAGCCTCGTTGAGATGGGACAGGTCCACCATAATGCCCATGCTGTTGCATTCGGCGACCAGCCGCCGTCCGGCATCGGTCAGGCCCGGCCCGGTATCGGGCGTGGACGGGAAGCGGAACGGAACCCCGGCACCGAAGATGTTGGGCCGCGACCAGACCGGGCCCAAAGAGCGCAGACCGGCAGCGTGCAGGATCTCAAGCTCTGCCAGATCCGGGCCGATCCCTTCCGCACCTTCCAGATGCAGGATCGCGGCAATGGCGCCTCGCGCCCGCGCCCTGTCGATATCGCCTGCGGCGCGGCAGATGCTCAAGATCTCGGGATGGCTGCGCGCAAGGCGCAAAAGCACCGCTGTGATCTCGAACGTGGCGATACGGGCCTGCGCGGGATCGACCGCCGCAATCGGCGGCAGGTTCTCGACCTTTCCATCGGCTGTGCTGCCGGTCGCGATGTGACGCGGCAGGAAATTCGGCACGAAGACCGCGAAAAAACCGCCTGCGAAACCACCCGACTTCGCCTTTGCAAGGTCGATATGGCCGGTCTCCCGGCCCTCGATGAAGGTTGCGGCGGACAGATCGCCTTCGCGCCAGAGGTGTAGCAATAGGTCATTATGGCCGTCGAAGACGGGCTGCAGCGTCATGGTTGGACCCCCGCGGTCAGATCTTGCAAGACGACCGCAGGCATTACGCAATGTCAATTCATGAAAAGAGCTTCGAAGTCATGAAATTAACGGGTCGCAAAGGTGACAGCCAAATCAAGATATCGAGAAAACGCGTCGCTGAAGCGAAAACCCGGTGTGCCGGGAAAAACGCCACCGGCGCGGCTTACCGGATGCCGCCACAAAGCGCGTGTTGCGGGAGAACGGAGGGGATGCCGCCCTAATGGCATCCCGCCCCCAACCTCAGCCCGTGTCAAGCCTGCAAGATTTGCCGCCGGCCCGGCGCGTCTGCCGCAAGGCTCGATTTCGGCAGGTCCAACTTGCGACGCTTTTCCATTGCGCGTGCGCTGAGATAGGCAAACGCTGCGACGAAGCCGAGCGTTCCAAAGGTTAGAAATCCCAGTCCGATTGCCATGTTCAATCCTCCGTCTTTGATACATGGTTAACGGTCTTCAGCCTGCCTCGGATCATAGGTGCGACAGAATATCCATATTTTTCAATTGCATACGAATGTATGCCCGATCTCGGATCCGATGTTCAGCGGGCAAGATAGACAATCAGACCAGCGTAAATCAGTAGCCCCCAAAGGCCGAACTGCGCGGCGAGCAAGGCGCTGATGAACAGAGCGATCAGAACCAGACCGGTGATCAGCGCCTGTTCGCGCAGCGGGCGCGCGGCAATCTTCATCTCCACCTCGGCATCGTCCTGACGACGCAACACGCCCGCGATCAGCATTGCTGCGACAGTGCGGCAGAGCAGGGCGAACCGTATGATCAGGGCAGGCATGGCGGGCGACACTCAGTTTTAAGCCATGATCGAGCAGAGAAGGCCGCATCGCAAGCGCCGACCCGGTGGCGCGCAGGGCCTTCTTCGGCTAGGAATGCGGTACCGGCCCCGTAGCTCAGCAGGATAGAGCGGCCGCCTCCTAAGCGGCAGGTCACAGGTTCGAATCCTGTCGGGGTCGCCACTGAGGTCCTCGAAATTTTTTCTTGCGCGATTGGCTCTGATTTTCCTTACGAGGTCAATCGCCTCGCTGGCAGGGTCATCGCCTCAGACGGCTGAAGCATGACAACACCCTGTATATTTGGCCATTCGGCTCGGCCGCCATTTGGGTCGGTGCGCAGTTTAGGGTTTTCCCTTTTCAGGCGTATCTACAGGGCGCTTTGTTCGCGTGCGAGGCTTGCCGGGCGAAGGACTCACAACCGGAAGAGGACAGTCGCAGCGATGCAAATCGCGGGCAAGACTGTATGTGCGCAGCGGTCGTGGCGCGTGGCAACGCGTCGCCAGTCTTTCAGTTTGGCGAATACGCGCTCAACCAGCTTGCGCGCGGGGTATCGATCGTCGTCGTATTCGATGTGCTCCTTGCGCCGCTTCGGACCGGCAATATAGGGTTCGATTTCGCGGGATGTCATGGCGCCGCGGAAACAGCCGGCGTCCGCGCCGCGGTCCACGACAACGATTGAGTGGCCGGTCGCGCCGGACGCATAGGCGGAGCGCCCTTGTCGTCGCTGAGATGACCCTCGTCGCTGAGATGACCCTCCTTGAGCAGCAATATCAACGACTTGCCATTGCCGTCGCAGACTGCCTGCAGTTTGCGCGCGTTTGGAGCTTCAGGCCAGTGAGTCATTCGACGTCCCCATCGTTATCATTTCGTCTGTATTTTAACGCTCTAATAAAACTTATAGAAATTAGGGCAGAAAGATTGAAAAAGAGACCCATTTGCAGTTTAGTAAATTATAATCTCGAAAATCCCCCAATAATAATTAAATACACTGTGGTTCAAAAATAAAAATATCGCCAATATCAATAAAAAAGACAAATACATTATTACTATATCATTATACGCTAAGTTACTTAAATATTCCAACTCTTTATTAAAACTTACTATTATTTTAATTTAAAAAAGTATCTATTATTGTAAAGATACAAATCAAACTAAGCTACTAGGCAAAAGTGTTTTTCTGATCCACTATTTTTCATCCATTATTAAATTTTTTCACAAGTTTTACTAGGTCTTGATAATAAAAATATTCCCTCGGAATCTATCGAATTAAATTTGAAATTGGCCGTACACTTTCGAATGTTTCAACCCAGAGTCCGGAGCTAAATCGGCAACGATTGAGTATCTCAAAAGCGGTACATGCCATGCTGAGATGGCAGAAGGGACCGTCGACGATGGGCGTTACGGTTTCAAGAGTGATTTGTACTGGACACAAAACACGTGGTTTCAATGCGGAGGCCTGTATCGGTTCTTCCTAGTTACCTTCGATGGTGACTCTTGTCAGGCTTACTTCGCCGACGGGACTAAGGCATTCCTTCAAAGGGTCCGCAGTTATTCTAGATCGGCCGGATACTGCAGTTTTGAGTTCAGGTGGCCTTTGGACCGCCCGATAGGGCGGGGAGGCGCCCCTTTTTGATCAAGCGCGTCGCGCTGCGGTGCGCCTTCAGATGCGTTGCGTCGATCATCACCCTGTCCGTCGCCGCGCTCCCTGCGGCGAGTTCGGTGAAGATCCGGTCAAAAACGCCCGCCTCGCTCCATCGAATGAACCGGTTAATGAACCGGTTATAGAGGGTCTTGTGTGGGCGGTGTCGTTCAGGCGCGTCGCGCCTCATCAAGCCATGGCGGATGACGGGGATGACCGCGATGATCACAGGACGATCACCCCTACGCGTACCCTCGCGCGGCTTGTTCGGCACAAAGGGCCCGATACGGGTGAACTGGCGACCCGAAGGCCAGACATGGTGGGGGCAGATAGAAAACGCCCAACAAGTGGAAGTTTGTGTTACAGATCAGATCGACTGGGAGCCCCGGTTATGGGTCCTAAGCCTTGCATCGAACAGCAGCGTGCTGATGCTCCTTGTCTAGGAGCTTCATTGCAGAGCGGCGGCGCGTACACGTCGTCACAAGACAAATTGAGCAAAGCGTGTTCAAGAAGCGAGGGTGGATTGATCTTTCGCATTAAAAGAGACGTATCTGACAGCGGCCCCTGGGCCCTGCCTGGCGGTTCAACATGGACAGTGAACGATGGATCACTTTCGCCTGACTATTATTTTCGGGTGGCCGATCCGCTTTTCCCAGCACTTCTCGAGGCAGAGGCTTTGTCTGACTTAGATGGCCGTCGACTTCTGATTGGCCAGAAGACGCCGAACACACCTCTTCCCGATGTTCTCAGATTTGAAGTTCCTGAATTCGTATGCAGCCGACGCCTCACCGATATTATCGAGACCTTGGAGCCGGATACCCATCAGATCATTCCGCTCACGGTTGTCGACCGAACGGATCATTCTCCCTTCGGCACTTATGACTACATCAATGTCGTCCAGACCGCCCCTTGCTTGGATGTCGATGCATCCTCTCATGCGCAACGTAAAGTGCGGAAGTGGGACGGTGTCCCCTGGGTCAGCTTGTCCGCGCTGACACCCGGTGGGCAAATCGTCAAAGAAAGTGCTGCCATCGGCCTGCATCTTTGGCGCGATGCGGAGGCCCGCGGCGCCTTCTTCTGTTCTGAGGCGTTGAAGTCCCGTCTCGAAAAAGCGCGTGTGACGGGTTTCTCGTTTTTGGCGGCGCAACCCGCTCTCAACCTGCATTAATACTCTAAATGGAATCAGAAGGTTAGTAAGTTGTAGCGTCGAAACTCGACCTCAGAAACGTGTCTCTGGGTCACGTCCGTCAAGGCTGTGTAACGTCGTGGGTGTCCTGAGGTCATGATCGGGCGGCTTAAATGCTGCAAATAGGGTCTGTCTCCGCGGCGTCGATTTGCGCGAGGGCTTCGATTTGCGTAGCGCGGCTGGCGGTTTGCCATTCGTCGCTCTGCTCGAACGGGACGGTGCCGATCACGCCTTCAGCATCGGCTTACGTGTTGCGCTGGAGAACGGCCTCGGCAACGCCCCGCAGGACGTCGCCCTGGTTATGCTTTGAGAGACATCCGGAAAGGTCCATGCTGGTCTTGGACATCGGGGCGCCGTCTGGTCCTTGGTAGACGTTGCCAAACGCCGCCGCGACCATAGACCGCGATGGCCACCCCGCTTGCACCGTGAACACCCGCTGAACTTCCACCATGTCCTCGGACAGGAACTGCAAGACGACTCATGGTGCAGGTTCCTCAAAAGAGAGGTCTGCTCGATAACGTACAGAGTCTTTCGCACATTTGACCGGGACGACGGCTCCTTTCAGACATGCTGAGAGGAGCTGAGAATGGAAGACGATGAGAAGCCCAAGCCGATGGGGCAAGTGATCCAGATCGATGAAGCGAGGATCCGCG